>NZ_VOZO01000040.1:0-2576 GCF_013419715.1 Acinetobacter sp. YH12063 | reverse complement strand
AGTAAGCGTCCGCTGAACACACCTTCTGAATTCATCCTATAAGCCTTAATTTAGTCCCCACTTAGAAACAAGTGGGGACTTAAATTTATGACTACAAATCATCAGACATCCATCGCATCTCTTGCGAAAAAACGAAGAACATACAGTGCTGAATTTAAACAGCAGATCGTTCAGGCTTGTAAAGCACCGGACGTTTCAATTGCTTCAGTCGCTTTGCAACATGGATTGAATACAAATCTTGTATCCAAATGGATTCGCTTAATTGATGCTAAGCCAGGGAGTGATCGCTCACCACTACCGAATAAACCTGCATTTATTGCCTTATCTTGCTCTGCACCATTAGATCCTACTCCTACTGACATGTTAAAAGTTCAAATTACTTTACCCCACTCAAAAGCAGAAATTGGCTTGAAATGGCAAGTATCAGAAATACCTGCCTTGGCAGAATTACTCAAGGTGCTGGCAACATGATCCGTATCGATGAAATCTGGCTTTCTACCCAACCTCTGGATATGCGAGCAGGGATGGATACTGTCATGGCTCAGGTGGTGAGAGCCTTTGGCTACATTAAACCGCATTGTGCTTACCTGTTCTGTAATAAACGTGGCCATCGCATGAAAGTGCTGGTACATGATGGACTGGGCATCTGGCTGTGTGCCCGGCGTTTGGAACAGGGAAAATTCCACTGGGCTAAAGTTCACCAGGGTGAAAGCGTAGCTCTCAACCCGGAACAGTTACAGGCATTAATCCAGGGTTTGCCTTGGCAGCGCATTGGACGACAGCAGGTGGTCACGATGCTCTAAACCAAGCTCGGCTATTCTGCCATCCTCCAAACGTTCTATTTCATTCTTCTCATGACCTCAGGCATACTGCGGTCATGAATACGCTGCCAGATTTAAGCCAACTGACCCATGAACAACTGCTGGAATTCACCCGGCAGTTGGCGATGCAGCATCAACAACTCGCAGAAGATAAACAACAATTAGATGCTCAAGTTCAACATCTGGAAGTATCAAATCAACAATTAGATGCCAAAGTTCAACATCTTGAAGTCACCAATCAGCAATTAGATTCTAAAGTTCAGCATCTTTCTATTCTCAATCAAAAATACGAGCATGAACTGGCGCTGTTTAAACAGCATAAATTCGGCAGTAAAAACGAACATCTCACCGCAAAACAAATCCATCTGTGGGATGAGGCGGTCGAAGAAGATATCGCAGCCGTTGATCTGGAATTAGAACGATTAAATGCAGATAAAACCCATGCAGCGACACAGAAAGCCACAGTCAACAAACCTAAACGTCGACTGCTGCCAGATCATCTACACACCATCCGTATTGAGCATGAACCTGCATCAACCCAATGCAGTTGTGGCTGCCAGTTACGTCGTATCGGCGAAGATATCAGTGAAAAACTGCATTTCAGACCGGCACAGTTCTATAAGGAACAGCATGTGCGTGGTAAATGGGTCTGTGATCAGTGTGACACTCTGACTCAGCAAGCGATGCCCGCCTATGTGATTGATAAAGGCATTGCTTCACCTGAATTGCTCAGCCATGTGCTGGTATCGAAGTATGCCGATCATTTGCCGCTGTACCGTCAACGTCTGATCTATCAGCGGGCGGGAATCGAACTTTCTAGATCAACTTTATCTGACTGGATAGGTCGCTGCGGTGTGGAACTGGAACCTCTGGCCAATGCCTTAAAAGAGGTGGTACTACAACAGCAGGTGCTGCATGCAGATGAAACACCAGTCACCATCATGCGGATGGGTGAGAATGATAAAAAACCGAAGAAAGGTTATGTCTGGGCCTATGCCACCACACAGTACAATCCAGTTCAGGCGGTGATCTATGACTTTCAGGATAGTCGTTCAGGCCAGCATGCTGCAGAGTTCTTGAAAGGCTGGCAGGGCTATCTAGTCTGTGATGATTACAGTGGTTATAAAGCACGCTTTAAATCAGGCCAGGTCATAGAGGTGGGCTGCATGGCCCATGCACGTCGTAAATTCCATGAACTGCATGTAACTGGGAAAAGTCAGGTCGCTGAACAGGCCTTAGTGCTGATTCAGAAACTGTATGCGATAGAAGCAGAACTCAGGAAAAAGACCGATGGTACAGCGGAAGACCGCCGCGAATACCGACAACAGCATAGTCAACCAGTGATGCAACAACTATATGAATGGCTCAACCAACATCATCTGACAGTGCCATCGAGTTCTCCTACCGCCAAGGCCATCAATTACACTCTGAAGCGTTGGCCAGCCTTAAGCCGCTATCTGGATGATGGCAATCTACCGATTTGCAATAACTGGGTGGAAAACCAGATGCGCCCCTGGGCGTTGGGACGTAAGAACTGGTTATTTGCAGGTTCGCTGCGCAGCGGTCAGCGAGCAGCCAATATTATGACATTAATCCAGTCAGCAAAGCTGAATGGGCTGGATCCCTATGCCTATTTAAGTGATGTGCTGAAAAGGTTGCCGACACATAAAGTGACTCAGATTGAAGAATTACTGCCACATCGCTGGAAATCCAACTCAAATTAAAAAATAGGCATGGGGTTCAGCGGACGCTTAC
>NZ_VOZO01000039.1:0-2576 GCF_013419715.1 Acinetobacter sp. YH12063 | reverse complement strand
ACAACTGTTTGGGTGTTGTATAGTCAAGCCTCACGAGCAATTAGTATTGGTCAGCTTCATGCGTCACCGCACTTCCACATCCAACCTATCAACGTCGTAGTCTTCAACGGCTCTTTAGTGGACATAAAGTCCAAGGGAAATCTTATCTTGAGGTAGGCTTCCCGCTTAGATGCTTTCAGCGGTTATCCCTTCCGAACATAGCTACCCGGCGATGCGACTGGCGTCACAACCGGTACACCAGAGGTTCGTCCACTCTGGTCCTCTCGTACTAGGAGCAGATCCTCTCAAATTTCCAGCGCCCACGGTAGATAGGGACCGAACTGTCTCACGACGTTCTAAACCCAGCTCGCGTACCTCTTTAAATGGCGAACAGCCATACCCTTGGGACCTGCTTCAGCCCCAGGATGAGATGAGCCGACATCGAGGTGCCAAACACCGCCGTCGATATGAACTCTTGGGCGGTATCAGCCTGTTATCCCCAGAGTACCTTTTATCCGTTGAGCGATGGCCCTTCCATACAGAACCACCGGATCACTAAGACCTACTTTCGTACCTGCTCGACTTGTGGGTCTCGCAGTTAAGCGCGCTTTTGCCTTTATACTCTACGCGTGATTTCCGACCACGCTGAGCGCACCTTCGTACTCCTCCGTTACTCTTTAGGAGGAGACCGCCCCAGTCAAACTACCCACCAGACATGGTCCTCGCTCCAGATCATGGAGCAGAGTTAGAACCTCAATATTACCAGGGTGGTATTTCAAGATTGGCTCCACCGAAACTAGCGTCTCGGTTTCAAAGCCTCCCACCTATCCTACACAAGTAAGATCAAAGTTCAATGTCAAGCTGCAGTAAAGGTTCACGGGGTCTTTCCGTCTAGCCGCGGGTACACCGCATCTTCACGGCGATTTCGATTTCACTGAGCCTCTGCTGGAGACAGCGCCCCCATCATTATGCCATTCGTGCAGGTCGGAACTTACCCGACAAGGAATTTCGCTACCTTAGGACCGTTATAGTTACGGCCGCCGTTTACTGGGGCTTCGATCAAGAGCTTCGCTTACGCTAACCCCATCAATTAACCTTCCAGCACCGGGCAGGCATCACACCCTATACGTCCACTTTCGTGTTTGCAGAGTGCTATGTTTTTAATAAACAGTTGCAGGGGCCTGGTTTCTGTGGCTGCTCTCAGCTCAGGAAGCAAGTTCCATCACCAAAAGCAGCGTACCTTCTCCCGAAGTTACGGTACCATTTTGCCTAGTTCCTTCAGCAGAGTTCTCTCAAGCGCTTTGGTCTACTCGACCTGACCACCTGTGTCGGTTTCGGGTACGATTCCAGTGTAACTGAAGCTTAGAGACTTTTCCTGGAAGTATGGTATCAGCCACTTCACTGTACAAGTACAGCTTGCTGTCAGATCTCAGCATAGAGTACCCCGGATTTGCCTAAGATACATGCCTACTTCCTTTCACCTGGACAACCAACGCCAGGCTGACTTAACCTTCTCCGTCCTCTCATCGCATTACACTGAAGTATTGGAATATTAACCAATTTCCCATCGACTACGCCTCTCGGCCTCGCCTTAGGGGTCGACTCACCCAGCCCCGATTAACGTTGGACTGGAACCCTTGGTCTTTCAGCGAACGGGTTTTTCACCCGTTTTGTCGTTACTCACGTCAGCATTCGCACTTCTGATACCTCCAGCAGACTTCTCAATCCACCTTCATCGGCTTACAGAACGCTCCCCTACCACTTACACTAATGTGTAAATCCGCAGCTTCGGCATATAGTTTTAGCCCCGTTACATCTTCCGCGCAGGCCGACTCGACTAGTGAGCTATTACGCTTTCTTTAAAGGGTGGCTGCTTCTAAGCCAACCTCCTAGCTGTCTATGCCTTCCCACATCGTTTCCCACTTAACTATAATTTTGGGGCCTTAGCTGGCGGTCTGGATTGTTTTCCTCTTGACTACGGACGTTAGCACCCGCAGTCTGTCTCCCGGATAGTACTCATTGGTATTCGGAGTTTGCATCGGTTTGGTAAGTCGGGATGACCCCCTAGCCGAAACAGTGCTCTACCCCCAATGGTATTCGTCCGAGGCGCTACCTAAATAGCTTTCGGGGAGAACCAGCTATCACCGAGTTTGATTAGCCTTTCACCCCTATCCACAAGTCATCCCCTGGCTTTTCAACGACAGTGGGTTCGGTCCTCCAGTTAGTGTTACCCAACCTTCAACCTGCTCATGGATAGATCACCCGGTTTCGGGTCTACACCCAGCAACTAAACGCCCTATTAAGACTCGATTTCTCTACGGCTCCCCTAATCGGTTAACCTTGCTACTGAATGTAAGTCGCTGACCCATTATACAAAAGGTACGCAGTCACCGAACAAGTCGGCTCCCACTGCTTGTATGCATGCGGTTTCAGGATCTATTTCACTCCCCTCACAGGGGTTCTTTTCGCCTTTCCCTCACGGTACTGGTTCACTATCGGTCAGTCAGGAGTATTTAGCCTTGGAGGATGGTCCCCCCATATTCAGACAAGGTTTCACGTGCCTCGCCCTACTCGACATCATTATCTAAGCCCTTTCG
>NZ_VOZO01000038.1:0-3118 GCF_013419715.1 Acinetobacter sp. YH12063 | reverse complement strand
TTGGTATCGTTGGCCTTCAGGCTCGTCAGTCAAACAGACCCAGGAGCAGCTCAGCCGGTGGCGCCCGGCTTTCGGGTAACGCCCTGGTCCCGCTGGTTTCGGCTTTGTGCTTCAGGTGATCAAGGATGGGGTCGTTTGCGGGAGAGGGCGAAATCCTACGCTAAGGCTTTGGCCAACGATATTCTCCGGTAAGATTGATGTGTTCCCAGGGGATAGGAGAAGTCGCTTGATATCTAGTATGACGTCTGTCGCACCTGCTTGATCGCGGCCGCGATAGCTAGATCGCGTTGCTCCTCTTCTCCATCCGCGTTCCAAGCTGCGGAAAGGCACCCATAAGCGTACGCCTGGTCGAGCAGGCGACGCGGATCGACGTCCAGCGCACGAGAGAATGCGTCCGCCATCTGTGCAATGCGTCTAGGATCGAGACAAAGGTCGTCTCTGTCAGCCGGATCGTAGAACATATTGGCGGCGCCAAAGCCCACTTCACCGACCAGACCGACGGGATCTATCACCAGCCAGCCGCGACTGGAGAACATGATGTTTTCATGATGCAGATCGCCATGTAGCCCACGCAGTTCCGAGGCATTGCTCATCATTTGATCGGCTATAATCGCCGCGTGGACGTAGTCAGTTTGACAACCTGCGTTTTGATCATCGCGCGCCCGCTGAAACAAAGCTGCAAAGCGATCCCGGATCGGGAGAAGGGCAGAAGGCAGGGGTTCCTCAGATGCGGCATACAGCTTCGCCATTAGTTCCGCTGCAATTTCGGTCGCCTGGTAGTCGCCGTGCTCGGCAACGATGTGAGAGAGCATTCGCTCCCCGGCATATTCGAGCAACATCAGATTGTTCTCACGACCGAGCAACCGGACTGCTCCCCTCCCATTGCGCCATACCAGATAGTCGGCCCCGCGCAGTTCATCAGCAATGTCTTCTATAGGTTTCAATCCCTTGACGATTGCAGGAGTCCCGTCTGGCAATGAAACTTTCCAAACGAGGCTGGAAAAGGTGTCCGCAATGAGAACAGGTTGCGAAACGTGCCAATGAGCAGGAAAAACAGGCGGCATGAACATCAACCCCAAGTCAGAGGGTCCAATCGCAGATAGAAGGCAAGGCGTTCGCGGTCGGGGGCTTCGATCCCCAATACATTGAATAGGACAGCGAAGGCGCGCTCTGCTTCATCTGGCGCTGCCCAGTTCTCTTCGGCGTTAGCAATCATGAGTGCCAAATCGGCATAGCGATCTGCTGTTCCGAGCCGCCCAAGGTCGATCAGACCCGTGCATTGAAGAGTTTTAGGGTCCACCATGAAGTTCGGCATGCAGGGATCACCATGGCAAACAACCATATCGGTGCGCTCTTGGTCGAGCCGCACCGGTAGCTCTCGTTCGACACGAGCCAAAAGATCGAGCTGCGGCGTACTCTTGTCCTCGTCCGGTAAGAAGTCGGGATTGACGGCATTGCGGGACACCACATCAACGGCGCGTCCGAACATTCGCGACAGCCTGCGCTCAAACGGACATTGATCAACCGATAGGCTGTGAACAGCGCCAAGTTGCTGCCCCATTGACGGCCACGCTTTGAGCAAATCCGCTCCAGACAGATCAGCCGCCGGTACTCCCGGAATTGCCGTTATCACCAAGCATGCACCCTCCTGTTCCTCCTGCCAGTTGATCACCTCGGGGCAAGCCACACCTCGACCTTTGAGCCAAATGAGGCGGTCACGCTCTCCAGCGAGCTCACCGCGGCGGGAAGCAGGTGCGATTTTCGCGAAGGCATGCCCGTCACCACGTCGAAAAACAAAATCACCAGATTCTCCGCCTCTGACAGGCAACCAGTCAGAATGCGATTCACCAAAAAAAATATTAGTTCGATTCAATGGAGGTTCCTTCAGTTTTCTGATGAAGCGCGGAGGTGGCTCAACCTGCGAAAAGAAACGAGTTGCTACGTAAGTCCGAGAACATGCTTTCCATGGTCTCTGAGCTCGCCTTTGGGACCGACATATCGGTAGAGAGTGACGCGCTCGATGCCGAGTTCCTTGCAGAGATCGGAAACTGAAGTATCGCGCTGGGCCATGGCGGCTTGCGCGAGACGCACCTGAGCTTTGGTGAGCGCGAATTTTCGTCCGCCCTTGCGACCGCGCGCTCTCGCGGAGGCGAGACCCGCCATGGTGCGCTCTCGGATCAGATCCCGCTCGAACTCGGCCAAGGTGGCGAAGATTCCGAACACCATGCGACCGGACGCAGTCGTGGTGTCGATCTGAGCGCCCTTTCCAGTCAGAACCCGCAGGCCGATCTTGCGGTCTGACAGCTCCTTCACCGTGTTGACCAGATGGGCAAGCGATCGTCCGAGGCGATCGAGCTTCCAGACCACCAGCACATCGCCGTCACGCAATGACTTGAGGCAGGCAGTCAAGCCAGGGCGATCATCACGACCGCCGGAAGCAAGATCATCATAGATATTGTCCCGTTTGTCAACGGCGATTGAAAACTGATACAGATTTTTTCGTGCCAGCGATTTAAAACTGATACACCGCCGTCGCTGAACACCGTCCGTGTTCAGCCAATTTCTGCAACATCGCTCCCCCTCATCATCCCGGCCTGTCGCTGGTGCTTCAGCCGATAGCTTTCCCCGGCAATCGGCACGATGTGCGCATGGTGCAGCAGCCGGTCGAGCAGGGCCGCGGTCAGCGTCGTATCCTGCGCGAAGGTCGTGTCCCATTGCCCGAACGGCAGGTTGCTGGTCACGATCAGGCTGCTGCGTTCATACAAGGCTGCGATCACCTGGAAGAACAGGTTTGCCTGTTCCCGGTTCATCGGCAAGTAACCTATCTCGTCGATGATCAAGAGCCGATATGCCTTGATCGCGCGGTGCATCACCGCCTTCAGATTGTTCTGGGTATGCGCCGTCGTCAACGCCAGCATCAGGTCGGCCGCAGTCGTGAAGCGCGTCTTGATGCCGGCTTGCGTCGCCTTGTAACCCAGTGCCATCGCCAGGGGCACTGTTGCAAAGTTAGCGATGAGGCAGCCTTTTGTCTTATTCAAAGGCCTTACATTTCAAAAACTCTGCTTACCAGGCGCATTTCGCCCAGGGGATCACCATAATAAAATGCTGAGGCCTGGCC
>NZ_VOZO01000037.1:0-3418 GCF_013419715.1 Acinetobacter sp. YH12063 | reverse complement strand
GGCCAGGCCTCAGCATTTTATTATGGTGATCCCCTGGGCGAAATGCGCCTGGTAAGCAGAGTTTTTGAAATGTAAGGCCTTTGAATAAGACAAAAGGCTGCCTCATCGCTAACTTTGCAACAGTGCCAGTTTTATTACGAACGTGTTTTGGGTGGACAACGGAAAACATATTTCATCGAAAGACCAAAAAAAGAAAAAACACTTCCTGTTGTGATGAGTGAAGAAGAAACCATTCGGGTACTACGCGCTATTGAAAACGTGAAACACAAGGCTATTCTGATGACTATTTATTCGGCAGGTTTGCGCATTTCTGAATGTATAAACCTGAAAATAAAAGACATTGACTCCAAGCGCATGCAAATTCGTATAGAACAGTCAAAAGGAAAAAGAGATCGTTATACCATTTTATCTGAGAAAACATTAATTATTTTAAGAACATACTTTATGGAATATAAACCAAAAGATTATTTATTTGAAGGTCAAAAAGGTGGCGCATACTCAAGCCGAAGTATTCAAAACATTTTTAAAGCAGCTGTTTTAAAAGCAAAGATTCAAAAGGAAGTTACTGTACATACCTTACGACATAGCTTTGCAACGCATTTGCTTGAGAATGGTACGAGTTTACGTTATATTCAATCGTTGTTAGGTCATTCAAGCAGTAAAACAACTGAGGTTTATACACATATTACCACCAAGGGAATGGAACAATTAAAAAGTCCGATGGATTTGTTAGATATATAGAAAGGATTTGTATATTTGAGCAAAACTTAACAAAAAGCACTATGAATATAAATCCTTTTGAGAGAGTAGAAACGAACGGTAAACGGTTGAAAACGGATTTGTCACTGATAATGAAAGGTTTAGCAAAATAAGATATAGTGGATATATACGCCATTTGGCGTATAGCCACTTGTTATGTGCCATTTTTGAATGACAATGCGAATAGATACGGACAAACAAATGAATTTACTTAGTGATAAGAACGTTGCAATAATTGGTGGTGGACCCGTTGGACTGACTATGGCAAAATTATTACAGCAAAACGGCATAGACGTTTCAGTTTACGAAAGAGACAACGACCGAGAGGCAAGAATTTTTGGTGGAACCCTTGACCTACACAAAGGTTCAGGTCAGGAAGCAATGAAAAAAGCGGGATTGTTACAAACTTATTATGACTTAGCCTTACCAATGGGTGTAAATATTGCTGATGAAAAAGGCAATATTTTATCCACAAAAAATGTAAAGCCCGAAAATCGATTTGACAATCCTGAAATAAACAGAAATGACTTAAGGGCTATCTTGTTGAATAGTTTAGAAAACGACACGGTTATTTGGGATAGAAAACTTGTTATGCTTGAACCTGGTAAGAAGAAGTGGACACTAACTTTTGAGAATAAACCGAGTGAAACAGCAGATTTGGTTATTCTTGCCAATGGTGGAATGTCGAAAATAAGGAGCTTTGTTACCGACACGCAAGTTGAAGAAACCGGTACTTTCAACATCCAAGCTGATATTCTTCAACCGGAAATAAACTGTCCCGGATTTTTTCAGCTATGCAACGGCAACCGATTAATGGCGGGACATCAGGGCATTTTATTGTTTGCCAATCCCAATAATAATGGTGCATTGTATTTAGGAATTAGTTTTAAAACGCCCGATGAATGGAAAAATAAAATTCCCTTAGATTTTCAGGACAGAAACAGCGTTGCCGATTTTTTATTGAAAAGATTTTCCAAATGGAGTGAAGTTTACAAACAATTAATACGTTCGGTATCAACATTTCAATGCTTGCCCACAAGGAAATTTCCTTTGAACAATGATTGGAAAAGTAACCGTCCATTACCCATAACAATGATTGGCGATGCTGCTCATTTGATGTCGCCTTTTGCAGGACAGGGTGTAAATACGGGATTATTGGATGCTTTGATATTGTCTGAAAACCTTACAAACGGAGAATTTACAAGTATTGAAAATGCCATCGAAAACTACGAACAACAAATGTTTGTTTATGCAAAAGATACGCAGGACGAATCGACAGAAAACGAAACCGAAATGTTTAGTCCCAATTTTTCGTTTCAAAAATTATTGAATCTATAAACAGTAAGAAAAAACGGCTACTAACAAGCAGTTTTGCAATAGTGGGGCAGAAGTGCAAAATTGAACTTGTGTGCTTCTATCAACTTTTGTACATTAGCTGCCAGTTTAAGATGGGTGCATTTGAGTATGCCCAAAGGAGCCCGCAAGTATGCGCAGGACGAAGCCAGTAGCCGCGCCGATGGTGGCGCGGGTCTATCTGCGCGTCAGCACCGACGCGCAGGACTTGGAACGCCAAGAGGCGATCACTACGGCCGCGAAGGCCGCCGGCTACTACGTCGCCGGCATCTTCCGTGAGAAGGCATCCGGCGCACGCGCCGACCGGCCTGAGCTGCTGCGCATGATCGGCGACCTACAGCCCGGCGAGGTGGTCATTGCCGAGAAGATCGACCGCATCAGCCGCCTACCTTTGCCCGAGGCCGAGCGCCTGGTGGCCTCGATACAGGCCAAAGGCGCACGCCTGGCCGTCCCTGGCGTGGTCGATCTATCCGACCTGGCGGCCGAGGCCCAGGGCGTCGCCAAGATCGTGCTGGAAGCCGTGCAGATCATGCTTTTTCGCCTGGCCTTGCAGATGGCCCGCGACGACTACGAGGACAGGCGCGAACGCCAGCGCCAAGGCATTGAGTTGGCCCGCCAGGCCGGGCGGTACAAGGGCCGCCGTGCTGATCCGAAGCGCCGCGCCCAAGTTGTCGCGCTGCGCAAGTCCGGCTACAGCATCAACAAGACCGCCGAGCTGGCCGGGTACAGTGCGGCCCAGGTGAAACGGATATGGGCCGAGGTCAGCCAGGCCGAAGCGAAGCAGCACGGCGCGTTCGTGGAGGACGCATTGACGGAAGCCGATGCCCTGGCCGCTGTCGGCCAGGATGAGCGCCAGGAGGAAAGGGCATGAAGAAGCCGAACCAAGACGACGAGCCGTTTTTCATCACCGAGGAGATTGCGGCCGAAATGATCGCCGGCGGCTATGAGTTCGAGCTGCCGCCCATTCCTTGCACCATCCGCCTACGCGACGTGCTGGAGCGCATGACCGATGCTGAGCTAGCATTGCAGCCGGGCGAGATCGCCGACCAGGAGCGTGAACGCTGCCGGCGCAAGCCGTGTTCAACCTCATGATCTGGTCATGGTATTTTTCATGGCACTGAGCCTGATAGTTCTTGCAAATTGTTGTCACTAAAGGGTTTTGTGTGCTTGTTTACAATCGAGTGGGAGTGACGGGCACTGGCTGGCAATGTCTAGCAACGGCAGGCATTTCGGCTGAGGGTAAAAGAACTTTCCGCTAAGCGATAGACTGTATGTAAACACAGTATTGCAAGGACGCGGAACATGC
>NZ_VOZO01000036.1:0-3557 GCF_013419715.1 Acinetobacter sp. YH12063 | reverse complement strand
ACCGCCATCGTGTCGTGATCGGCAAGGATACGCGCCTGTCGGGCTATATGCTTGAACCCGCGCTCACAGCCGGTTTCACCTCGATGGGCATGGACGTATTCCTTTTTGGCCCGCTGCCGACAACGTAATAGGAAGAATAAACGCCCTTTTCACCCAAGTCCAAATTAATTTGCCGATTCCATAATCAGGGTGTATTACAATTCCATAGAGTTTTTCAATCCAGGTGGTTTAGCTGATAACTTAACGATTGATCAGCTTCTTCGTGAAGATTACTCGCCATGGGCGCGCAATAAAAGGATATCTGCCACGTTCAAAGAAGCGCATTTTATTGAAAAATATGGGTCAGGCATCAAACGAATCCAAGAAGGCTTCGCATCCTATGGTCTGCGTCCCCCTGTCTTTGAAAATTTCCAGCACGGTTTTCGAGTTATTGTCTCATCAAAGCTACTTTTCGAATCTAATGAGGGAGTAAGTGAGGGAGTAAATCTACTATTTAATCAGATAAGAACTAATCCAGGAAAGCGTGCACCATTTTTAGTAAACGAGCTATTAGTTCCTGTCAAGATAGTAGAGCGGTGGCTCAAAATCTTAAGAGATGATCATAAAATCGAGTTTCGAGGAGCTCCTAAAAGTGGAGGATACTGGCTAAAATAGAAATCAATGATACTCTTAAGTGGCACCAATCGAACTCCTATTTTAGCATTTAAAAAAGTATCCTCACATCATTTTATTGAACAATACCTAAGGCTGCTCTGGCGGCATTGATATGATTATCGTCGTTGCACTCTACCGCAAAAGCGCCATATGCTAATGGAGCTGCAGCAGCCCTCTCTATAGATTGTTCGTAGAGCCTATCCCATATCGTTCCGCCTTGTTTAGCATACTCCGTTATCAAACTCTTCAGGCTATCCTCTCCAAAAACCGATACGTGACCAGAAAAGTCCAGTGCAGGATCACCCATATGCGCAGTAGACCAATCTATGATACCAGAGGTCTTACCTTCCTTCGAGGTTAAGACATGCCCTGCATAGAGATCGCCATGGATGAAACAAGTGAATTCAGGCCACAAAGGGTCATTGTCCAACCATCTACGGTATCTGTTTTCCAACGGCTCGCTGATACCTATCTCAGATTTCACCAAGTGGATACGGTCAGCTATTTCGGTCCTCAATTCACTTGGAGTCATTATTTTCAAGTTGCTCTTTCTCACATCGTCAGCTGTAATACGATGTAATTCGGCCAATGATTTTGCCAGAGACTCCACATAAGCTATGCTATCGCGATCTATGTTCCAAGAAACCTCATGTGTTATCGCATCGAATGTCAGAGCAGGCGCATCCTCCAGTAAAGGGTAGGCTATTAGGCGCTCCGATACAATTTTCCAATCAGGGACATTGATCGACAGGTTTCTTTTGGCTAAATCCAATATTCTACTTTCATTTTCGATTTGTTCAAGCATATCGCTTCTTCGAGGTATACGGAGTACCCAGTTCTCACCGTTTACTTCCTTTACAAAGGCAACTCTAAAGTCGATGCCCATCTCATTGACGCTCATCTCTTCCGAAATTCTCAGCCCATGCTCTAGGGCTAATGTTTGCATATCTTCGATTGTCATTTCTATACTGTTTTCTTTTATTAAATTGGTACCAGTTCCCCCGACAGGACATTCTGAATGTCATATACAGGTGTAACACTTTACCCATATTCTTTTCGTATGGATAACACTTCCCATCAGGGAACAAAAATCTGATACATGAATTAATTGTGAGACAGTAGACCTACTGTCGCATTGAAGCCATCTCGGCGACTATTTGATTAGGAAAACCAAGGCTTTGCCATCATAGCCTTATCATAGAAGTATAACATAGTTGTAAAGATAGAAAATTATTTTTTATTCATCCATGATGTTATTATTTTATAATAACATCATCTAAACATGTCCTGTCGCTCTTTTGTGCTGTGATATTTCATACCTATTAACTGCTTTCGTTTGAATTATACGACGTTCTACTCACAATAGGGCAAGGGTTACTCATTCCGTAGGATGCGGTTCACGTATAGGAAGAATAAACGCCCTTTTCACCCAAGTCCAACAGCTTTGGACCGCAGTTGACTCTTTCGACACCCCTGCGATGCAACCCAATCCGGCTGACGGGGAGCCAGCAACGCTGAAAATTTACCCTCCTCTTTCCCACTAGCGGCTCCTTTTCCGACAACCAGCACGGCGGATCCCTGCCGCGGCGCTGTGAACGCAGCATTTTGATTGGTATCGTTGGCCTTCAGGCTCGTCAGTCAAACAGACCCAGGAGCAGCTCAGCCGGTGGCGCCCGGCTTTCGGGTAACGCCCTGGTCCCGCTGGTTTCGGCTTTGTGCTTCAGGTGATCAAGGATCTGCTTGATCACTATAGGGTCTTCAATGCAGGCGATGACTTTCATGGCGCCGCCGCAGCCGCTGCAGGTCTCGATGTCGATATTGAAAACACGCTTGAGCCGTTGCGCCCATGTCATCGACGCTCGCCGTTGTGCTGGTGTTGCCGGTTCATCAGCCACCCTGACCTTGTTGCCCCTGCCCCGTTTTGCCGGCGTGACCAACGCCCGGTGCCGACTGTTGGGTGCGAACACCCCGTGGAAGCGGGTTAGGTTGACTCTGGGCTTCGGTACCAGGGCGGCCAGCCTTGCAATGAAATCCAATGGTTCGAAAATGACGTGCGTGGTGCCGTCCCGGTACGGCGTCTTGAGCTGGTAGCGCACGTTGCCGCCTCGTGTTAACGACAGCCGCTTCTCGGATACCGCCGGGCGGCTGATGTACCGGCACAGCCGTTCGAGCTTCTTGCGTTCATCGGCCCTGGCCGCCACGCCGGCGTGCAGGCTGGACCCGGCTACCTTGCCAATCCCGTCACCGAACGGATCACCACTGGTCGGCAGAGTTTGCAAAGTGAACACCTTTCGCCCCGCCTGTGAACCGACAGCGATACGGTAAGTGATCGAGTGCCCCAGCAGGGGTGTCATCGGGTCGTCATCCACCGCATCCGAGGCCAGATAGCTGTTTTCGACATCCCGTTCCAGCAGGCCTTGCCGTTCCAGATAGCGACCCACCCGGTGGGCGATGGTGTGCGTCAGCTGGGTGAGCTCTGGGCTGGTCGGCGCCTTGACCCAGCGGAAACGCGCTGAGCCGTGGGATTGCTCGACATACACACCGTCGAGAAACAGCATGTGGAAGTGAACATTCAGATTGAGCGCCGATCCAAAACGCTGGATCAGGGTGACCGCGCCCGTCTTGGCCACTTGGTGGGTATGGCCCGCTTTCTTGACCAGGTGCGTGGCAATGACGCGGTAAACGATGCCCAGCACCCACCCCATGATCTCGGGCCGGCTGGCAAACAGGAAACGCAGCTGAAACGGGAAGCTCAACACCCACTGACGCATGGGTTGTTCAGGCAGTACTTCATCAACCAGCAAGGCGGCACTTTCGGCCATCCGCCGCGCCCCACAGCTCGGGCAGAAACCGCGACGCTTACAGCTGAAAGCGACCAGGTGCTCGGCGTGGCAAGACTCGCA
>NZ_VOZO01000035.1:0-3747 GCF_013419715.1 Acinetobacter sp. YH12063 | reverse complement strand
GAATCACCTAATGATTTTATGCAACGGCTTTGCATCATGCTAAAAGACCCAAAACAGCAACTTCAATTTTACGATTTCCTAAAATCTAATCCTTGAGTTTCCCCCTCTACTGCATATAATGGCTCGATTTGGGTGTTGGAAGATGGAAAAAATGCTGGTTTATTAAGGCTATTGCCTAAGTAGAGCTGATTGAATCTTAGGGATTGGAAATTTTTAAAATGAATCATAATGGAGCCGATTTGGATCAAATAAAGTTAAAACAAATTAAAACTGACTTAAGTGTTGATGGAATTGTTAAGCTATCTCAGTTTATTGATAAAAAAGAAGTAAATTTAATCAAAGAGAGTTTGGTTGAAGAACTGAAACGTTTAAAAATTTATGAAAATAATAAAATAATCTCTAAAGAATTGAAAAAATTGAGTCATTTTCAACAGATTGTCATGTTGTCCAGAACAGTTAAACAGCCAAAAACTTTAGAAAAATATTCAGATATTTTGGGTGAAGTTGTATTCAAAATTTTTGCTAAAAAGTTTTACTCTGATCAGAAACAGCAACTTCTACTGACATTACCTCAACAGGAAAAATGGACACTGAATGATTTAAAATGGCATGTCGATTCACATTCAACAGCTTTTGAGTCACTGCAATTTTTTTTAATCATTGATGATATTCAACCTCATGGTGGTGGAACTCTAGTTTTGAAAGGTTCACATCATTTAACTGAACGATCTTCTTCAAGTCAGCTGAATCATTTATTGAGTACGAAAATATTAAATCAGCCTTTTGATTTTCAGAATAAAAAATTAGAGATCATTGAATTAACTGGCGTACAAGGGGATGTGTATTTAATGGATATGAGGGTTATTCATTCTCCAGCGATAAATGCTGCAAAAAAGATAAGAATGATGGCAACGTATAGATATTTTCAGAATTTGTAAGATAAATAAAGAAAACCCATCATCCTGACAGGATCTTCTTCATAAGAGATATTCCTAATCCATGCTGACATTCACATAGAAAAGAAACTATTGATAACACCTAATGTTTTTAATGTAGTAATGCCCGAGATTAAAAAACATATGGAAATTAAAGACTAGACTCTTTCATTTGATCATGTTCCTTGATATGCATTTAAGCGAAATGCAAAGTTTTGTCCAAATAACTGAGCGGTTTTAATATCGCCAATATCAAAAGCATCTGCCGCACTGGCATGTTCGGCTTGTGCCATAAGACCAGACCATGAGCCGAGACGATTGGCTGCTTGCGTATACGGAACACCTTGATGTTGCTCAGGTAAAATAGGGTTGCCGACCCATACCATACCGTGTTGCATCGAAAAGGTGAAAAGCGAAATCAGGGTCGATTGCTTATCCCCAGCAGGTAATGAGGAAACAGTAAATCCTGCGGCTAATTTTCCTTTAAAAGCCTGCTTCTTCCATAATGGACCTGTGGCATCCATGAGTTGTTTAAAAGTGCCAGAGACACCACCTAAAAAAGATTTCAAAACGCCCCAACTTTTGGGGCTTATTTTTATCTTTTTCAGAGGCCGTTTTTTTGTTTCTCGGAGAGAAACGCGGAAGCGTGCATTCCCTCCTGCTGTCGGAAAATGATAAATCCCCCAAACCGCTAAAAGTTGCCGATCGGCAACTTTTAAAATATCAAATTTTCACACATGGCTTAAAACCGCCTAAAATCGCCTTTAAGCGCACTTTTCTTCAAAACAGGGAAATCTAGCTAAACAGGGCTAAAAACGCCAATAAACGCAAAATAGGAGCATTTAGACCATGAAATTGAGTGATGCTGAAAAAAATAATCGTTTGTCAGAGGTGTTTTTAAAGAAATCAGATCGAGAATATTACGATTTAGAAATCACTGAAGATCATCAAAAACTTTATGATCAGTACGTTTCAGGTGATTTAAACAAGCAAGATTTTGAAGAACAACTAAACAAATTGATCAAGTAACCGAGCGAGTGTCTACGAGCGACTGAGCATTATAAAAATTTGCCCCTGCCTTTTCCCTGATTACAAGCTCCCTGTTGCTTCATAACGAGATTTACAGAGCAAAGCGACTGTAGCCACTGGCTCCATGACGAGCGAAGCGAGCATAAAGCTTTATGAGCGAAGCGAATCCATTCTTGTTTTTAGCGTCCTAGCCGGTCTTTGAAAAAAACTGCCCCCAGGAATCGAGCGCAGCGAGATTCAATAGAGTTTGAGCGAAGCGAAAACATAGGGCAGTTTTAAATGCCGTTTTTAATTTTTTTGGGCTTTTAATAATAAAAAAGCTTTTAAATGCTTTTAAGCAGTCTGAAAGCATTGATATACGTGCGTTTCAGAGGACATAAGACGACACTTAGTGTGCTAAAAGACGACACTTAGTGTGCTAGAAATTCTCAATAAGACGACACTTAGTGTGCTTTGAAAGACAAAATAAAACATGTCGTTTTAAGCACGTTTAGTTTGCAAGATGCGACAAAATAAAATATGTCTGCTTATTGCTTCTTGATAAGGCTTCACATAAGATCAATAAGACGACATAATAAAATAAGACGCTATATGAAAGATTTAATTGTGAAAGATAACGCTTTAATTAATGCCAGCTACAATCTTGACCTAGTGGAACAACGGTTAATTCTTTTAGCAATAATTGAAGCCCGTGAAAGTGGTAAAGGTATTAATGCGAATGACCCTTTAACTATTCACGCAGAGAGCTATATCAACCACTTTGATGTATTGAAAAATGGTGCTTATCAAGCACTAAAAGAAGCCTGTAAAGACTTGTTTGCTCGTCAATTTAGCTATCAAGAACCAAGAGGAAAAGGAGTAGCTCATATTACCTCACGTTGGGTTTCTCAAATTGCATACATCGAAAAAACGGCATCTGTTGAGTTAATTTTTTCACCTGCAATTATCCCTTTAATAACTCGGCTAGAAAAACAATTTACGAGCTATGAGTTAGAGCAAGTAAAAGGGCTTTCCACTGGCTACGCCATTAGACTTTATGAACTTTTGATTGCTTGGCGTAGTAGTGGGAAAACACCAATTATTGAGCTAAGTGAGTTCAGAGAAAGATTGGGAGTATTAGAAAGTGAATATCATCGAATGCACGACTTTAAAAAGCGTGTTTTAGAACCATCATTAAAGCAAATCAATGAAAATACAGATATTACTGTCAAAGAAGAACAGCACAAAAGAGGACGTAATATTATTGGTTTTTCATTCCGATTTAAACAGAAGGCACAGCCAAAAAAACAACAAAAAACCGACCCTAAACGAGATCCAAACACACCTGATTTCTTTGTCGAAATGACCGATGCACAACGGCATTTGTTTGCACACAAATTATCTGAACTGCCCGAAGTTGGTAGCGAATATGCAGAGATCGGAGAGTCATCCGAAGACTTTACGAAACGCCTTGCAGACATGCTTTTAGAGCCAAAAAAATTCAGGATGTTTTATCCGCTACTGGAACAGCTCGGCTTTGGTTCTAAGAAAATACAATCAGCACCAATCAAACAGGTCGATGAACCTAAGTTTATAGATTTTCCAAATATGCAGATCAACCGAATTTCTTACGGCATGTCCAGAAATAAAAAATTCAAACATTTGAAGCAAGAGAATGAATCACCTAATGATTTTATGCAACGGCTTTGCATCATGCTAAAAGACCCAAAACAGCAACTTCAATTTTACGATTTCCTAAAATCTAATCCTTGAGTTTCCCCCTCTACTGCATATAATGGCTCGA
>NZ_VOZO01000034.1:0-4055 GCF_013419715.1 Acinetobacter sp. YH12063 | reverse complement strand
ACTGAGGATCAGAAAGCTTGTTTGAATCGATGTATTTCATCCGCAGATTATGCACGAATGCTAAGAAATCCGGAGTGCAAATATTAACCAAAAGAAGATCGTTTTTTGATTTATGAAAGAGATCTATAAATTTAAAGCATCATGATCAAATATCTTTGTAAAATCAAAACACCTAATTCTGAAAATTAATTTATACTCATAAGTCATTTTCACTCAGTTCCAAATAAAAGATTCAAACAATAAGATTGGCTAGCAATTGATTAATCCTTGCTTTGGAGAAGACAAAAGATTTTGATTAGGCCCACCTCATATCCAAGTAAGTTACTTAATTTTTAGTGACTTATGGTGGTCTGCCTTAAGAATCTTTATGCAATAGAGCCATAAACGAGCAAAACTCTACAAAATATTAAAAAAAAATATTTACTCATAATTTTTAAATTTTACTCTTCACTCAACAATGCAATATATTGAAAATAAATAAATTACAAAAATATAGATAAACCTAATATAATATTCATAAACTTCACTTTCTTTTTTTATCTTCCCGATCAACAAATAACTCCCATTATAAATTAGATCAACAAAGATAATAAAAAAAACTACTGCACCAATAAAACTCCAGAAACCTATCCCAAAAAAGTAATACTTTATTAAAAAAATCAAAAACTCAATAATAAAAAAAATAGCTATAATTAGCCTTTTATAATCGTGATAAACTCTAATTACAAATTTATCCATTATTATTCCTTTTTAAACTATCGATCCATCTCATTACGAACTGCATCATTACTTTACTTCTTCAGTAGACATCAATTATTTAATACACATCGCGGCGGTAACGACCTGCTTTACGCAGTGTATGCAGTTGTTCAATGCCCAGTATCTCTTGCAAAGTGGCATCTACCGCTTTAGCCATATTCAAACTGCCGCAGATATAGAGACATGCCCTTGCTCTAGCCAATCAATCAATTCAGCTTTTTTCACAACTAGGATATCTTGCACATATTTTTAAGCAAATCCATCACGAGAAAATACCCGATCGACTTCTGCAATTTTACCTTGGTTTTGTAATTCATGCAGTTCATCAGCAAAAATTGCATCGAAAGCTTGTTGACGCTCACCATAAATTAACCAGTTTTGATAGTGCTCTGTTGCGACACGTTGCTTAAGATGTGAAAGCAAACCCGCCATTCCTGAGCCATTGCAAATCAAAATCGCAGAGTGAACGCCTTCTGCTAAGTGAAAATTTGGATTCGCACGAATACAGGTATGAATATATTGACCAAGTTTTAAATCTTGTGTTAATAAACCAGAACCTAAACCTAGTTCATCGCCATGCTGCTCTTGACGTACGACGAGCTCTAAATCTTTTTAATTAAATAGAGTTTGATAATTTCACGCTTATACTAAACGACTGAATAAAGACTATAATAAAAATTAAAAATTCATTCGCCATTTGCGAAATCTTCGAGCAATCATGTCCAAAAATCTTGCAACGCTGATTGGATTCAGTGCAATCTTACAATGGTCTTCTATTGTTGGTTTACTTAAGAAAATTAGTTTCAGTATTGGCCCTGATCTTGCTGTGCTCTTTATGTATACCTTGAGCGCAATTATTCTATTGCTCTTATTTAAAATTCCAAACCTTAAACTGGTTCCGCGCCAATTTTTGATATATGCCACCCTTTTATTTGTGATTTATGAGTTGTGTTTTTCGTATGCCATTGCTTTGGCTCAAACAGCTCAACAAGCGATTGAAATCAGTTTGGTCAATTATTTATGGCCGAGTCTGACAATTGCCGCGTTAATATTATTTAAAGAATTAAAATTTAACTTTTTCGTAATCATTGGTTTAGCCGTTAGTTTGGGCGGCATTATTTTAATCCAAACTGTTAACGGAAGTTTTAACTGGTCTACAGTCTTTACCAACATTCAGTCCAATCCATTAAGCTATTTTCTTGCTTTTATGGGAGCGAGTTTATGGTCACTCTACTGTGTGATTACACGTAAATACAGTCATGGACATAACCCTATTTCATTCTTTTTCGTCGTAATTACCATTGTGCTATGGCTAAAAATGTTGATATTTCACGGTATCCCGCGAATGCCTGCCGTAGACTTACATACCGGTAAGTATATGTTAATCGTGTCCATCGTGACCGCTTTGGGTTATGCAGCGTGGAATGTAGGTATTATAAAAGGCAATATTACGATATTGGTGACCTTATCTTATTTTAGTCCGATTTTTTCTTCATTGATTTCAATGTTTATTTTACAGACACCACTGAGTTTAAGTTTTTGGCATGGTGCCATTTTGGTGACATTCGGTTCGCTGGTATGTTGGATTTCAACCAGTTGGCCACAAATTAAAGCCAGATTAATGCAATTGCGCCATGAATAATAAAAAGCAGTCACTTGGCTCATTTATCTTAAACTGAATAGCAAAACCGCGATTAGGCACAGCATATGAAGTAACTGTGTTGGTGCAAAATATAGAAAATATTTCCAGCCACCTGTGAGAAATGCATTCACACATTTTGAAATCGCATGGGCTGATAATCCAATCACCACAGCATAAACCAATGTTAAATTGTCGATATTACCTTGCATCACCACGGTTGCCATAGCTGCATGGACTTCAAAGAGTGATGCCAATAATGTCCCTAAAACTAAGCCTTTATCACCTAAAGCGAGATTTAATCCATAAACAAGTGCTTGGATCAAAGTAAGCGTGATGGCAATGATTGCCGCCTGTTTTAAGCTAAACATTCGACTATCAGTATTTTCTAACGGCACTGTTTCATTCGCCTCTACACGAAGCATTTCAGGTTCTGACTCTTTATTATGCTGAACTTGAGATGAGCCATAAATCAGATATAACGCAGCAAGGACCAATATCAAGATGCCGACGATACTTGGTATAACTAATATTTTAAACCAAGCAAAACTCACCCCAAGGACAATGATCAAAAGTTGAACCAATGTCGCAACACATGAAAAAAGTCCTGCCCCTGCATTACTTTTGGCACTGGCTTTTCCTGCTCGCACTTCCATGCCTAAGCTTGCGATTGTTGCTGTGCTCGACACAAAACCTGATGCCAAGGCCGATAAAATAATGGCTTTATCAGAGGATAGAAGCCGCTTGGCGATGTGCGCTAATGACTGCACCACCAAGATCAATATCAGTAATTTTAAAATCACATAGGGATTTAATACTGAACCCCAATAGGCTTGATTCGGCGTTAAAGGTAAGGCAATTAGGATCAATGCCAGTAAAAAGACCCCATCTCTTAACTCATAGTCTTTGATCCAATGCGCTGCAAAATGATGTAAGCCTTTTTTTCCAAATAATATGAGGGTCAACACCACAGCCAAACAGGCAGCAAGTGGAATATTAAAAACACAAGCGGCACCGATCAAATAAGTCATTACAAAAGCAAGTTCAGTGGTTGTTCCAATATCTTGTTTTTGTTGACTTAATCCATAATAGCTAAACATACTGACGACAATTGCACCGATCACACCAACAGCTAAATGTATTAAAAAACACAATGCTCCAAACAACGCACAAATGGTAAATGAGCGTAAACCAGCAAAACTCTGTTCACTGTCCAAATTGTTGTTACGTTGACGCTCCAAACCGATGAGCAATCCACAGCCTAAAGCCGAAGCTAAAATAGTTAACAATGCTGGGAAGGATAATGTTTGTATGAGTATTTCCAAATTTAAGCCCTCCCATCAATACATTGTTTATATTGGCAATATAAATAAAAAATAATAAAAAAATTTAACGCTAAAATTCGAAAAATAAATATATAAATTGAACAACTTGAGCATTTTCAATCATGTTCAAAGTTTAGTCATCCTTTAAATCATAAACAATTCCATGATAAATATCTTAGTAAACATTAATTTTTCCCATATTTTAATTAGATCTCTTTCATAAATCAAAAAACGATCTTCTTTTGGTTAATATTTGCACTCCGGATTTCTTAGCATTCGTGCATAATCTGCGGATGAAATACATCGATTCAAACAAGCTTTCTGATCCTCAG
>NZ_VOZO01000033.1:0-4911 GCF_013419715.1 Acinetobacter sp. YH12063 | reverse complement strand
CTAGCTACCTTATTGTAAAACGTCTCTAATCGCTTGTTATCATCTGCTATGGCTTCCCTGTATTCCTTCATGGATGCCAATAAAATATATAACTGGTCGTCTAAATCGTTTTGATTGCTCATAGGGAAGGCCCATTTCTATTCATGCTTTTGCGTTGTTTCAGCTTCATCGCTTGTTCTTGCTGTAGCTTTAACTGCTTTTTATGTTCCAGTTCTAGGCGTTTAGCTTCCTGATCTTTCTTCCATTGCTCAAAGCCTTGCTCAACACGGTTGAACCCTTGTTCTAAGGTTTTTTCTTTATGCTGTTGTTTGTTTTGGAGCTGTTGGCTGTTCTGCTGTTTGATCGTGTCGTTGAAACGACTAATCTCAGTATCTATGCCTTTCCTGCGCATCTGCGTGACCTTACTACCCTCATGGATAGTGGCTTGTAGCTGATTACCTTGATCGGCATAACTGCGGTGGTCGATTCTTTCCCGATACCCTGCATATTCCAGAGCATGATTGGCTAAGTTTGCCCAGGTGGCTCGAATCTGTTTAATTTCTTCCTGGCTTGTTCCCATGCCTAAGCTTTTTCTTTTGGTGTTACTTAACTCAATTTCCGATTTTTGAGTGAGGACCAGTTTATTTTCAGTATCTAATTCTGCTTTGCGAGTTGTCAGTAAGATATGTGCATGATGGTTTTTATCATCTCCACCTTTGCTAGGTGCATGAATCGCCAAATCTGCAACCACCCCATAACGGTCTACTAAAGATTGGGCAAACTCTCTTGCTAGTTCTTTTCGCTGTTCTTCATCCAGCTCGTCCGGTAGAGCAATCACCCATTCACGTGCGGTTCGGGCATCTTTCCGATTTTCTGATTTTTCCGCAAGATTCCAAACTTTGCTTCGGTCTAATTCAGTATCCAAGTTAGAAAGAATCTCTGTATACACCACACCTTCTTTTCTCGTGAAGTCGTGCGTTAACCCTGTCCGTTCATCTGTCAATTTTTCTCCTGCACGATAGGCCATAGATGCTACCGCAGTTCGTCCCGAACTTCGGTTAACGGTCTTAGTCGTACAGTGATAAATTGCCATGCCTTAGCCTTGTGATGGTTTTGCTTTTGCTTTTAAAAATTGCGTAGCAATTTTTTGGGGTTAAGGGGTATCCCCTTACGCAAACTTTGACTTGGATGAAATCCAAGTCGTAAGTGCGCATTTCATGAAAAACACGATAGCATATAGCCCGCTTGAATTTCAATTCATAGGGCCTTATGCTTGAGTGGTTTTCTATATCCCGAAATCTGAATCATGACAAAAGCTGCTGAAACTCTCGAAAAGAAAATCGAAGCCCAGTTAGAAAAGCTGAAACAGTTAAAGGCTCGCAAACAAGCTATCGAAGCTAGAGAAAGGTCAAAGCAAAAAGAGCAGGAAAGGAAGGATGATACTCGACGTAAAATTTTGCTTGGTTCTTATTTGATTAAAAAAATGAATGCCAATGAAGCCAATAAAGAAAAAATACTCGCTGAACTCAACGAGTATTTAACAGAAGATAGAGATAGAAAGCTTTTTGATTTGCCAGTTCTAAATTAATAAAAAAGGGAGCTATTTAGCTCCATTTTAAATAGTTACTTAAACCCAAGTTGCTCCAGTAGCGGATAGAACATCCTAAATTTTGGAGGTTCTAAAAGCATATCAGCAATACGGATTGCAAAATCTTCATAGCTTTCAGTTCCTCGTGAATACTCGCTCAATTCAGGCAATTTAGCCATTTTATTGGCAAATAAATGTCGTTGAGCATCTGTCATAGGGATAAAGAAATCAGGTGTATTTGGATCCCTTTTTAGGTCAACTGTCTTTTCAATCTTTGGTTGGTGTTTTTGCTTAAAAATAAATGAAAATGCTGAAATTAATCGCCCTTTTTTATGCTGTTCATACGTTGCCGTAATATCTGTATATTTATTAATTTGGTTAATAGCTGGTTCTAATACACGTTTTTTAAAATCATTCATTGCTATGTATTCAGTGTCTTCGATACCAATTTTGCTTCTGAAATCGTGTAACTCAATTTTTGGAGTTTTTCCAACTTCACGCCATGCAATCAAAAGCTCATATAAACGTATAGCGTATTTACTGGTAAGTTGGCTAACTTGTTTAAGCTGATAGCTCGTAAAATGCTGCTCAAGCCTTGTAATTAATGGAACAACATCAGGCGCAAATGTAATCTCTAATGTGGCTGAATCATCAATGTATTTAATACGGCTTACCCATCTTGATTTTACTGTGCCTATATTTCCTTTTTTATCTTGTTCTTTAAAGGAAAATTGTCGATCAAATAAGTTTAAAACAGCATTCTTTAATGCTTTATAGGCCCCATCATTGCTTATATCAAAACGGCTTGCATAGTCCTTCGCATGTATTTCTAATTTACTATCGGCTGTAATACCGTTGCCTGTTTCTCTTGCATTAAGAATTGCTAATAGTATTAAACGTTGTTCAGTTACTTCTAAATTATAACTAGCATTGATTAACGCATTATCCTTCACAACAAGCTCATTTTTCATAATCAGATTATATTGTTACTTATAATATGGACATTGTAAATTGAAGTCACTAAAGGGTCAATACCTATAATGTCCCTTTATAGAGACTAAATGTCCCTTTATAACCGACTAAATGTCCCTTTATAACCGACTAAATGTCCCTTTATAACCGACTAAATGTCCCTTTATAACCGCTAGAAGTCTTTAATAGAAAGGTTTCTAGCGGTCGTAAAAGCATTTAAAAGCTTTAAAATATATATAAAAGCCTAAGTAGGCATGAAAACAGCCCTATGCCCTCGCTAAAGCTCGGACGTTTTAACCTCGCTTTAGCTCGGTTGAGGGGCTGTTTTTTTCAAATATGAATTGAGGATTTAATAAAAAAAGAAACTATGCCTTCGCTTCGCTCAGTAGTCTTTATGCTCGCTTCGCTCGTCTAGAATTTGGCTAATACAGTTCGCACCCATTCGGGATGCTCTGTATCTTTCATTATGAAGCAAAGGGGAGTTTGTAATCAGGGAAAAGGCAGGGGCGAAATTTTAATGCCAGGTGGTCGCTCGTAGACACTCGCTCGGCTATTACTGGAAGAAGTTTAATAATTAAAATATCTAATCAAAACCGTGGAACAATGATCAAATAGTAAGCGTGGAACATAAAAAATAGAAAAGTTGCCGCCTTGTTGCTCTATGATTCAAGGCGGCAATCTCTAATATAATGATCTTGAAGGAAAAAACTGTTGTATTTCGTATAAGGTGTATTATGTTAATTTTAGAAAATCTTAAGATAATTATTAATGAGTGGCTTAATGAATAAAGAAATTTCTGTATTACTGCATGACGTTCCTACTCATGCAGATTACGCATGTGATGCAACAGATTTAGATCCAGAAGATATTCCTGAAGATCGTATAGAACAAGTCATAAATTTATTAAATTCTTCTGATGAAAATATTGTATTTGAGGCAGCAAAACTTCTGACTAATTGGGGACAATCCTCTGGTTTTGATGCATTAGTAAATTTATTAAATGAAAATAAATTAGTTGGTTATATAGATCATCGTTTACATGGTTATGATGATACACTTCAGCATGTACTTAGAGCTTTTGTTCGTTATTGGGCATTCCAAGCTGATCTAGGATTTGGTGAACAGGCTAGAATAAAAATATTTCATCCTATACAAAAGATTATAGAAATATCTAATACAGAACCATTTGATATTAGTCGCTTATTTTGGTTAATTGATGATGAAAAATACGATGAATATATTCCTTTAATTAAAAACCATTTAATCCAAATAATAGATCATCCTGAATTACAATTTTGGAAAATCCATGATGCTATTGAACTGATGCTGAAATTAGAGCCTGAGTTTGTTCATAATTTATTAGAAGAAAAAGGCAAAACATTGGAAGACTTTAAAATTAACACTTTATAAAGTTATACATTTAACATAATGGCGGTTATACGAAATTTGATAGATTTTTACTAAAACACTATTTGAAATAAAAAAAAGCCCAGTCATGGAATACTGGGTCATGGAAACTTAAATAAGGATTTATATTTTATAAGATATTTAAAAAACCATAAAAAAACTATGGTTTTTTTTGTATCAACTTGTTTGTTGTCTCTACTTCATTGAATACTTCAAATTTTTTCCGATCATTATCGAGTTTAACAACGAGAGCTAAAATAAAAATCATTATTATAAAAGCTAGGAAAATCAAATACCTTCTCATTATTAATTCCACTATAAGTGCTATAAAGTATGCTTCCCTATAGCAAATAGATAGGACATAAAGAATGAAAAGTAAAGCTCGATACTTTGAGACATGGCTATTGCCATATCTCAAAGTCGAGCCACTTTGCGATATTCGGTAGCAATAAGATTAAGAAAAGAACCGAGCAAAGTACTTGCCAGTATTTATTTAGGATCAATAACACAGTAATCCTTATTCGTTCCGTGACAGTCATTTTTCATAACTCGGACACAGGATTTACCATTACAGTTTCTAATATCGAGTTTATAGCTTTGATCTAGCCAAGCTGCTTCAGCACGACGCTGCTTGATCTCATCAAAACTTGGAATAAATAAAAATATAAAAGACAGGAAAACTAATACCAGACTAAGGAAAATTGCACACAACAAGGCAATAAATTTGTAGTTCAATTTATCGGTGGCTTTATCTAACTCCTGAATACGACCTTGAAGGGCACGTGTAGCTTCCTGATTTGCGTTATTTAGGGTCTTTTTGCTTTGTTCTAGCACCCCACTAGCTACCTTATTGTAAAACGTCTCTAATCGCTTGTTATCATCTGCTATGGCTTCCCTGTATTCCTTCATGGATGCCAATAAAATATATAACTGGTCGTCTAAATCGTTTTGATTGCTCATAGGGA
>NZ_VOZO01000032.1:0-5266 GCF_013419715.1 Acinetobacter sp. YH12063 | reverse complement strand
GCTTACGCGCCTGCGCAATGGCTGCGTCTGGCGCCAGATACCGGCCTCCATCGGAGAAACTGTCCGAGGTTATGTTGACGATGCCGAAAATGATGAGCGATTTATTCATGGGGGCTTCTATAATAATCTCTGTACACGACAAAAATAGATAACTCATTGAAATAATGTCACAATAATTGTTTTCTAACGACGAATACTATGACACATCTCAATGAGTTATATCTTATCTTAAACAAATCTCTAAAATGGAACAAGTCACATTTAAAGTGCTTTGCGCTCATCATGCTTGTGATTATTTTAAAGCAAACATGTAATCTTTCTTCTGCATCTAAAGCCTTGCCCATCAAGTGTTTACCACAATCATTTTATCGACGTATGCAGCGCTTCTTTGCAGGTCAGTATTTTGATTATCGTCAAATTTCTCAGTGTCATCACCAGAACGATGGTGATGACTACGGCGATCTGACCCCAAAGGATTCGGCCTCCGCGCAATGCAGGCTCCAGTCGGCAAAAGAGACGGAGCCGATCAGAGAGTAGGCAAAATCGGGACGGGCAACAGGAAAGAGGATGCCGGAGGGCTGCCGGATACTATCGGCGGCAAATAGGATGGATCGCCTGTGCCGTTATCGTGCCGGTCGAGTGCCATCCAGGAAACGATTGGGCGAATCGCCGTCACGCTTCATTTTGCCTGCGAGGTTGAGTAGATTTTTCAGTGCGGAGTTGCGATTGAACGGCGACCAGACGGCTGTAAAGGCAACCGGCTCCGGTTCATCGAGGAAGGGCAGGAAGACGATGCCGGTCGTCGGCAACAATGACGTTGCCTCGCCGACGATAGTGATGCCGAAGCCTTGTCCGACCATAGATAGCAGCGTGTCGCGCCCCACATCAAAGCGCCGGATCGACGGTGCGGGCCAACGCCCGGCAAGGCGCAGCACGATATGGTCATGGACCTGCGGGCCGGTGCCACCATAGCGAACAATGAAAGTCTCGCCGACCAGATCGGACCAAGTGATTGCGGACTGCCCGGCGAGGCGATGCCCATCCGATAGCACGGCCACCAGCGGTTCGGTCCAGATCGGTCGGGTATGGCAGTCGGGCATCTCGGGCTTGCCCGCGACGAACACCACGTCGAGCTGGTCAGCACGAAGCTGCATCACCGCATCGCGGGCTGTGCCTTCGGTGATCTCAACCTCAATGCCCGTATGTTCTTCCCGATAATGACGGATCAGCTCCGTGAGAAAGCTGCGTGGGATTAAGGCATGGATGCCGATGCGAAGCCGGCCGTATTCTCCTTGAGCTGTCATGCCTGCGGTCTTCACTGCGTGATCGAGTTGATCGACACCCGCCGTGACACGCTCCATGAAGTGCCTGCCTGCGTCTGTTAGCCGAACGCCCCGCGCATGGCGCTCAAATAGCAGGACACCAAGGTTATCCTCCAGCGCTTTCACACGCGCGCTGACGCTCGACTGGCTGATACCAAGTGCCTTGGCCGCATGCCGAAAATTCAGATGCTCGGCGACGGCGATGAACTGAACAAGGGAAATGAGCGGTATCCTGCCAGACAGGATACCGACATTCACGAGGTTTCGATGGTTAGTGCGCCGCATCGGAGCGGGCCTGCTACCAGTCGTCGGTTAGACGACTGGCGACTTCTCGGTGGCAGCCCCACGGAGCCGAAGGAGCACCAGCCCCAACGAAACCAGTACCGCCATCGCCGTGGCGTAACAGATCACGGGCCACGCTGTGTCACCGTTTAAAAGTGCCACCGCCAATGTCCCGACAATGCTGACTATCAGGCTTTGAACGCAGAAGTAGAACGCGACCGCTGATCCCGCGATGTCGTCGAACTCTGCCAAAGCGCCGTTCGCGGTAACGGACACCGTGAAGACAATACCGACCGCGACAACCCACATCGGTAGGATGAAGGTGAGGAATGACGGCGAGCCGTAAAGTTCGCCGATCCCCAACAGGACCGCTCCGCAAACAAGCAACGCCATCCCACGCGCCACGCATCCTGCGATGCCCCATCTGGCGACAAAGGACTTCGCGAAACGGGTTGTCACGATCATTACAAGCGCGACAGTGGCGAAGGCAAAGCTGAATCCGATCTCGGAATATTCCGCTTGGCCTATGAGCACACGGGGAGCCGTCGAGAAGAAGACGAAGTAGGTGCCCATACCGGCGCTAAAGCCGACAGTGTAAACCCAAAAAGCCGGACTCGCGAAGATCGGCAAGACAGATCGGCGCGTCTTGACTTGATCCAGAGGGCGGGTTTCGTGCCACCTGAAACCCGCATTTAGGAGTGCGAGCATCGCCAGTATAGCCAAAGTAATGAATATCGCCTGCCATCCCAAGAACTCGCCGATCAATACTCCGGCGATAGGGCCGAGCGCAGGCACGAACGCCAGCATCGAACTGAAAAGGCCGTAGATGACGACACCCTCAGGACGGTTGGCATAAACGTCGCGAACCGTCGCGAACGTCGCCACCAGCATGGCCGACGCGCCCACTGCTTGAAGTAGACGGAAAGCGACAAAGGCCGGTGCAGTTGAAGACCAAGCTGCTCCCAGAGACGCAATGACGAAAGCCGTTGCGCCCGCAAGTAGAATTGGCCGTCGCCCGATTCTGTCTGAGAGCGGACCAAAAATCACCTGGCCCACGCCGAGCATCACCATATAGAGGCTCAACGTGAGTTGGATCATAGCGGGCGTCGTGTTCAGGATGCCGGGCATCGCTGGAACGACAGGGAGATAAATATCCATCGCCAGTGAAGCGAGGATGTCGAAAGGAGCCATCAGCAGCAGTGCTGCCGGCAGCGTATAGGCCCACGCGGGGCGTGTGGTGGTCATGACGAATCAACCCTCGATTAAGGAATACCGGGCGACGTCTGCTCGTCAGCAATCAGATGAGACTAGCCTTACAGAGCGCCGCAACAACAATACTGGTTGTTGCGGCTTACTTGTCTGCTGACTTGGAATTTCCCATCTGATTACTCCACGCTTACGAATATGAATTGCTACATTTTATCCGATTATCTTTTGCTTTGCAATGCGGCATGGGCGCACTCAGCGTTCCAGCCCCCTCTGCCGCCCTAAATGCTTGCTCCAATGCATCGAGCACCATATCTGTATTCATCCGTGTCGATACTTTCCATCCAACAATTGCTCGTGAGAACACATCAATAATAAATGCAGTATAAACCCAGCCTGAATTTGTTTGAATATACGTAAAGTCACTCACCCACAGTTGGTCAGGATGATCAGCAGTAAAATTACGTTTTACCAAGTCATCCGCTCGTTTTTGATCATCTCGGCTACGGGTGGTTTGTTTGTTCTTACCACGCCAAACACCTTTTATACCTAGCTTTTGCATTAATCGAGCAACAGTACAGCGCGCAATAATATAGCCTTCACGTTTCAGTTTTTGCCAGACTTTACGTACACCATACCGACCTGAACTTTCCTTCCAAATTCGTTTAATCTCCTCAGCATGATGCAAGTCATGTAAATCTCGCTTTGCTCGATGTTCTGGATTTTCACAGAGATCTAGAGTCCGGTAATAGGTTGAAGGTGCGATCGGTAAAATTCTACAAATCGCCTCGACTCCGTACAGCTCTTTATTATTATGGATAAAATCCACCATTATTTGTGTGGGCGGTCGAGCTCCGCCTGGGCGAAAAAAGCGGCTGCTTTACGTAGAATTTCATTGGCGCGTTGCAGTTCTTTATTTTCGCGTTCGAGTTGTTTGATACGTTCTTGGTCTGAAAGCTGCTGTACTTTAACTGGATTTTGTTTATCTAAATATTTTTGATACCAAACACGTAGTGTTTCAGGAGTACAACCCTTGCGCAGTATACTGCTCAGGGAGCAATAGCGGTGATCGCAGCCCAATTCGATGGATAATCTTTCTCGGATTCAATCAATAATTGAACCGCTCTTTCTCTGATTTCAGGGGTATATTTTACTTTTTTCATCGGGACATTCTCTCAGAAAGCTTGGTCTCCGACAAACCCGGTACGGTTCAAAAATCTTCCATTGATTTATTTATATCTGTTAAACCAGTCGCATTATGAAATGTAATATAAGTAGAAATTTCAGTATAAATGGTCATGATCTTTTCTAAATTTGAATATCTAAGCGTCTTCATTAATCAACCTTATTGATTATTAGTTTCTTCTTTTAAAGCTCTTTGTACTGTTGCTATCCCTACTTTAAACTTTTCTGCAACACCTCTAAATGTTGAATTTTCTTCAGCCATTGCTTTTCGTATTTCAACATAGTCAACCTTCCGCTTTCTTCCCTTATATAAGCCCTTCGCTTTGGCTTTTGCAATTCCTTCCTTTTGACGCTCACGGATCATGGAGCGTTCAAACTCTGCAAATGCAGCAAGCATCTGAAACATGAGTTTATTTATTGCCGATTGTGCTACATCATGACTGAAGGTCAAATTCTCTTTATGAAAAATAATGGTTATACCACGATCATTCAGACTATTCACAATTTCGTTCAGATCATTTGTATTACGTGCCAGACGATCAATACTATGAACATGCACCGTATCACCTTCACGCAGATAGTCGAGCATTGCATTTAACTGAGGACGTTCACGGCTACCACCGCTTGCCTTTTCAGTAAAGGTCTTATCCAGGCTGATTCCATCTAATTGACGTTCAGTATTTTGTTCAGTTGAACTGACTCGAATATATCCGACCTGATTAGGCATTCTGTACCGTTAGAGTTTAGATAATTAAATACATATTGTACCGAAATTAAATATTAAGTCTATAAATACGGTTTTTGAGTTGCTTTTTAAGACTTTATTTTGTTCCGTTAGGCTATACTCTATAGTTACATAATTCGTGATTTAAAGAGACCTAGAAAAAGAGAAATGGTATTTATTTGAGCTAATCAAAGTTGAGAAACTTTAGAATTCTTGCGTTAGTCAAATTTTAAGCAGCCAAAAGCTATATTTTATGAGGTTTTAGCCAATTCAAAAATTAGATAAACTATACTTTCGCAAGAGGTCTTTTGATTAAATAATAAGCGTGGAACGTGAAAAATCATAAAAAAAGCCCACCTTGGGGAAGATGGGCTATCAACTAGAAACTACAGCATTGATTTCTATAGAGAATTATAACGCTGTTATTCCTAAGTAGTAATGTCCTACCTTAAAACCAAATAGAAATGTCCTATACAGACATTTCCAAGTCAAGCACAGGATTCAGATTTCGTTCTTTGATTACTGTCTTCTGTGCACGTCTGCTTGG
>NZ_VOZO01000031.1:0-7788 GCF_013419715.1 Acinetobacter sp. YH12063 | reverse complement strand
TAGATCTACTTATTGGTCAACTTAAAGCATTTGATGGAGCATTACTTGTTATCAGTCATGACCGATATTTTCTTGATATGGTTGTAGACAAGATATGGGAGTTAAAAGACGGTAAAATTACGGAATATTGGGGTGGTTACTCGGATTACTTGCGTCAAAAAGAAGAAGAGCGACAACACCAAGCCGTAGAATATGAGCTGATGATGAAGGAACGGGAGCGATTAGAATCTGCTGTGCAAGAAAAACGCCAGCAAGCTAATCGATTAGACAATAAGAAAAAAGGAGAAAAATCCAAAAACTCTACCGAAAGTGCTGGACGACTTGGGCATGCAAAAATGACTGGCACCAAGCAAAGAAAACTGTATCAGGCAGCTAAGAGTATGGAAAAGCGTTTGGCTGCATTAGAAGATATTCAAGCACCAGAGCATTTGCGTTCTATTCGTTTTCGTCAAAGTTCAGCCCTAGAACTGCACAATAAGTTCCCGATTACGGCAGATGGTCTGAGCTTAAAATTTGGTAGCCGTACTATCTTTGATGACGCTAACTTTATAATACCGCTTGGCGCTAAAGTCGCTATAACTGGATCGAATGGAACAGGGAAAACGTCCTTGTTAAAAATGATATCAGAACGTGCTGATGGATTAACCATATCTCCAAAAGCTGAAATTGGCTACTTTACACAAACAGGATATAAATTTAACACGCATAAATCTGTGCTCTCCTTTATGCAGGAAGAGTGCGAGTACACAGTTGCGGAAATTCGTGCAGTATTGGCTTCAATGGGGATCGGAGCGAATGATATTCAAAAAAACTTATCCGACTTATCGGGAGGTGAAATCATCAAACTGCTTTTATCCAAAATGCTTTTAGGAAAATATAATATTTTGCTTATGGATGAACCAGGAAACTATCTTGACCTAAAAAGTATTGCCGCATTAGAAACAATGATGAAGTCCTATGCAGGAACTATTATCTTCGTATCTCATGACAAGCAATTGGTCGATAATATTGCTGACATTATCTACGAGATCAAAGACCACAAAATCATCAAGACTTTTGAGAGAGATTGTTAATGATAGCCAATCTAATCCGAACATTAATTATTGAACTCTTTAAAGGAAATTAAAAATGACAATTCAAGATATTCAATCACTTGCTGAAGCACACGGCTTGTTGCTTACGGACAAAATGAATTTCAATGAAATGGGCATTGATTTTAAGGTCGTTTTTGCTCTTGATACAAAGGGGCAACAATGGTTGCTGCGTATTCCTCGTCGTGATGGCATGAGGGAACAAATCAAGAAAGAAAAACGCATTTTAGAATTGGTAAAAAAACATCTTTCTGTAGAGGTTCCTGATTGGAGAATTTCATCTACAGAATTAGTGGCTTATCCCATACTTAAAGATAATCCTGTTTTAAATTTGGATGCTGAAACCTATGAAATAATTTGGAATATGGACAAAGATAGCCCGAAATACATAACATCTTTGGCAAAAACCTTATTTGAAATCCATAGTATTCCTGAAAAAGAAGTTCGGGAAAATGATTTGAAAATTATGAAACCTTCAGATTTAAGACCTGAAATAGCAAACAATTTGCAGTTAGTAAAATCTGAAATTGGTATAAGTGAGCAATTGGAAACCCGCTACAGAAAATGGTTGGATAATGATGTTCTATGGGCAGATTTCACCCAATTTATACATGGCGATTTATATGCTGGGCATGTACTAGCTTCAAAGGATGGAGCTGTTTCAGGCGTTATTGATTGGTCAACAGCCCATATAGATGACCCAGCGATTGATTTTGCTGGGCATGTAACTTTGTTTGGAGAAGAAAGCCTCAAAACTCTAATCATCGAGTATGAAAAACTAGGGGGTAAAGTTTGGAATAAACTATATGAACAGACTTTAGAAAGAGCAGCGGCCTCTCCTTTGATGTATGGTTTATTTGCCTTAGAAACTCAAAATGAAAGCCTTATCGTTGGAGCAAAAGCTCAGTTGGGAGTTATATAATTTAAAAATATGATTGCTGAGAACTGCCTTGTTTTGAAACTTGGTTGGCTTTAATTAGTTTTTAGTATTCTTTATAGAAAATGCCTCGATCAAGGGGCATTTCTAACAATCATTTAACATAAAATTTCTTATGCGAAATTACATACCAACTTTAACCACATTGTGGACAGGTTGGATTTTAGAGATAAGAAAAACTTCTAGGGCATTTGCTAAATAAGCCGTATCACGCTCAAAGCCTATTGTAATGATGGATCCAGCATCTTTCAGTCTTGGATCTATCGCAATATATTCAGTTTTATCTTCATTCCATCGGCAATATTTCATTACCCTGGCGCTTAAGCCATTACCACGATAACGGCCAGCACCTCTAGAAGTCCCAACACCGATATAAGTCACTAAATCCCCTTTGACAAACGCATATACACCTTGTTTATCGTAATTAGGAATTTTTCCAAAATTAAAATGTACTGGTGACCATTCAGGAGGCTTTCCTAATAGGTCTACATTCCAGTGATGTTCGAAGAATAATTCTGTATTACGTATTAACTTATTAAGTGTTGGATCTTCCACTACTTATCCCTCAAAATTTATAAATTAAAAAGCTTTCGGTCACGCTCATCTGTTAAATACTTATCCATCTGAGCAATTAATTTAGCTCTGGCTTGTTCATCATCTTCAGTGATCTTTAGCATACAGGATCCAATTAAAATTTTGCGTCTGGTATCATCCTTTCGAGCTTGTTCTTTCTCTTTAGCACGTTCTCTTGCCAGTGCTGCCTGTCTTTGAGCCTTTAACTGCTTTAGCTTTTCTTCCTGTGCTTTGATTTTGCTGTCTAGTGTTTCAGTAACGCTCATTAATCCAATACCATCATCCTGGGAAACCATCCCTAACATAAGCGCACTTGAATATGCATTCAAGGTGCTATATGTATAGTAATGTTTTCCTCGAAGAGCGCACTTATGCAAACTTCGTTTGCAAGTACGATTGGGGTCTCCCCAATACCCCGACAACCGTATCCACGGTTGTACTTCACTACGTGAAAATTTAAAAGCGAAAATAGGCATGGCGATTTACCACTTTTCAGTCAAAACCGTAGCACGATCAGCAGGGCGTTCCGCTACTGCTGCGATTGCCTATCGGGCAGGTGAAAAGATCTATTGTGAACGTGAGGGCCGAGAACATGATTACAGCCGAAAAACAGGTGTGGAATATAAAGAAATTTATTTACCCGAAGGCGCACCAGAACATTTAAAAAACCGGGAAAGACTCTGGAACGAAGTTGAACAACGGGAAACCCGAAAAAACTCGACAGTTGCCCGAGAATTTGAAATCGCTTTTCCAAGTGAATTAAATCAGGAACAACGCCTGGCCATGCTCGAAGAGCTATGCGCCAGTATCGTGGACAGACACCAGGTAGCCGTCGATGCCTGTATTCATGCACCGCATACTGGATCTGGTAGTGATGAACGCAATTATCACGCGCATATCCTGATGAGCACACGCAAACTTACTCAGGAAGGCTTCACCGAGAAAACCCGGGAACTGGATCAGAAACACAGTGGAGAAATCGAACACTGGCGCGAACACTTTGCCGATATCTGCAATATGCACCTGGATCTGGCTGGATACACTGCCCGAGTCGACCACCGCAGCTACAAAGACCAGGAGAATGGTTTAGAAGCCACGCTGCACGAAGGGCCGAAAGTCACCGAACTGCGCCGAAAAGGGATTGAGACCGAAATCAGCCGAAGCAATGACGAAATCAAACAGAGAAATCAGGCTCAGCTGCAATACAGCAAAAATATGGATCTGCTGATTGCTGAAAATGAGATCAAACTCAGCACACTGAAAACAGAACAGCAGATCCAAATCAAAAATAGCGCTAAAACGCCACCAATTGACGAAAAAGCCCTGTTTGAGGAAAAACAGAGGGAAACCCTTGGCAAAGTGCTAAAACGCGAAATCAGCGCAAAAGACGCGAATCTAGACCTGGATTTCATGCAGCGTAATCTCAAACAAGCCGAAATAACCCTGACCAAGCACCACAAACATCAAAATGAGTTCAATCAGCAGCTTGCCCAGGAGATCGTGAAAAGCGGACTCAAGCAAAGTCATGACAAATTGCAAAGCCTGGTCGATCAACACAACGAATTAACTCAGAACAAACCCTTACTGTTTGGAAAAAAAGCCTGGGAAGCCCAACGTGATGCGATTTACCAGGAGCACAAAAAGCTGAAAGGTCAGCATGAACACCAGAAAAAACATGGTGTGAAGGATTTATTGGAAAATGACAAATTCAAAGAACATGCCTGGAAGCAGTACCAACAACAACATCCAGCCAAAGCCAAGCAATACCAGACTCTATACCCATCCTATCAAGTCATTAAAAAATGTGTGGATGAGATCAAAGCAGAACAACAGATGAAACTCAGACAGGAACAACAGCTCAAAGCACAGCAACATGCGCCTAAAATGAAATCTCGTGGCATGAGTCGCTAAACAGAGCGAGTGTCTACGAGCGAACTGAGAAAATTTGCCCATCCCTTTCCCTGATTACAAGCTCCCTATCCATCAATCACCTGCTTTACAGAGCATCCCGAATGGGTGCGAACTTTCCAAATTTGATTCCTAAACCGAGCGTAGCGAGAAAAAAAGCTCATGAGCGAAGCGAATTCCGAGCTGCTTTTGATCTTGCTTTTGCTTTTTCTCAAATTCACGAAAATATGAACCAAAAATTGCCCCGACGAATCGAGCGAAAGCGAGATTCAATAGAGTTTGAGCGAAGCGAAAACCAAGGGCAATTTTTTACTCCCTGGGCTTTTAATTATTTTTAAGCTTTTAAATGCTTTTAATTAAGCTGTAATCCTTTATTCATAATGGTTCTAGAGATATTAAAACGAGGTTTACCTTGCATTAAAACGAGGTTTACCTTGCATTAAAACGAGGTTTACCTTGCATTAAAACGAGGTTTACCTTGCATTAAGCGAGATAATTATATAACCTCGTCTTATTGAATTAAAAATATAATCTTTTCATATGAAAACAGAACTAGTTGTTAAAGATAACGCCTTAATCAATGCCAGTTATAACCTCGATCTAGTTGAACAGAGGTTAATTCTCCTAGCTATTGTTGAAGCAAGGGAATCGGGTAAAGGGATAAATGCTAATGATCCACTAACAGTTCATGCTGAAAGTTATATTAATCAGTTTGGTGTACATCGAAATACGGCTTATCAGGCGTTAAAAGATGCTTGCGATGACTTGTTTGCAAGACAATTCAGTTATCAGAGTCTTAGTGAAAAAGGTAACACTATTAATCACAAATCAAGATGGGTGAGCGAGGTGGCTTATATTGATAATGAAGCTGTCGTTAGACTTATTTTTGCCCCTGCTATTGTGCCTTTAATTACTAGGTTAGAAGAACAATTTACAAAGTATGAAATACAACAAATAAGTAATTTAACAAGTGCTTATGCTGTTCGTTTATATGAAATATTGATTGCATGGCGTAGTACTGGAAAAACGCCTCTCATAACTATGTATGATTTTAGACAAAAAATAGGTGTACTCGAGACTGAATACAAACGAATGTATGATTTTAAAAAATATGTTTTAGACATTGCATTAAAACAAGTAAATGAACATACCGATATTATTGTCAAAGTTGAACAGCATAAAACAGGTAGATCTATTACTGGTTTTTCATTTAGCTTTAAACAGAAAAAATCAGCCACGCATTCAGTCGAATCTAAAAGAGATCCGAATACATTAGACCTCTTTTCAAAAATAACAGATAAACAACGCCATCTATTCGCCAACAAGCTCTCAGAGCTTCCTGAGATGAGTAAATATTCACAAGGCACAGAAAGCTATCAGCAGTTTGCTGTACGTATAGCTGCCATGCTGCAAGATGCAGAGAAATTTAAGGAATTACTTCCTTTACTCAGAAAATTAGGATTTCAATGACATTGTTAATTGAAATTGTTAAGTTAACAGTCAGGTATTAACACAAGTTGAAAACTGGTTTACATAATGAAAAAACTGTCAGTTTCAGAGTTAGCTAAGCTTTATGGATATTCAAGACAAGCCATATATGCACATATAAACAAAGGAAATTTATCTAAAGGATCTGATGGATTAATTGACTTTTCAGAGGCCCTAAGAGTTTTTGGGGAACCACAAAAAAAAGAGGATACAGTCAATCAAAGTCAATCAATTAACAGTCAAAACTTGACAGAAGTTGACTTACTAAAACGTCAAGTTGACATACTGGAAAAACAATTAAATCAGGCAATACAGAGAGAAAATCAATCTTTAGAACGTGAATCGTTTTATCAAGAACAGATTGAAGCTATGCAGCGCTTACTAGAAGCACCAAAAGCCAATATGACTACCTTTACCGATCAGAGCTTTAAACAGGATATAGCAACGGATCCTCGGTCGGAACTAGCAACGAACTATGACGAATTGACTACTCCTCAGCAAGACAATAAGCGTATTCCTATCCCGGAGCATGTTGAACCAGAACAGAAGAAGAGAGGCTTCCTAAGCCGCTTTTTCCTTCCATATGGTTAGCCAAGACTCCAGTTTTTTGAAGAGCCAATTTCAGTGCAAGCACTTGAAATAATGACTCCTCAAAAAACCGGATGATGTTTATTAAAACTGAATAAAACCGTGGAACATCGCTCAATTAGTGATCGTGGAACATGAATAATCAATAAAAAGCCGTTCTGGTGCCCTATACTCCAGAACGGCTTACGTTAATATAATGATATTTAAAGAGAAATATCAAGCATTTCGTATAAGGTGTATTATGTTAATTTTAGAAAATCTTCACTACTATTATTTTAAAATAAGCCTTATATCCAAGCATAAAACAAGGTTGTCTAGACTTCTTTTAACAGTAAAGTTATCATAAAACTGAATTTTATTTTTTAGGTAAGTTTATGCATTCTATCCGCATTCGTTAAGACACAACTATTTGCATAGTGACACTATTTTATAATGGTGGGCTTTTGTTGTGTCTTTAAGAATATATGCGGATATATAAAGTAAAAGTATGCTTAATTTATAAGTATGCTTTTAGTGCATAGTTTCCAGTTATAACTTAATTGACTAGCTATTTGTCCACCCTGTGGATGAATAGCTTTTTTTTTGGGAGGACACTGTGATGCTAGCTTTTGTTTTCACCTAAATCCTGTTTGCTGCATAAAAAATTTCAAGAGCTAAACAGGAGTAAATAAAAATGAGTTTAATTATTAAAGCGAGAAACATACGCTTGGATTATGCTGGGCGTGATGTTTTGGATATTGATGAATTGGAAATTCACTCTTATGACCGTATTGGTCTTGTGGGTGATAACGGAGCAGGAAAGAGTAGTTTACTCAAAGTACTTAATGGCGAAATTGTTTTAGCCGAAGCGACATTACAGCGTTTTGGTGATTTTGCACATATCAGCCAACTGGGCGGAATCGAAATAGAAACGGTCGAAGACCGGGCAATGTTATCTCGCCTTGGTGTTTCCAATGTACAAAACGACACAATGAGTGGCGGAGAGGAAACTCGTGCAAAAATTGCTGCCGCATTTTCCCAACAAGTACATGGCATTCTAGCGGATGAACCAACCAGCCACCTTGATCTCAATGGAATAGATCTACTTATTGGTCAACTTAAAGCATTTGATGGAGCATTACTTGTTATCAGTCATGACCGATATTTTCTTGATATGGTTGTAGACAAGATATGGGAGTTAAAAGACGGTAAAATTACGGAATA
>NZ_VOZO01000002.1:0-380519 GCF_013419715.1 Acinetobacter sp. YH12063 | reverse complement strand
GCTGGCGACAATAGCAAGAGTGAACCACCTGATCCCTTCCCGAACTCAGAAGTGAAACCTCTTAGCGCTGATGGTAGTGTGGGGTTACCCATGTGAGAGTAAGTCATCGCCAGCTCATTATTCGAAAACACCCCCTGACTAGTGCAGGGGGTGTTTTTTTATGCGTGAAGAAATAGGGAAAGATAAATGGATAGGGAATTAGATTAAAATTAATAATAAATCTAATTAAATAATTCATTTATAAGATGAATCGTTCCTAATAAAAGAATAAATTAGCTGAATAATGAGTCTAAAAAAGACAAAAAATCGGGCGTTCTCTTTAAAATTATGCTATAAAAAATAAAACGGCATAAAAATTGCTTATAAAGTACGGTTAATTATAGGGGGAGTTATTAATGAAATTAGCGATGGGGTTAAAGGTTGCCAATTCCTTATCATTAACACCTCAATTACAACAAGCCATTCGTTTATTACAGCTTTCAAGTTTGGAATTGGAACAAGAAATTCAAATCCAACTCGACAGTAATCCTCTATTAGAGAAAGTTGAAGAACAAAATACCGTTGAAAGTTTAAATAGCTTACAAGAACAAGAAAGGGAAAATAAAGACTTAACCAATGAATTAAATGCCGATCATTTGCCTGATGAGTTACCGGTAGATACGGAGTGGGATGATGTTTATACGCATCAACCTACAAGTTTAGGTGCTGCTGAATTTGAAGAGCGCGAAGATAATCGGCAGGGGCATCAAAGTTTACAAGCACATATGCTTGAGCAAGTTAATCTTTTACACTTTTCTGTGATCGATAAACTAATTGCACACTGTATTATCGATGCTTTAGATAACAAAGGTTTTTTAGATTGTGACTTAAATGAAATTACCCAATCTGTTCAGCATCTTTTAGATTCTATGGATTATGAAGAAGAAGTCGAAGATGACGAAGTTTTGGTGGTTTTAAAGCATATTCAGCGTCTAGATCCTTTAGGGGTAGGTTCACGTAATCTCGCTGAATGTTTAATGGTACAAGTTGAAAATCTTCCTGAGCATATCGAATATCGATATGAAGCTATTTTATTATTGAAAAATTATGAATTGCTGATTAGTAATGAATTACCCAAGTTGATTAAGCAAACCGGTTTAAATACGGAACAGCTTAAACTAGCCATTTCTTTGTTAAAAACATTAAAAGCACATCCAGGGCAAGAGTTTGAAGATAAAGATTCAGACTATCAAATTCCAGATGTAGTGGTGCTAAAAAAGAATGAACATTGGTTGGTACAGTTAAATCCTGATGTAATGCCAAAGCTACGAGTGAATTCTTTCTATGCCAATATGATCAAGCGTGCAGATCAAAGTGACGATAATCAATATTTACGTAATCAAATGCTTGAAGCTAAGAATTTCATTAAAAGCATTGATGAACGACATAAAACTTTATTAAAAGTGGCAACCTGTATTGTGGAGCATCAACGAGCGTTCTTTGAACAAGGGCCTGAGGCAATGAAGCCTTTGGTCCTGCGAGATATTGCGGAAGAAGTTGAACTCCATGAATCCACAGTTTCCCGTGTAACCACAAATAAATATATGCTCACACCACGTGGATTATTTGAGTTGAAATATTTCTTCTCAAGTCATGTTGGAACATCGTCTGGTGGGGAAGCGTCTTCGACGGCAATTCGTGCAAAAATTAAAAAGTTGATTGCAGAAGAAAATACACGTAAGCCTTTGTCTGATAATGCAATTGCAGTTTTGCTTAATGCAGAAGGTATTGATGTTGCTCGTCGTACGGTTGCGAAGTATCGTGAATCGTTACATATTCCATCATCTTCAGAGCGAAAAGTGTTGATCTAAATTTGAAAATCTGACTATTCTAGAGGTTCATTATGACGAAATAATGAATCTCTTTTTTTATAAGGAATGGCCGAAATGATCTGATTGTGTAAATGTATGCTTCGCATATTGAGTTGGATGATTCGGCTTGAACTTTTCCAGTCCTGAAAGAAGGTGAGGGATAGAATTATGCAGATTACAATTCGTGGCCATCATTTAACAATTACGCCAGCAATAGAAGAAAATATTCGTCTTAAATTTGCGGAAATGACCAAACATTTAGATCAGGTCAATAGTATGCAAGTCAAACTGACTAAAGATCATCAGGTTGATAAACGTTCAAAAAAAGGTAGTGATAATCATATTGCGGAAGCGATTATACGATTACCTGGGACAGAACTTTTTGCGCAAGCGTGCGCTGATGATATGTATACCTCGATCAAAAAATTGTCTGAAAAATTAAAAAAACAATTACATAAACATCGAAAAATGCAGCTCATTTATATGCCTTTAACGGTTTAGATTGTAAATTGTACAAAAAGAGGTTTTTTATAACCTCTTTTTTTATATATATAATGTATGTGACTAATGAATTATTTTTTAGATTTATAGTAAAATGACGGGTTTTACACCGTTAGTCCTATATGGGGTCTTGTGATGAATAGTGAACAGCTCACTGAAATTTTAAAAGCTGCTTTTCCAGAAGCTGAGGTTGCAGTTAGTGGGCAAGACGGCAAATATGATTTACGCATCGTCGATGATCAATTTGAAGGGAAACGTCCTGTTGCTCGTCAACAATCTGTTTATGCACCTTTGAACTCCTACATTGCCAGCGGTGAAGTACATGCAGTAACAATTCGTGCAATGACCAAAGAAGAATGGCGCAAAGCAAGCTTATTCGGAGCTTAATAATTAATGGATAAATTTCTGATTCAGGGCGGTACTAAGCTCGAAGGTGAAGTTCGTATTTCTGGTGCGAAAAATGCTGCATTGCCATTACTCGCTGCAACTATCCTTGCGGATACACCTATTACATTAACTAATGTACCAAATCTAAAAGATGTGAACACCTTAGTGAAATTGATCGCAGGTTTAGGTGTTCAAATCAGTTATGAAGGTGATACGGTTAAGGCTGATACTTCTAGCTTAGATAATCAATTTGCACCATATGAACTCGTGAAAACCATGCGTGCATCTATTTTGGTGCTTGGCCCGTTATTGGCGCGCTATGGTAGTGCAAAAGTGTCTTTGCCGGGTGGATGTGCAATTGGTTCACGCCCTGTAGATCAACATTTAAAAGCTTTAGAAGCACTTGGTGCTGAGATCGAAGTTGAAGCAGGTTATGTGCATGCCAAAGTGGATGGTCGTCTAAAAGGTGGCGAAGTTGTCTTTGATATGGTCACAGTTGGTGGTACTGAAAATATTCTAACTGCTGCGGTTCTTGCAGACGGTGTAACGACCATTCGTAACGCGGCTCGTGAACCTGAAATTACCGATCTTGCTAATATGTTGATCAAGATGGGTGCAAAAATCGAAGGTTTGGACACAGATACTTTGGTTGTTACAGGTGTTGAAAGCCTACATGGCTGTGAATATGCCGTTGTTGCTGATCGTATTGAGACAGGTTCTTATCTCGCTGCAGCAGCGATCACTGGCGGTAAAATCAAAACCACACATACTGATCCAAACTTGTTGGAGTCTGTGCTAGATAAATTTGAAGAAATGGGCGCGGAAGTTACGCGCGGTGAAGATTGGATTGAACTGGATATGATGGGTAAACGCCCGAAAGCAGTTAGTTTCCAGACTTTACCACATCCAGAATTTCCAACCGATATGCAAGCACAGCTGATGGCTGTGAATGCAATTGGTCGTGGTTTTGCCACAATTTCTGAAACGATTTTCGAAAACCGTTTCATGCATGTACCTGAATTAGCACGTATGGGTGCCAATATTCAGGTTGAAGGTAATGATGCTGTTGTTACAGGTGTAGAGAAATTATCTGCTGCACCCGTGATGGCAACTGATTTACGAGCTTCTTTCTCATTGGTTTTAGCAGCACTTGCCGCTGATGGGGAAACGTTGATTGACCGTATCTATCATATTGACCGTGGTTATGAAGATGTTGAAGCGAAGTTACAAGGTTTAGGTGCCCAAATTAAGCGAGTAAGTTAATGAGCGATATGAGAAACGATGATCCCAATTTTGACGTAATGGGCAATTTTGATCATGGTTTAACTTTAGCATTAAGTAAGGGACGTATCTTAAAAGAAACTTTGCCATTGTTGGAAACAGCTGGCATTAACTTATTGGAAGATCCGGATAAATCTCGTAAGTTAATTTTTCCAACGACCCATAAGCACGTACGTATTTTAATTTTACGTGCTTCTGATGTACCAACTTATGTTGAAAATGGTGCTGCAGATATTGGGGTGGCAGGTAAAGATGTGCTGATGGAACATGGTGCACAAAATGTGTATGAACCATTGGACTTAAAAATTGCCAACTGTAAGTTAATGACCGCAGGTAAAGTTGGCATGGTTCGTCCGAACGGTCGTTTAAAGATTGCAACCAAGTATGTCAATTTGACCCGTCAATATTATGCAAGCTTGGGCGAGCAAGTGGATGTGATCAAACTTTATGGTTCTATGGAACTTGCACCATTGGTTGGTTTAGGCGATTACATTGTCGATGTTGTGGATACCGGGAATACTTTACGTGCCAATGGTTTAGAGCCTTTGGAAGAAATCTGTAAAGTGTCTTCACGTTTAATCGTGAACAAAGCAAGCTTTAAACGTAAACAAACTTTGTTGAATCCAATTCTTGCACAGCTAGAAAAAGCCGTGGAAGAACGCGAGCAAGCAAAAAAAAGCATAAGTTGTTAAGTTTCTAGCTATGCTGATCAAACCGCTCAAATTTGGGCGGTTTTTTTATGAAAACTGAAAAATAATGTTAAAACTGTATTTTCATCAATTTTAACGAAAGTTATTTTCAATAAAACTCCACATGAACACATGCGATAGATGTCCACAAGCTGCTGTAAAACAGGTAAACTAATCTTTTCCAATAGATTACCTTGTGGGTAAATTGATGCGACGTTTATCGACTCAATATCAAAACTTCAAGCAAGCTTTTGCTGACTTGTTGGCTTTTGAAACTGTGAATGATCCAGAACTTTTAAAAACCGTTGACCAAATCATTGCTGATGTTCGTCAGCATGGTGATGCTCATGTTCTTAAATTGACACAGCAGTTCGATCGACATCCAGCGCATCAATTCTCAGAATTAGAGCTGACACAAGAACAGTTGAAAGCTGCATTTGAGGGGTTAAGTTCAGAAGTGCGTGAAGCCTTAGAACTTGCTGCGAACCGTGTTCGTGAATTTCACCAAGCGCAAAAGCAAGACGGCTGGACCTATGTTGATGCTTTAGGAAATACGCTTGGTCAAAAAGTCACACCGCTGGACCGTGTGGGTATTTATGTGCCGGGCGGTTTAGCTTCTTATCCGTCTTCTGTATTGATGAATGCTGTACCTGCGCATGTTGCTGGTGTGCCTGAAATTATTATGGTGGTGCCTGCGCCGAATGGCGATTTAAATCCATTGGTTTTGGCGGCAGCTTATTTGGCTGGCGTACACCGTGTATTTACCATTGGCGGCGCGCAAGCGGTTGCAGCATTGGCTTACGGCACAGAAACAATTCCATCTGTGGATAAAATCACAGGCCCGGGCAACCGTTTCGTTGCTGCAGCAAAACGTGCAGTATTTGGTCAAGTTGGCATTGATATGATTGCAGGGCCATCCGAAATTTTGGTCTATGCAGAAGGTCAAAACAATGCTGAATGGCTGGCAATGGATTTATTGTCACAAGCGGAACATGACACTGTGGCTCAAGCGGTATTCATTACGCCTGATGCGGATCTTTTAGATCAAGTAGAACAATGGATTGAAAAGCATTTAGAAGCTTTGCCTAAAGCAGATATCGCGCGCACTTCTATTGAAAACCGCGGTGCATTAGTTTTAGTCAAAGACCGTGCTGAAGGTGCTGAATTGATTAACCAAGTTGCGCCTGAGCATTTGATGCTGTGCTTGGATCAAGCACAGGAAATGGCTGAAGATATCCGCCATGCCGGCGCAATCTTCATGGGACGTTATACACCAGAAGCGATTGGTGATTATTGTGCAGGTCCAAACCACGTGTTGCCTACTTCTGGCACAGCGCGTTTCTCATCACCGCTTGGTGTATATGATTTCCAAAAGCGCTCAAGTTTAATCATGTGTTCTGAAGCTGGCGTGAAAACTTTAGCGAAAACGGCTGATACATTAGCGCAGCAGGAAAATTTAGATGCACATGCGCGTTCAGCACGCTATCGTTATCAGTAATTAAATATAGACTAGGTGAAAAACTTAGTTTTCCAAAACTATAAACCTCTCCCTAACCCTCTCCTGAAAGGAGAGGGGAAATCTCATAAAATGAGTATTCCTCTCCCTGAACTAGCTTTAAGGATTCCTTTAAAGCGAAGTGCAAGAGAGGTTAGGAGAGGGTGAAAAAGAGCAAAATAAAATGCCAAATATTACCTCTGAACAAATGCGTTTTTGGAGCCCTGATGTACGTGAATTAGAACCGTACACACCGGGTGAGCAGCCTAAAATCCAAAATATTTTAAAACTCAATACCAATGAAAATCCGTATCCGCCATCGCCAAAAGTGGTGGAAGCAGTACAAAAAGTGTTGGCAAATTCTGCTGATGTTTTACGTTTATATCCAGATCCAGATGCGTCTGAGTTAAAGCAAGCGATTGCAAAACAGCAGCATGTACCTGTTGAGCAGGTCTTTGTCGGCAATGGCTCGGACGAAGTGCTGGCGCACATTTTTAAAGCCTTTTTTGTGCAAGAGCTGCCGGTTTTGTATCCAGATATTACCTACAGTTTTTATCCGGTTTATAGCCAATTTTTTGGCATTGCGGCCAATACTAAAATTTTACCGCTCAATGATGCCTTTGAAATTGTGGTGGATGACTATAAACAGCCGAATGGCGGCATCATCATTACCAATCCGAATGCACCAACCAGCATTGCTTTAGGTTTGTCTGCAATTGAGGAAGTCCTGCAAGCTAATCCAAATTCAGTGGTTGTGATTGATGAAGCGTATGTCGATTTCGGTGCGGAATCTGCTGTAGCTTTGGTTGCCAAATATGAAAACCTTGTTGTTTGTCAAACGACGTCTAAGTCGCGTTCACTTGCCGGTTTGCGCGTTGGTTTCGCGATCGCGCAGCCGCATTTAATCGCAGCGCTTGAAGCGGTAAAAAACAGCTTTAACTCTTATCCGATGGACCGTTTTGCGATTGCAGCAGCCGTGGCGTCATTTGAGGATCAAGCGTATTTTGAAGCGCAAAATGCCAAGGTGATTGCGAGCCGTGAAAAACTTGTAGGTCAGCTGTCTGAGCTGGGCTTTAAGGTATTGCCGTCTGCGGCAAACTTTATTTTTGCCTCATTGCCAAATAAAGATGCAGGTGAGTTGGCTGCTGAATTACGCGAACGCGGGATTATTGTGCGTTACTTCAATAAGCCGCGGATTAATCAATTCCTACGTATCACCATTGGTACAGATGAACAAAATCAGCGCCTTGTGGATACGCTTAAAAACGATATTTTGGCTTGATTGCTGCAAGCTACTATAAATTTAAATCTACCCTAATCTTCCTTTCGAAAAGGTGAGAAGCACTGCTTCGCAAGGGGAGGGTTATAAAAAAGCGATTCAATTGAATCGCTTTTTTTGTTTAATCTTTCGTATACCACGTGTTTAACAAATCCAGCATGGCTTCGACTTTATCAAAGCATTCTTGATATTCAGCATCGCAATCTGATGCGATGGTGATTCCGCCGCCCGCCCACAGCGAAACCTGATCTTGGTATTTTTGAATAGAGCGGATTAAAATATTCCAAGAGCCTGTACCATCGTGATTAAAATAACCCATCGAGCCGCAATAGGCGCCGCGCGGGGAGCCTTCAAGTTCATCAATAATTTGCATCGCGCGAATTTTAGGCGCGCCGGTAATCGAACCGCCTGGCAGGGCAGACATCAGAACCTCAAAAGGGTGTACATCTGTTTTCAGCACGGCCTCAACTTCACTGACCATGTGATGCACTTGATTAAAACTTTCAATATCAAAAAGTTTAGGTGTTTTTACAGAACCTATTTCTGCATAAACACTCAAATCATTACGCAGTAAGTCGACAATCATGACATTCTCAGCCATGTCTTTTTCAGATGATTTTAACCGTTGTTTTGACTGCGCATCTAACACTGGATCTTCATAGCGAGGCATCGTGCCCTTGATTGGCTTAGTAATAATCTTGCGTTCAGGTTTAAAATCTATAAAAAGTTCAGGCGAACAACTTAAAATTTCAAAATCATCAATACGTAAGTAGCCTGAATATGGTGCATCAGTCAGTGACCAAAATTCTTGAGCAGTATCTAAGAGTGAACCTTTAGCTTGAGCTGTAAATTCTTGGGTTAAATTAATTTGATAGCAATCGCCCGCTTTAATATATTCCTGAACTTGATCAAAGGCTTTTGTGTAGTCTGACTTGGACCATCTTGCAGTACATTTTTGCGTTAATTTAAATTGATTCTGAGTGATCTCGGTTTGAATGAACTGAACAATGTAGTCGTAAATCTTAGCTGCAGAATGATCAGAACTATAAAAATACCAACCATCATCTTCTAATTTTAAAAAACTGGAAAATTGTCCTAAAAACAAGCGAGGTTGCGCTTTGGCATGCAGGGAAATCTGTTGCTGCGCTGCATAATCATAGCTAATAAAACCAGCCCAGCCCCCAGAAAACCCGCTGCCTAATTTTGAACATAAATCTTGGAAGGCGATATCTTGCAAGGGCTGAGTATCACATTCCTCATATTGATCTAAATTGGTACGGACATAAGTTTTAAGTTCATCATTCTTAAATTGCTGATATTGATTTGCTAAAAAGCAAATAACAAGTTGGTTTTGATCTTCTAAAAAAATCACATGTGACAAGGGTGCAAGCGCTTGCAAAATATTTTGAGCACTAACATTTTGTTTGAGAATAAATTTTTTAAAAGAAATCGGTTTTTGCATCAACAGAGAAATTAAATTTAAAGACTAAAATGGATTTTATACCATTCCTAATTCATTTGGCTTGCAAATACCGTTTATCGGTAAGAATTAGATTGCGACCAACGACAGTTGAACAAATTTCAGCTTGGATATAATTTAATCGAGCGAGCAAACAACTCAAGGAAAGATTTAACAGTTGTCACAAAATAATATTACAGCTGAATAAATCGAGTGGTTGAAAATCAAAAAAAATAAATACTCTTGGGAGAGTACCGTATGAAAAATTTCACTAAATTAGCTCTAGTTTCTTCAATCGCATTTAGTGCGAATGCTATGGCTATGCAAGCAATGGACGATGCTGCACTTAGTTCAACCACTGGTCAAGATGGTATTAACATCGGGATTGGTATTTCAAAAGTTGCAATCGAGAAACTTTACATTCACGATAATGACGGTTTAGCAACTGATGCAAAAAACGTTGTGACAGGTACAAAAGTTACTTTTGATACAACTACAACTCCTCCTACGCCAACAGGTTTTGCTGCAAATGCAGAAGTTTCTTCAACAAATATTGTTGGTGGTACAGGTAATGCAGGTGCGCTTTTAATTAAGGGGAACGGGATAGCCGGTGATGCTAATGAAAAGCATGGTCTTGTAATTACTGCGAATTCACAAGCTTTGTTAGCAAGTCATAATTTGGCTGATTTACGTATTGACTCAGATGCTGGTAATTCTGCAAAAGGTGGAGCGTTTGTTAATATTGCAGCGCAGGTTTCTGGTTTAGATATTAAAATTGGTGAAATTGGTGTGACTGCATCAGGTACAGCTGGTACTACAGGTATTCGCCGTGGTGGTGATGATAGCAACTACAATGCAATTCTTTCTGGCTTAACTTTGAAAACAGGTCAGATGGCTGCAAATATTCAACTTGGTGCAGCTCCACAGGGTGCAATGATCAAATTGAATACAACTATGATTGGTGGTTTAGAGATTCAAAATCTAGGTATTCTGGATGCATCAACTAAAAACGCTACACGTGCTGCTGGTGAAATCTTTATTGAAAGCATAAAAGTTGCTGATGCGGGTAAAACAGACTTAACCATTAACCAAGATATTAGTGTTTATGGTGCAGAAGGAGCATCAAAAGGATATATTCAAATGGTGAGCAACTCTGGTCCAATTGATAACTATGTGAAAGGTGTTCATTTAGGTAGTCGTACTGCTGGTTCAATTGGTGATATCGAAGTTCAAGGCTTGCAAACATATTATAGCCCTAGTTTAGGTGTTTATAATCCAGGTTCTGTGATTACGATTTCTAGTAAGTAATTTAGAATAAAAATAAGGCGCGTGTTGATCACGCGCTTTTTTTTACAAAAAAGTGCGGAATGACCCAACAAAGCATAAAAAAATGCTGTTTTTTTATAAAAAAAAAGGTATCTTGCATAATACATGGATGTAGAGCATTAGCTCTAAAAAATAATGAAAAAAGGCACATCATTGCCGATAACTAAAAGTTAGAACTTATGTTAGAGATAGCTGTGGGCTCGGCATTGATGTATTACTTTGCCAAAGAGTCCTTCGAATTAAAAGAAAAGCCAGTCGGAACAGTTCACTATACCGAAACATTGGATTCACGAAATGATTCCTTTACTCGGATGCACCGTGAAACTGTAAAAATTAAACCTGCCATTGAGGATCAATTTCGAGGCATTGTTCGGCAAGCCTATGACTATAGCTGTGGTTCAGCAGCTTTAACGACTTTATTAAATGGTTATGTAGGTACACAGCTGACTGAGCAACAGACCATGAATGGTTTGCTGAAATTTGGTGAAACTGAAAAAATTATCGAACGTCGAAGTTTCTCCTTATTAGACATGAAACGTTTTGTCGCTGCTGTCGGGCTAGAAAGTGGGGGCTACAAAGGGGAGTTTTCAGATCTAGTTAAGCAAGGTCAGCCTGCAATTGTTCCCATTTCATATGCTGGTTTTAAACATTTTGTGGTTTTTAAAGCCTATAAAGATGGGCGTGTTTATGTTGCAGATCCAGCACTAGGCAATATCAGTTTCGATGAAGTTCGATTCCAAGAAATATGGGAAAACAACACATTATTCTTAATCAATGTTGCGCCTGAGCAACGTAAAAATTTATTGGCTTTGCAAGATTCAGACTTGCGACATGTTGAAGATGCAACCGTGAACCGTTATGCATTGGTTGATATTCAGTATCCGCAGTTTTACATGGAAAAAATTGCAGACAAGGCATCTACGATACGACTTGATAAAAATATGAATGAAGAGTCGGAGTCTTATGGTAAATCGAATTACAACTTTCTAAGGCTTTACTATAAGAGTAAATAATTAGATGAATGCGTATAACAAAGCGTCAAGATTAAAAAAATAAAAACGGTGGGAAGGAACATGAATCGTAAATGGATGAACAAAACACTACTAGCCATGAGTATTCAAGTGGTGATGGGGGTTGCATATGCAGCTGAAGAGCCAAGTCTAGGAGAGTATGATCCGGTTGAGCAAGAGACAGTTGTTGAAGAGTCGGCATCTCCTGTTACGGCAACCCAAGCTGATACTGCACAAGAAGCTGCTGCCGAGCCTGAAATTGGACAGTATGAATCTGTTGAAGAGCCAGTACAATCTGAGGCACCACAAGTCGAAAGTGCTACTGCCACTGAAAAGGCATCGACAGCACTTCAACAGCAAGAGGGTGATGCGAGCCAAGAAGCGAATTTACAGGAAGTATTTAGCTCGAATGAACGTCAGTATTCATTGATTAAAAAAGGTGAAATATCATCTTTTTACGATATCGATTATACCTATTACCGTGATACTCAACTTGATATGGAAATGGCACAAGGCCAACTTTATCAACTCCGTGTACAAGAGAATGCCACACACTCAATGACCAATACATTTACCGTGCAATACGGTGTAATGGACAATTTGACATTCTCTGCAACTGTGCCTTTAGTAGCAAAAACTGATTTATTAAAAGATACTTCAACTGCTGGTTTAGGGGATATTTCTTTAGGCGCACGTTGGGAACCCTTCCCATTGAAGCAAGGTCGTTTGCCTCTTATTTTATTTGGTAATTTGTCCACGAAAACTGGTGATAGTCCATACGAAATTAATGCTGTAAATGATCTAGCAACAGGTAAAGGTTACTATTCTGCAGGTATCGGTGCCAGCACACGTAAATATATTGATCCCGTTGTGTTGTTTGCATCCGTCTCGGCAAACTATGGCTTCAAAGAAACTGACTTAAACCAACGTCGTGGTTCGCGAGTCATTGAAGAGTTTGAACCGGGGATTAGTGGCGGTTTTGCATTCGGTTTTGCATACTCGTTTAACTACGATGTTTCCCTTACCATGTCATATCAACAAAGTTTCAATACCGGCGCTGAATTTACCTATAGCAGTGGCGAATCCTATTCACCTGCAGACCAAACCAGCTCAACTCTCGCGATTTCTTTAGGTGTACGTGTATCTCCAGAGACCATTGTGAATGGTACGGTGGGGTTAGGTTTAACTGAAGATGCACCAGATGTGTCATTAGGGTTGTCTTTCCCGTTGGATATTCTAGGTTTTGGAAAAAAACTTCGTTAAGAGGGCTGTCGTATGCGTAAAATTCGACTCAGCCCACTTGTTAGTGCGATCGTTTTAACGGGCTGTTCTAGTGCTGCTTTTGCACAATTGGGTACCAACCTTTCAGTTGATGTACGGTCACTTGCATTAGGTAATGCAGTAACTGCGGATCCTCCAGGAATTAGTGCAGTACATTTTAACCCTGCAGCATTAACTAAGATTGAAGGTTTGCAAACAGATATGCAGGGCATCATTGCAAACTTTGATATTCAACGTGAATTTACCGTTCCTGCGGGTTATAACGTTTTTGGTTATTCAGATGATCCATTAGTCTGTAATGATGGTCCTGAAGTGACGGCTGATATTTGTACGGACTTTAAAGATAAGGTTTCTGGTGATGTTGAATATGCATCCTTATATGTACCTGTCTTAAAAAAGATGGTGGATTTTGGTGCTGGACAACCCATTGCCGCGCCAACGATGGGGATTGCCTACAATCCACCGGGTTCTAAAGCAACATTCGCATCAGCTGTTTATGCGCCTTTGATTGCGGGTTTTGGTGCTGAAAATGGCAACCCAGGTAATTTCATGGGGCAACAAGTTGCTCTAGAGCGTATTACTTATCTATCGCCAACTGTGGGTTATCAAGTTAGTGATGAGTTATCGATTGGTGGTGGTGTAGGGATGTCCTATCAAGCCATTGGATTGAAATCTGACCTGCGATTTCCCAATGAGTTGATCGGCATGTTAAGGATGATTGATGAAGTCGTCTGTACGCCATTTAAGGAAAATTCGGACATTATTACCGACATCTTGCTATTGGGGATGTGTAATACCGAAGAAGGGATGAATCCATTTGGCAAATTTGGTCAGATGGAATTGGCTTTAGAGCAGTCGCTGAGCCCAAGTTATAACTTAGGGGTTTTGTGGGAGCCACGCGAAGATTTTAGTTTTGGTATGGTGTACCAAAGCGCTGCGAAAATGCGCATGAAAGGCCGTTATCGCATTCATAATGCAAAAGCGCCTCAGGAGATGATTAAGGGATTAATGTCATCACCAACAGGTCAAATTTTAGCTGCAATTTTAGGTTTCCCAAATGCCGTGCCAAACTCGGAGTCGGGTTTAGTTTCGATGGATTTTGAATATCCACAGCATGTACAGGCCGGGATCAAATATAAGGTCATGCCTGATTTACAAATCAATTTTGATGTGGGCTGGACGGATTATCGTGCTTGGGACAAATTCCGTTTTGAATTCGACCGTCAAATTTCAGCGCTGAAAATTGCAAAATTATTATCTGAAAATGTGACCGATAATTCTTTGGCCTTACCTTTGAAATTTACATCGCCTTGGAACTGGGGTATTGGTATTGAATATTCTGCAACAGATCGTTTGAAATTACGTGCAGGCTATGAACCACGGAGTACGTCTATTCCTGATGGTAAGCGAAATACCATGGTCCCAATTAATGGTGCGCAGCTCTTTGGTATGGGGATTGGATATCGTTTTGATGCAGATACGGATTTAGATTTATCAATAGGCTTTTTACGCAGTAAAGATAACATTCCAGCGAATACTAGTAGTCTTGCAAACTTAACCGGTGTGAATAACTTACTTTTAAACCCATATGCTGGACTGAATGTAAAAACCGATACGAAAATCACCATCCTAGGATTAAATTACAGAACTCGTTGGTAGGATAAGCAGACAGAATGAAAAGGATTTTATTCATAAACGCGTTACTTGTACTGTCTGTGGTGCAAGTGTCGTATGCCTATGCCGGGGCGTTTCATACCATTATTGGGCCGGATGGGCGCCCAATGGTGGTACAAATACAAGAAAAAGCTGTAAAGAAACCCAAAGAAAGTTCTATAGCTAAAATGATTGATTCACCATCTGTACAGCAACACGTTACTCAACCATCTGTAAGCATTAGTCCGTCTCAAACCAAGACACCGATGACGCGTCAAACGAGTCCAACAGCACAGGCTGCTGAACCGGTGAAGTTTCAGAGTTTAAGTACACGTGAGCCGGAAAAACGGGATGATAATAAAGCTGTCACAGTCGATAAAATTAAAGAGGTCTCAGGTGATAACGTTCCCAAATCTGAAAAATCAGTACAAGAGTCAGGTACTTCAACAAAAGTTGTACCTTCAACCACATGGACCGAAAAGTTACAGCAATCAGAGCTAACCCAACCTAGTGCTCCGTATCAGGCCAAAGTTCAGGCTGAAAAAGATAAACCTATCGTCGAAAAAAAGATCCTTGCTGAGAAAGTTGTTAGCACTGATAAAGCCGTACAATCTTCAGGTGAAAACTTAGAAAATAATTCTTCAAAACAATCGACTCAGGTAAAACAAGAGCAAGGTTTTTCGACCATGGCCGGTGAAAAGTATGTCAATAATGAATATCTGGAAGATAAAGAGTTTAACTTAGAAGGCAAAAAGCGCTTTTACACCATGCCCGAAGGCGTTATTGACAGCAAGATGGGGCAAACGCGGATGCAAACGATTGAACGTGAAAAAGGTGTCAGTCGCTCCGTCATTGATAATTTATTTAAACGCAATCAACCCGAAGATACAGGCCCAATCACTTTAGCCACATCGTATTATCGGGTCTCACAAGCTGACACCATTCAAGGTTTAGGTCAGCAATGTTTTTCGAATAAAAAAATGAAGAAAGCCAAAGAGCTCGACTTAGCTCAAGATATTAATTTATGGCCTCGAGCACCGTTGTCGGACGAATTTGACTATGAAGTCGTAAAACTAAAATCACCATTACAAAATATTCGTATACATTCATTTGCATCCAAAGTACAAAATCCTACATTTTATTGGCCATTTGCGGTATTTTTAGACAAAAATGGATGTGTCATGGAAGGCGCAGGTGGATTCAAAAATAACCAAGATGAAGCGGATCATCTTTACCATGAAAAAATAGAAGGCGTGATTCAAGTGCCTAAAGGTAGCCAGTATTTATTCTTAACGCCTTTAGCAACAGCAATTGACGTCGATGGCCGCGTATTAACCAATCAAGGCCAACTTAAATTAACAGCAATCCGTTAAGGACATAAGAAAGAGAATTAGGATGAAAAATAAAATTTTATTACCGTTTGCTTTAACGGCATTGGTTGCAGCGCTCAGTGGCTGTGGCGGTGAAAGTGCAAATGTGAATCCTGAAATTTATGATACCAGTACGACCAATGGTACTTGTAAAAGTAATACTGAAGGCTGTGTTGAGTTCGTTTTAGATTATCCAATTGAAGGTCTGAATTTTAATTGTTCGAGCGACGTTAAAAATACCTACATTACTTTATTTGATCTAAAAGAAGGAGTTTCGACAGGTGCCTGCAAAATTGGCGATACGGTGACTTTCTTTGTCCAAGGTGAAAAATCACGTCGAATTGATTTGGGTAAAGTGGATTTGAAGCAAATTTCAAATGTAGCCAGTGGCACGACACCCCCACGTTTGACCTTATTGGATTTGGCTGCCGGCATCGCGGGTAAACCTGCTGCAACGATTTCAAATAGCGACGCAACGGTTAAAGTGGCCATGCGTTTAGCCAAAATCATTCAAGCCTTGGCATTGAAAAATAATAGTGCAGTTACAGCTACAGACATCCAAGCGGTTTATATCAACAATGCAGATAAAGTTTTGATTGATCAAATCACTCGAAATGTCGCGACAGCAGATTTCAGTATCAGTTCAGATACGGAATTTAATGACCTGTTTACACCTTGGCTAGACCTGTCCGAAGTCAGCAATGAAAATGCATTTACCTTAGTTTCAAAACTCATGAATATCTCAACGGCTGCGGTATATCAGCCTGAGTTTGCGTTATTTTCAACTGATGGCGTGATTACCAATGCCAGTGGTTCAAATGGACTGGTGGGCTGTGATAAAAATGAATGTTTGCCGACCGATAGTTCAAAAGTCAATTTATTTGGTCATTTCATGTTAATGACGGACCGCCAAGGTATGACCTTTGGTAGTGGTTTACAGTGGAAGGGCAAAGTAGATCAACAGTTGAGTACCATTGGTGGTGTGAATGTCTTGCTCTTGACGCAGGTACGACCAACACGTTTAACAGCAACGCCACAGGACAATTGGATTGATCCGCTTACCAAGCAAATTGATAAACCTGGCATTCTGGGTTTCCGTTTTGATGCAGAAGAAGCCAACTCTGGCCCGCTGATTATTAAACAAGGGACGCTACTTGCCGACAAAATGGTGGTCGGTACGGGTGGAAGTTTATATAAAACGTTAATGGCTAAAAAAGATGATTATGTTCTGACGGCCGATGATAAGAAAAAATTAGGCCTATGGGAGCAAAACATTAACCAAGTGCAATTTAAAGGCACGATGGATTTATACAAGCTCTATCCGCTGTCGTATTTAGACAAAAAAGTCTTTAAGTCTGTTGAAAATATTGCTGCTGGACAAAATTATATCTTCCCGTTATATGCAGATTTAACCTTTAAATTTACCGATACCTCGATCAAAACAGTGAAATTGGGTGTGGTGATTGACCGTAATGGTGATATTCGCACAAATATAAAATCTGGCGTGCCAGATGATGTATTTACTCGTCAAGATAGTCAAATTGTCGACTTGTCTACACACGCGACGGAAGGCTGTAGCGGAAAAGATGTGCTTGACCCACTATTAATGAAAGATGACAAAGGTGTACAGCAATACCGTATCGGAACGACAACCCGTACTTTTACACCAGAAGGAAATATCAATCCAAATACCATTTCGATTCGTATGATTTTAGCTGACCCATATTTCCATACCCTTGATGGCGCGCTGATTGGAATGAACTCAAGTGTGAAAACATCTGCGGATACCACAATGGTTGTGGGCGGTGCTTTAGTGCAGTTACACAATATGATTAACGCCAATGCAGGCACGCGTCCATCTGGCGTTGCTTTGACGGATTCGGATAATAAAGTGGTGAAGTGGGGGAATAGTTTGGCCAGCTTTAGTTATATTTATAGCTTAAAAAATCCAAATGATACTGCTGCGGCTCAAACGGCGAAGTTAAGCGGTGGTGATATCTCTTTAGAGTTGGCCCCTTGTTACACCATCAAGGCAAAATAATCGTCAAATATGAGTAAAATAAAAAAGCCCATCAGTGATGGGCTTTTTTAATATTGAGAGCAGCAAATTAACCAGTGTGATCGAGTCGCGTACCAAGGGTTTCGAGATGCATTTCAAACTGACCTGTTTTGCGGTCAGCAAAATAATGCCGCAGCGTTCTTTCCACACTTGGAAAGGCTAAATCATCCCAAGGAATTTCTTCTTCACTAAACAATCGTGATTCAATGGTTTCATCACCCGCACCAAATTCTCCATTGATTAGTTCAGATTTGAACAAGGCATAAATTTGCCCAATACGGGGAATGTTATACATGCAATATAGTTGCTCAATGTTGACTTCTGCTTCGGCTTCTTCGCGAGTCTCACGCGCTGCACCCTGCTCCATCGTCTCATAGAGTTCCATATAGCCAGCGGGTAATGTCCACAGCCCATAGCGTGGCTCAATCGCACGACGGCAAAGTAAAACTTGATTGTCCCAAACGGCTAAAGCACCACAAATGACTTTAGGATTCACATAATGAATAAACCCACATGCGGTACAAATACGGCGTATCTGATGATCTCCAAGCGGGATCGCTTCTTTTGTTTTTTGTCCGCAGTTTGAGCAAAAGTTCATATTCATCGTCATGGATTGTGTGAACCGTCAGAATAACTTAAAAATAAAACTTTGGCATCATTTCTAACCAGCTTGGCCGAAATTCAGCTATGATGAAAATAAGATAATTATAAGGATGTAATGTGGATGGATGAGGGTTTATTGACTCAGCGATTGCAGCAAAGTTTACGTTTTTCTAAGCGTATTCAACCCGCGCATGCTGCTGTATTGATTGCGATTACCCAAGAAGATAATCCACGTATTTTATTGACCCGCCGCTCACTCTATATGAATAATCATGCAGGTGAAGTGTCCTTTCCCGGTGGCAAACGTGATGCTCAAGACACCAGTAATATCGTGGTGGCTTTAAGAGAAGCTCAAGAAGAAACTGCTCTAAATCCATTTGATGTACAGCTTTTGGGTGATTTACCGATGCAAAAAGCTCGGAATGGGATGTTGGTTAAACCGATCGTAGGGTTGATCCCGCCTGATGTAAATTTGATACCTCAACCCACTGAAATTGATCGTATTTTTTTTGCATCATTAAGACAGCTTTTAGAAACGCCACCAACGCCATATGAAGTTCGTTTTGCCCAGCAATCGCTTTATTTTCCCAGTTTAAGAATCGAAAACGAAATCGTATGGGGCTTGACTGCACGGATGTTGATTTCCTTATTTCAATATGGTCTGAATTATCAAAAAGAATGGCCTTTTTTATTAAATTCTCCTTCATTTCATTTGGGCCGTGAGCCATAAACCTTTATTTAGAAAGTCAAAATAGGATGTTTGATCATGTTGTACAAATTTCAAGGATATAGCCCGAAAGCCACGCATCAACCTTGGGATGGTTGGGTTGCAGAAAATGCAACGGTCATTGGCCAAGTTGAATTAGGCCGAGAAGTGAGTGTCTGGTTCGGAGCCGTCATCCGAGGGGATAATAGTCGTATCAAACTGGGTGATTTTACCAATGTACAAGAAAATGCGGTGCTGCATACCGATGCGGGCATTGAAATGACCATTGGCGATTATGTCACGATTGGGCATCAAGCCATGCTACACGGATGTACCGTAGGTGATAATAGTCTGATTGGAATCAATGCCGTGGTCCTAAATCATGCCGTGATTGGTAAAAATTGCATCATTGGTGCAAATGCTTTAATTCCAGAAGGGAAGGTGATTCCGGATAACTCTGTTGTGATGGGGTCACCGGGTAAAGTTGTTAAGACTTTAGATGAACAAGCGGAAGCACGTCTAAAAATGAGTGCCATGCACTATGCCGCTCATTTTAAACATTTTACTCAACTAGAAGCCGCTGAACTTTAGAACGCTATACATGGCAAGCAAAAAAGCCTCGAAGTTTGTCGAGGCTTTTTATAGATTAAATACAGAAAGCGCTGAGTCTGTGGTGGAACATCTCGCGAACTGCGATGGAGTGGAGTATCATATTCAACGTTTTTTAAGATTAAATTTAATTAAGGTTGCGCATGAAATTACTGGCATTGGAAACTGCCAATGAGCAGTGTTCCGTCTCGATTGTAGATGAAACTCAAGAGCTTTATTTTCAACTCGATTTACGGGCAAAAGCGCAGACGCAAACCATTCTCCCAATGATTGAGCAAGGGCTTAATCAAACTGCTATTGAGTTAGCTGATTTAACTGCGATTGGATTTAGTCGTGGGCCTGGCTCATTTAGTGGTGTTCGTATTAATGCAGCGGTAACACAAGCCTTGGCATGGGCCAATGATATACCTGTTGTTCCAGTATCAACTTTGCAAGCTTTGGCTCAAGCGGCGCATCGTGTACATGGTTTGACCCAAGTAACGGCAGTCCTTGATGCACGCATGCAAGAAGTGTACATCGCCAGCTATCAACTCGATGCCAATGGCATTATGCAGGCTGTTGATGAAGAACAATTATTAAGCTACGCCGATGCCACACCACAGATCAAATTTACTGTCGTGGGTTCTGGTAGTGAGCTCATTCAATCAGAACAAACACAATACAAAGACTTAAGTGCAACAGCACAAGATATTGCTACTATTGCCCGCGAAGCGGCGCAAAGAAAAGCATGGGTGAGTGCTGAACTTGCATTGCCCGTATATTTACGAGATAACGCCTGGAAGAAAATTTCAGAACAAGGCAAGCCATAATTAGGGTTATATATGGATCTTCTACTGCTGCTCAAAGCGGCAATCATGGGTATTGTTGAAGGTATTACCGAATTTTTACCGATTTCAAGTACAGGGCATTTAATTCTGGCTTCAGAATTAATGAACTTTTGGACCAAAGAAAAAAGTGATGTTTTCGTGATCGCAATTCAAATGGGTGCGATTGCGGCGGTGATTTATGAATACTGGGGCCGCCTGTGGGGCGCAGCAACCGGTATGGTGACTGGTGAAGAAAAAGGTCGCCGTTTAGGTTTTGGCTTAATTCTCGCTTCGATTCCAATCGTATTGATTGGTTTGACGTTTGGTCAGACGGTGAAAGAGCTGCTGTTCAATAACATTGCGATTGCTATGGGGTTGATTATCGGTGGTTTGATCATTATTTGGATCGAAAAAAATCCACCGCAAGTGCGTGCCAAAGAAGTAGAAGATTTAACCATTAAAGATGCGATTTGGATTGGTTTAATTCAAGTTTTGTCTTTAATTCCAGGGACTTCACGTTCAGGTGCGACTATTATTGGTGCCATGTTCTTAGGGGTTTCTCGTAAAGCAGCCACTGAGTTTTCATTCTTTTTGGGTATTCCGGTTATTGTCGGTGCAGGTTTGCTGGATTTATATCAAAGCTATGATGTATTTCAAGGCACTCAAGATTGGACTGTGATCGCCGTTGGTTTAATCGTTTCATTTGTCTCTGCATTGATTTTAATTCGTGCGCTTGTCGCTTATGTGGCAAAACGTGATTTCATGATTTTTGCGTGGTATCGAATTGTTTCAGGTTTATTGATTTTATTGTTCGCATTTACAGGCTGGAAATTATGGTAAGCGAAATCCGCTTATACACAGAACAAGAGTTTCATGAGAAAGCACAGCAGTATTCTGCTGTGCTTTCTTCACGTGGTGTATCTGTAAATATTGAATTGATTGAAAAATTAAACGCGCGTTTTTTACGTTTAAACTCTGAACTCAGTTTGTGTGTCGATGCAGATGGTTTGTGGTTAGCGGCCAATGGCATGAAGATGCAACCCGATTGGAAAGCAGAAGTGGGGCGTTTAAAGCGAGCATCCTTAAAGTCTGAGATGATTGCACGTGCGTGTAATTTGGCTGAAAAACCACAGCTTGTAGATGCAACCGCAGGGCTAGGGCATGATAGTTTATTGATGGCTCATTTGGGTGCGCATGTGACCCTTGTGGAACGTCATCCAATTTTATTTACCCTATTGGAAGACTCACATCAACGTGCGCAGCAAGATGCGTTTTTAAGTTCGGTTGTAGCTCGAATTGAATTGGTCTTTTCAGATTCGGCAGATTATTTGAAACATTTGTCGACGACCAATCAAATCTTTGACGTGGTTTATCTCGATCCGATGTTTCCGCAGCGAGATCAAAACCAGCAAGCCGTCAAAAAGCAAGCTCAGGTCAAAAAACAAATGCAATTACTGCATTTGCTGTTACCTGAAGATGGTGAGATGGATTTAGGTGATAATTTACTGGATTTAGCACAAAAAATTGCTAAACGTGTCGTGGTTAAACGTCCACGATTGGCGGTTTTTTTAGCGAATCAAGAGCCACAACATCAGTGGCAAGGTGATGCTTGTCGCTTTGATGCATATTTCCAACATGATCTTGTGACTTAAAATGATATTTGCTTCAATATTGTTCAAAGATTTGTTATATAGTTAAAAAATAGCATTGCTAAAAACGACATCAGGCATAAAATTATTTGTGCAATTAAGCGAGCCAAGGCCACCATCAGAACTCTATGATTGATTTCAAACCCTCCATCAATTTTTGGCATGATTTTAAAAGCAACCAAACTGCGGGGATGTGGTTATTTTTGGGGTCTCGTCGTTCTTTACAAATCGTTCGACCATCGATTTTACAATTGGTGTTTTGGGGGATTTTAGGTGGTTGTGCCAACAGTTTATTTAGTTGGCTCAGCACGGGGCGTATTGGCGAATTTAATGCCCAAGGTCTCATTAGCTACGCATTGTGGCCATTTATTGCTTTAATCGTGGGGATTTTCCTGTCACAACGTGTGAATAATCCACGGTTAATGTTGGTCCCAGCATTGCTTTGGTTGGTGCTTGATACGCACATCATGTTGTTTCAATGTTTGATTCAATATTTGGGAGATCTCGATTTTCTTCCATACTTCTTGTACGACTACATTCCAACGTTATTCATTATTCTATTTGTTTGGCAAAGTCTGGCTGTCGTTTGGGTATTTTCACGTGAGCTGAAATGGCCATGGTGGGAGCGAGCACTGATTATGGGTGCGACGCTATTTACTTTGGTCGTGTGGCAAGTCTCAGTCAAAGATCAGCCGATTTGGAAAGTGGAAGAAGTTCCACCAAGCTTTGCTGAAGATGCCTTCTATGCACAAAGCCGTTTGCTCAATAAATCTTTAGACGCAGTGGAATATGGTGAATTTGCCCAATCCCATTGGTACTTCTTAGGGGTGGCGGGTGCGAGTTATCAAGATGTCTTTAAACTGGAAATTGAACGGATTAAAGAACAGTTTGATACACGTTTTGGCACCTATGGACGTTCGGTTGAGCTTATCAATAACCCTGCAACGCGCACTGAAATTCCGCTGGCATCTAAAACCAGTATGGAGTTGGCGCTGCGTCGTATTGGTCAGCAGATGAACCGAGAAAGTGATGTCTTATTTTTATATATGACCTCCCATGGTTTACCGAATGTCTTTGAAATGGAAAATGCACCTTTGGATTTGGCGCAAGTCGATCCTAAATGGTTAAGAGAAGCCTTGGATGCATCCGGAATTCGTTGGCGTGTGATTGTGATTTCTTCATGTTATTCAGGCAGTTTTATTCCAGCACTACAAAATGATAATACTTTAATCATTACTGCATCGGCAGCAGATCGTCAGTCTTTTGGCTGTTCGAATGAAGCTGAATACACCTATTTTGGCCGTGCGTTCTTTGATCAGGCGATGCGTGAGCAGACCAGTATTCAAGCGGCATTTAATGAAACCAAAGCGACTGTAGCGAAATGGGAAGCAGCGCAGGGTTTCGAACCTTCTGAACCGCAGTGGTCGATGGGGAAAAACATGGCATTAATGTTGCCTCAATTAGAACAACGATTGTTCCCGCCGACGACTACTGCACCGGCTACGACGGTTACGCCTTAAAAGATTAAAAAGTTTAGGATAAAGATCATGGAATTAGTACAACGAAATACCTGTTTTGCGGGTGAGCAGCGCATTTATCAATTGGATTCTTTAAGTCTAAAGACCGCGACAAAGTTTGGTATTTTTCTGCCAGAAGCAGCCTTACAAGGCCAAGCGTGTCCTGCATTGTTTTATTTGGCGGGATTAACCTGTACTGAAGAAACCTTTGCCATTAAAGCGCATGCACAGTGTTTAGCTGCGCAGCTTGGCCTGATTTTAATCAGCCCTGATACTTCTCCACGTGGGGAACAGGTGGCGCAAGGCGATCATTGGGATATTGGGCAAGGCGCAGGCTTTTATATTAATGCAACGGAACAACCGTGGGCCGAGCATTATCAAATGGAACGTTTTATCACTGAAGAATTGTATTCGTTGGTACAGGCTGAATTTCCGGTACAAAAGGGTGCGATTGGCATATTCGGACATAGTATGGGCGGTCATGGTGCATTAACTTTAGCGTTGAAGCATCCTGACCTGTTTAAATCGGTTTCTGCTTTTGCACCGATTTGTGCGCCGAGTCAGTGTCCTTGGGGCGAAAAAGCCTTTAGTCAATATCTAGGTTCAGACCGTCAGCAGTGGCTTCAGCATGATGCTACAGCTTTAGTGCAATCCAAAGGGGCTTTGTTTAAAGCCATTTTGATTGACCAAGGCATTGATGATCAATTTTATAGCCAGTTAAATCCGGCGTTGTTTCAGCAAGCGTGTGAGCAAGTTGGGCAGCCACTCGAACTGCGTGAACATGCAGGCTATGATCATGGTTATTATTTTATTCAAAGTTTTATGGATGATCATTTGCAATTTCACGCTGTCCAATTGCAAACAGCGGTTCATTAATTCTAAAGCCAGTGTTTAAAAAATATTGAGGCACAGCTTGCTTTGATATACGTATAAATAAGGCATGGTGATGAGCATTGCCATGCAAATGAATAAATTCGACATACCAAAAAAAATAATTTAGGGTACTTATGCAAAATTCACAATTGGAAACGCCGCTTCCGCCAGAGCTGCCCGTGATGAATCCACCGAGTCTATTTGGTGAGACAGAACAGGCTGATGTTTTGGGGCGAAATTATCATTTTAGGTTTAAAGGTAATGCGTCTGAATATTTCGGTATTTGGATTGTGAATATCTTACTGACGATTGTCACGCTTGGACTTTATGCGCCTTGGGCAAAGGTCCGCCGTTTACGTTATTTTTACGGTAATACTTGGGTATTTCAGCGTCGTTTTGACTTTACCGGTTTGCCTACAAAAATTTTAGTTGGACGAATCATTGCGTTAGTGGTCTATGGTGGTTTCTCTTTTGCTATAAAGTATTCTTGGGAAGCTTTCTTAGCGGGCTTTGTCCTGATCTTCTTTGCGGTTCCTTGGCTCATTCGATCTACGATTCGTTTCCGTGCTCGCAACAGTAAGTTTAGTAATAGCCGATTCTTTTTTTCAGGGACAAATAAAAGCGCATATTGGTGCTTTGTTAAATGTCTTGCGGTGGTTGTCTTTACCCTTGGATTGTTTACACCAGTTGCGGTCTGGCTATATAAACGTGAATGTCTGAATCATTTGTATCTGGGGCAGTTGAAATTTAATCTGAATAATACGTGGGGCGATTATATGCGCGCCATGTATGTGCCTTTATTTCTGTTTATGGGCTTTGGTGCATTGCTGGCAGTAATCTTTGCAATACTGTTTGGTAGTTCAGATGGTTTAAATGACGCATCTTATGTCTTCATTATTTTTGGTATGTATTTGATTGGCTATATGTTTATTTGGCCACTCACAGCTGCACGTATTTTTATTACCACTTGGAATAACACCACGTTGAGCCGCAGTCAGTTTCATACGGACTGTAATCAATGGCGCTATGCATGGATTGTCTTGAGTAATTGGTTGGCTAAAGTGATTAGCCTCGGTTTACTGACACCATGGGCAGTTGTGCGACTATATAAATATCAGACGGAATCTTTGCATTTAATGTTGGTCGATGATCCAGACCAATTACAAAATCAAATGCAGCAAGATCACAATGCAATTGCTGAAGAATTATCCGATATTTTTGACCTAGATATTTCCTTATAACACAGGTGAATTACATGAAAACATCAGTAGTGAATGCAACCTATTATGATGGGAAAGTGTCAAAACCCTTTGTTGCTCAAATCAGCGCAGATGGGGAACATGCCGTGATTGTGCGTTATGGTCAAGACCTAGAACAAACGCAGCATTACACCTATCAAGATATGACGCTGATTGGAGCGTTAGGTGATATTCAGCCAGTGATCGAGTTAAAGGACGATGCTCGTTTAGAGTTTCATCAACCCTTGCCGGAGTGGTTTAATCTCGATGTAAAGTCGCGTTGGCATTCGATTTGGAAGTTGGAGCGTTCACCCTCCTTAATCATTTTTAGTGTGATTTTCGTGGTGGCGTTTGCTTTTGTATTGATTAAATGGGGCATTCCTGTGGCGTCGCATGTGGTGGCCAATCAACTGCCTGAGACAGCGTTAAAGAGTTGGGGGGATCAGGCGGAAAAATATATTATCGATATAACTGAACCCACAAAATTGCCACAAGCACGTCAAGACAAGTTAAAGCAAGAATATCAACAATTGGTGGCTGAAAATCGTCCTGCGAAGTTGTTATTCCGCGGTGGTGGCAGCATCGGTGCAAATGCATTGGCGATACCCAATAACACCATTATCGTGACAGATGAGTTGGTTAAACTAGCGAAAAATGATTATGAGCTCATAGGTGTGCTGGCACATGAGCAGGGGCATTTAGTCCAACGCCATAGTTTGCAGCAAAGTTTGTCAGGTTTAGGCATCAGTATTATTTTGTTGATGATTACGGGGGATGGCTCTGACATTCTTACCAGTTTACCGGTTGCTGCGGTGGGTGCGAGTTACTCACGAGACTTTGAATCTGAAGCAGATTTATATGCCTTAAAACAACTTTCAAAACATCAAATTCCAACGGCACATTTTGCAAACTTCTTACAACGTATGGAAGATGAAGCTGATGGTGAAACAGCAAAAGAGAAAGGTGCAGAGGATGAAACTGCCAAAAATCAGAGATCTTGGACAGACTTCTTTGAGTCACATCCAGCGACGAAAGCCCGTATTGATGCAGTTAGAAATTATCAATCACATCAGCATTGAGTGAAAGGCTTTGACAATATGGCGACGTAGACTACGGTTCACGTTGCCATGTTGCACTGAGTTCTTCTTGCCCCATGCGGATCAAATGATCTAAAACCACATGTTCCAATTGATCTAGATTTGCACTTGGATCTTGGGCTGAAATCACCACATCTAAAAATGCAACTTGTGGTAAAAGACTGACCTCTGCAGAGGGCAGTTGAATCTTGAATGCAGTATTTTCTCCAATGAGCTGTTCATTGACTTCAAATTTATGTTTCCAATGATTGACTAAGCGTTTAGCAACACGTGCTGCTTGGGCGGTGGTGATTTGTGTTGAACTTTTCATAAATGCAATTTTATTATTAAGCCGTCAGTCCTTTAACTTAGCAAAGTACATAGATGCTCGTTAAGTCTAAATATGCAACGCTGTGTTTCTATCCCTGAGATCTTTATCCATATTAATCACTGATGTTACGCACGCAAAAAATAATTTTGCATTTTTAAAATGATATTTAAGTCAATTCGACGGAGTCTTACATCTAGGGCTTAAATAAAGGGATTAGCCTTCGGCTGGAGGTACTCTTACGAAACGATGTTTCTCATTAGGCAAAATGAGATGCGAAGCTTCGCAAGGAAACCATCTTGCGGAGCAATGCTCCTCACCGCAAAACTCGCTCTCTAGCGTCTATTTATTTAGAGTATTGCAAAAAAAATTTGATGAGAAGTAGTGCTGTCTCAAACAAATGCGGATGACGTTACCGCGTATCTTTCTTTTATTTGAACCAATTACGCTTCTGATATTACTGCGTAACATCAGTTCATCCTAGGTTTTTTTATTATAGAGATCTCAATCATCAGTATCGAAAAAACGACTGAGGGCGTGGGCAGCGAATAGGGGGACAATTTGCTATAATGCGTCAATCACTCCCTTTTCAAAGCTAGGTTTTTCATGTCCAAGCCATTCTTAATCGCACCTTCAATTTTGTCAGCAGACTTTGCGCGCTTAGGTGAAGAAGTTGAAAACGTTCTAGAAGCCGGTGCAGATGTTGTTCATTTCGATGTCATGGATAATCATTATGTACCGAACTTAACTTTTGGTGCGGGCGTTTGTAAGGCATTGAAAAAATACGGCATTAAGGCGCCAATTGATGTGCATCTAATGGTTTCGCCGGTAGACCGTATGATTGGTGATTTCTTGGAAGCTGGCGCAGATATCATCACTTTCCACCCAGAAGCGACTGACCACATTGACCGCTCTTTACAGTTAATCAAATCTGGCGGTGCGCAAGCGGGCTTGGTGTTTAACCCTGCGACACCTCTGCATTATTTAGACTACGTTTTAGATAAAGTTGACCAAGTCTTGTTGATGAGTGTGAACCCAGGTTTTGGTGGTCAAAAGTTCATTCCAATGACTTTGGAAAAGCTGCGTCAAGCACGAAAAATTATTGATGCTTCAGGTCGTGATATTCGCTTAGAAGTGGATGGTGGTGTTACTCCAGCTAATATCCGTGACATTGCTGAAGCTGGTGCAGATATGTTTGTGGCTGGTTCAGCGATTTTTGGTAAGCCTGATTATAAAGCTGTAATTGATGACATGCGTTCAGAGTTGGCAAAAGTGCATGCTCAAGAGGCTTAAGTCTTTGGGTATAAGTTATTCCTTGCTTGTGGATAACTATATGGATAACTGTATGGATATCTGTGTAGATAACTATATGGATAACTTGGATAAATTATAAACGATTGTGCATCAATGGTTTAATAATTAGACGTATTAAGTATAAAAAGGACTCAATTGAGTCCTTTTTTTTATGGGGTAAAGTGTTTGAAATGCTGTATGTTTATTAATCTATGGTAAATAATTAATCAGTTTAAAAAATAACTTTTATGTTTTAATTGGAAGATATGCGCTGATTTTTATGACAGCGCAATAAATTTAAAACTGTTGTGAATAACTGCACAATTAATTATGCTGTTAGCAACTATTGAGGTACGCTGCGACTGGCAAAACACATCATCGATCGCACTGGATAATGCTTTTAGATATTTCTGAATGTATCGTTCATGATGGATAAATCGGTCGAGCTGCATGTCATGTTGATACAAATGTCATGTGATTGCATTTGAATCGTAAATAATATCATCATGGTGTTTCATGCGGATTTCAGCTGAGCCGATTGCGTGATGTTTCTAAAGATGTGTTAATAGGGACATGTTGTCACATGTGCATCATTGGGTTGAATTAGGGTACTAAATTGTTCAATTTTTTGCGTAAGCATCTTGCCTTTGCTTGGCTCATGGCGTTTGTCATGGGGTGGAGCAGTGTGGTCGGTGCTCAGCAAAATTTTCAACATCAACAAATGATGAACGCAAATGCCCATCAGGCATCAGTTCATGCAGCACATGCTGATCCTTCGCATTTAAATATGACAAATTGCCATCAAAATCAGCGGCAAGCTGCTCCTGAGCATGCAGTACATCATGGCAAGCAAGCAACACCTGAAGTCATTTTAACGATGGATTGTCATCAATCTTCAGATGCGACATCTGCACTGCAAGATGGTCAGGCGCATCATTCAACGACACAAAGTACAGACTGTCGTCAGGACTGTACACTCGCACATTGCCAAATCAGTACCTCTTATGTCGATAGCGCCTTGGTCGCATTGCAGACCTTCCATGTGTATCACTATGCAGAACCCCCTCGTTTCATTTTTGCTGGACAGCATTTAAAAGGCTTTTGGCAAGAAATTCTAAGACCCCCGCAAGCTTAACCTGAGTTTTAAATACGTTTTTTCGTTATTTTATAAAGGTTAAGTCATGTCTAATTTATTTAAATCAGGCCTCGTGCTCGGGGTATGTCTGCTGTCACCAACGTGGGCGTTTGCAGCCATTAAAGAATATCATCTGAATATTGATGAAAAGACCATCAATTTGACTGGTAAAGCGGTCAAGAAAATCAGCGTCAATGGTCAGTTTCCAGCACCTTTACTGGAGTTTGAAGAAGGCGATGATGCGGTCATCCATGTGCATAATCAGCTCAAAAAACAAAATACCTCGGTGCATTGGCATGGTCTATTGCTGCCCGGTTTAATGGATGGTGTACCCGGTTTTAATGGTTTCAATGAAATTCAGCCCGATGGTAGCTTTACTTATAAATTTAAGGTCCGTCAAAGCGGAACCTATTGGTATCACGCGCATTCCAAAGGTCAAGAACAAGACGGATTGTATGGCGCTTTAGTGATTTATCCGAAAGGTAAACAATCACTTGCCGCACATGAACAGACACAACGTGATTATGTGGTCATGCTGTCGGATTTTCATGAATCATCTAGCGCTCAGATTATGGCAAATCTGAAAAAGTCTGCCGAATACTATCAAAATCAGCGTGAAACAGTTTCAGATGTATGGACGCAAATTCAACGAACAGGTTTTAAAAATACGTGGCAAGATCGTTCGATGTGGAATCAGATGCGAATGCTGAAAACGGATTTGTCTGATGTCACGGGTTATACGTTTTTAGTGAATGGCAAAACACCACAGCAGAACTGGACGGGGATGTTTAAGCCCAATGAAAAAGTCAGACTTCGTTTTGTAAATGCTGCGGCCATGTCGTTTTTTGATGTGCGTATTCCTCAGCTCAAAATGACGGTGGTCAGTGCAGACGGCCAAGCGGTCAAACCGGTCAATGTCGATGAATTCCGAATTGGTGCTGCGGAAACCTACGATGTGATCGTAGAGCCTAAATCTGCGCACTATCAGATAGAGGCTGAGTCGATCGATCGGACAGGATTTGCGATTGGCACTTTACATGATGAAATGCAGCCTCAGTACTCAGGCATTCACATGCCAGATGCACGACCACGTGCTTTGCTGACCATGGAAGATATGGGTCATGGTTCAATGTCAGGTATGGACCATAGCAACATGGGACATACGGCTACAGGTTCAACCCAAACTTCGGCAAGCCAGCAAGCGAATACTCATGAGCACAGCGCACATACTGTCAATCCGTCAAATATTCAGCTGAATCAAGCACATGACCATGCCGCTATGGGACATGATATGGAGCATTCCCCAATGCCTGCACATACTGCTATGCAGCATCCAGACATGCATAAACAGAACATGTCTGATTCAGCGCATGCCAATATGCATCATAGCGTGATGGATCATTCATCCATGAAACATGATACGCATACAGCGATGGAGCATGCACAGTCTAAAGAGGAGACGCGTGCAGTTGAAAATTCAGCAACGGTTATGGGTTGGGCCAATGCTTCTACTCCTGTCGGTGATAAGGCACTGCAATATAGTGACTTAAAAGCATTAACCCCGCAGCCTGATACACGTGAACCGACGCAAGATTTGGTCATTCATTTGGGTGGAACAATGGAACGCTATATGTGGACCATGAATGGCAAAAAATTCAGTGAAGCTGAACCACTAAAGGTGAAATATGGTGAGCGAATCCGACTGAAATTTGTCAATGACAGCATGATGGCGCATCCGATGCATTTACATGGCATGTTTATGCAATTGGAAAATGGGCAAGTGTCTTCTGAAATGCCAAATAAACATACGGTGATTGTGCCGCCGGGGAAAACTGTCACGGCTCTGTTAACGGCCAATGAATTAGGGGAATGGGCGATTCATTGTCACTTGCTGTATCACATGTCCGCAGGGATGATGAATAAACTTGTGGTCGCAAATGTCGCGGAGAATACTAAAACAGCATCTGTGCCGAAAAAGGAGGTGTCTCATGCGCATCATTAAACCATGCACATATACAGTACTGGGTTTAGCTTTGGCATCTGTCACTCAAATGACCATGGCGCAAGATGCACATCACAGCATGCTGATGTCAGCTCAACATGAGTCGCATTCCTCACATGATTCGTCGCATCAAGAGATACAAACAGCGATTGAATCGAGCCAGATAGAGCATACTGCAGAACATGCAGAACATGCAGAACATGCAGAACATGCAGAACATGCAGAACATGCAGAACATGCAGAACATGCAGAACATGCAGAACATGCAGAACATGCAGAACATGCAGAACATGCAAATGCATCATCTATTGCGTCACGTGCTGCTTCTGCGCAGCACCCTGTTGATCATAAGCGTGAACATGGTGGACAGATTTATCAAGCGACTGAGATTGACAGTCGATGGCTCAATAATGCCGATGGCCGAGGACGTTTAAAGACCGAAATTGAGAGTCGAATCGGGACCGATGAAAATAAGCTCTTCATCAAACTACATGCCGATAAAGCCGAATCTCAAGACGCAGATTATGCGGCTCAAGTGATGTATAGCCGTATGATCTCAGACTTTTGGGATGCGCAAATTGGTGCGCGTTATCGGGTCGATGAACATCAAGTGACGGACAAAGAACAGTTAGATGCTGTGGTGGGTTTGCATGGTCTGGCACCGTATTTCTTTGAAACCGATGCTTATTTATATCTTGGTGCAGATAAACAGGTCAGTTTTTCTTTAGAAACCGAACGTGATTTGCTGCTGACCCAAAAATTGATTTTAAAGCCGTATCTGAACCTAGATGTGGTGCTGAGTGATGATTCTGCCTATGCACAAAAAACAGGACTCAGTTCTGTATGGTTAGGGCTAGAAACACGCTATGAAATCAATAAAAAGTTGATGCCATTTATCGATGTTGCTTACAGCTATGAAAAAGGAAATCAGCATACGGCACGGCAAGCTGAAACTGGAAGTGAAAAACAATGGTGGTATGGCGCAGGTGTACGTCTGAAGTTCTAATCGGCGAATAGACCAAATAAAGAGGGCATCATCAACTGGTTTTGGTGGTGCCTTTTTTATCTCTGAATCTGTCCTTTGAAAAGATATGCTATGTTTTGGCGCAATTCATCTGCACAAGTTTTTTCCTTAACTGAATAACGCCCTGAATTTGGTCAAAAAATGTAAAGACTGCACTAAAATTCAGCATATTTGCTATACTGAGACAATATTCGGAGGAACGACCTCCCTTACATCTTTGTTCGAAGCCAGTAAGAAAAATCGTCAGGACGACCTGACTCTACTAATATGGAGGAAGGCATCATGGCCTGGGTTGTTCTAGTATTCGCTGGTATTTTTGAAATCGTTTGGGCCTATTCGATGAAGCTCTCAGAAGGCTTTACAAAACTTGGCCCAAGTTTAGTTACTTTATTTTTTATGATCCTGAGCTTTGGTTTATTGGCCTATGCCATGAAAACGTTGCCTCTGGGAACAGCTTATACCATTTGGACAGGAATCGGCGCGATTGGCTCATTCCTCGTGGGTATTTTTATACTCGGTGAGCCTGCAACTGCCATGCGGATGTTAGCCGCAGTACTGATCATTTCGGGTCTAATCTTGATGAAATTATCTTCAAGTTAATATGTTCTAAAGCACAGCGGTCATTGATCCCTGTGCTTTTTTTATGGGTAAAAATATGGCTTGGGTTTTATTAATTGTAGCGGGATTACTTGAGGTGGTTTGGGCCTATTGTATGAAAGTCTCTGAAGGCTTTAGCAAACTGACGCCAAGTATTTTGACCATTATTTTCATGATCGCAAGTTTTGCTTTATTGTCTTATGCAATGAAATCCTTACCGCTGGGTACAGCCTATACGGTGTGGACAGGGATTGGTGCAGTGGGTTCATTTATCCTCGGCATCGTTGTATTGGGTGAGCCTGCCAATGCCATGCGCATGCTAGCTGCGGTCCTGATTATTTCAGGACTGGTCTTGATGAAATTATCGTCCTCCTGAATAATGAAGTGCTGCGATTTTGAGCTTGGAGTATGTCATGCAACTTTCTTATCAGTTTTTAGATTCACCCGTTGGACAATTAAAACTTGTTGCACATGAAACCGCATTGGTGGCTGTCCTTTGGGAAAATGAAAACCCTAATCGTGTGCGATTGGCGGCTTTGGTTGAAGATCTACAACACCCAATTTTGCTCAAAACTGCACAGCAATTAAATGAATATTTTGCAGGTAAAAGACAGCAATTTGACTTGCCGCTAGACTTTGAAGGTACCGAATTTCAGCAACAAGTTTGGCAAGCTTTACTGACAATTCCTTTTGGAGAAACTCGCAGTTATAAACAAATTGCAGCGCAGATCGGCAATGTCAAAGCCGTACGTGCTGTCGGTGCAGCCAATGGTAAAAATCCAATTTCAATTATTGCACCCTGTCATCGTGTCGTGGGCGCAAATGGAAAATTAGTGGGTTTTGCGGGTGGTCTAGAAAATAAAGAAATATTGTTAAAAATTGAGAAATTACAATAAAATAGAAAATATACTTATTTAAAATAATGAATCAAATTAATGAATATTTCTCAAATCTTTGCACCCTTCATTTCGACGTTGTGGTGGCTAATTCCATTGTTACTGATTGTGGGGGCAATCAAAGCATTTAAACCTTTTTTAAAGGGGAAAATGGGGGAGTTTGCTGTCGCCGTTCATGTCAAACTTTATTTGAAAGACCATTATATATTGTTAAATGATTTGACCTTACCAGATGGCGAGGGAGCTACGACTCAAATTGATCATCTTCTTTTAAGCCCATTTGGTGTGTTTGTGATTGAAACTAAAAACTATAAGGGCTGGATTTTTGGGAGCGAGAGACAAAAACAATGGACGCAAAAGATTTATAAAAAAAGTTTTAAATTTCAAAATCCGATTCACCAAAATTATAAACATATGAAAGTGTTAGAGCAGGTGTTGAGCGATATTGTGGATAAAGACAATATGCATTCTGTGATTGTTTTTATGCCTGAAGCGGTGTTTAAAACAGAGATGCCGTCGAATGTATTTCGGGGTACAGCTTGGGTGGACTATGTTCAAACTTTTCAGCAACCCGTGATCTCTGAAATGAAACTTAAACGAATACAGTTACGTTTAGAAAAAGAAATTTTAGAAAAATCGTGGAAAACAAATCGACAGCACATTGAGGATTTAAATCAACGGCATAATTCATAAACTTCCTGTATGCTGTGGATTGTGAACAGTATCTGACTGATAAAAATAGACGGACAATAACAATGAACGACACGCTGCAACATCTTTATGAATCGACTTTAGATCATCCTGAGCAATACCAAGACTTTTATCAGCAACTTTTAGCCAGCCAAGTGTATTGTCTGGGTGAGCGTGATGCTGAGCAGCATCTGCATTTTCAATTAATGGAAACGGAGCAGGGCGAGCAAGCCATTCCATTTTTTCTGAGTCTTGCGATGCTTCAACAGGATGTTGGCGCAGACGCAGAATTTGTCATGATCAGTGCTGAAAAATTGTTTGCCATTACCAAAGGCGCAAGCTTGGTGATGAACCCGACTTCGGAACATCCTAAAGAGTTCTTGGCAGATGAGATCGACGCAATTTTAGAGTTTGCCAAACAACAAAGCCTTTGAACACTGTAGGTGTAATCAAAGGCTCTGCGGCTACGCTGAGATATGTGTTTTCACACTTTTTCGTTTTCATATTGGGCGATGTGCTTTAAAACTTACATACCGGCTTTGAGTTTTTGCACGATTTCATCAAGTGGTTTGACACGTTTTACTTCATCCCAAAGGACTTTGGCTTCTGGATAGTGCTTCGACATCATGCCGAGCCATTGTTTATAACGACCGACCATATTCATTTCTTTTTTATACGAGCCATTTAAGAAACGAATTTGTAATCCAAGTAGTTCATGCCATGTAATCAGCGGCTCATCGGTATTACGACGAATACACTGTGTAATGTCAGGGGTGGTCACCGCAGCACGACCAATCATCAGGTCTTCACAACCAGATTCGAGTTGGCATTGTTTGGCATCGGCATTGTTCCAAATTTCACCGTTGGCAATCACGTTAATTTTCAATGCTTCACGAATGGGTTGCAACTGATCCCAAAAGGCAGGCGGGGTATAACCATCGGCTTTGGTTCGCGCATGGACTGTAACCCATGCGGCACCCGCATCTTCGATGGCATGCGCATTTTCCATGGTGAAGTTATGATCCATATAACCCAAACGCATTTTTGCCGATACAGGAATATGACTCGGAACAGCATCACGCACAGCTTTGACTAACTCATACACCACTTCTGGTTCATCTAGCAGAACTGAACCACCACGGTGGCGATTGACGGTTTTTGCAGGACAACCAAAGTTCATATCAATCGCAGGTGCACCAAGTTCTACTGCGCGTACAGCATTTGCCGCGAGCATGGTCGGATTGTTACCTAAGAACTGCACATGAACCGGTGTTCCTGCTGCAGTTTTGCCGTCATTGTTCAGTTCGGGACAATAACTATGATAAATATGGTCGGGCAGGACAGAGTCCGTGACACGGATAAACTCGGTTACACACCAGTCAAAACTCCCCACATGCGTCAACACATCTCGCATAATTGGGTCGGTTAAGCCTTCCATCGGCGCAAGAACAAGTTTCACGGTCACACAGCCAAAAATTGAAAAACGGAGTTATACGTGGTTTTGAAAGGGATGTCTAGGTTTTGTGCTTATGGTGACGCGGAATACGAAATGACAAGATTTTATGTAACTATTTGGTGAAATTAGGACCAAAGTCGTAAAGTATTGACTGACATAAAACTTTAACAATAAAATGAGTAAATACATATGGATAGTAATAATAAGAAGATGGCTTATACTGTTGTTTTTTAATGGAATCAACAACATATACTGTGCTTGAATCTTTTAAGATTTCATGTATGATGGCTGCAACTAGAAAAAAAGTATTGTTTCGTAAATTTTCTTTAAGTATCGCAGTGTTAGTCATAATCCTTCGTTTTTTACAGAAATGAAGTTCAATTCTTTATTATTTTCCAAGTTATAGTCAGTCATCATCCAATGGCTAAATCAACAAATTAATAGGTATTATTATGTCTAATACAGTTACTGGTACAGTTAAATGGTTCAACGAAACTAAAGGTTTCGGTTTTATTGCACAAGACAACGGTCCTGACGTTTTTGCTCACTTCAGCGAAATCACTGGTTCTGGCTTCAAAACTTTGCAAGAAGGCCAAAAGGTTTCTTTCAGCATCGCTCAAGGTCAAAAAGGCCCGAATGCTGTAAACATCGTTGCTCTATAATTTAGACGTAATGAAAAAAAAGCGCTGTATAGCGCTTTTTTTATGCCTGTTATTTCTGTGTGAATAATCAAGCTATAAAAAAGAGAGCCTTAGCTCCCTTCGTAATAAAACTTACTTCTTAATAAAACTTAAAATCGTTTCATCGTCGACTTAGCGGCCCAAAACCATTTCTAAAATAAACTTAGATCCAATAAAGCCGACTGCCAAAAGACAAAAACCAATAATGGTAAAGCGAATAGCTTTTTGACCACGCCAGCCAAAACGATAGTGTCCAATAAGCAAAGCTCCATAGACGAACCATGAAATAATGCTAAAGGCTGTTTTATGTGCCAAATGCTGTGCAAAGAAGTTATCGATGGTGAAGAAACCAAACCCAAGCGCCACGGTCAGTAGTGCAAAACCAGCAATCAATAAATCAAATAGCAAAGATTCCATGGCTTGGAAGGATGGAAGCAGGCTCACCCATACACGCTTTTTCTGCTTGTTTTTTAGTTCACGGTCTTGTAAACGCAAAATAACCGCTTGAATTGTTGCCATCAGCAGGACGGCATATGCGGAAAGTGACAAAATAATATGGATGTCTAAACCCAGTGAATGTTGTTCTATAAATTGATTTTGTCGACTAAATGCAAAGCCTAAAATCAATCCTGTCGCTGCCACAGGAATGCCCAACAGGTTCATTGCAAGCACAGGTCGATAGGTACTAAATAACACACTGAGTAATAGCATGAGACCTGAAGTAAATGACATCAGGTTGAACACGTCATAGTTCACACCCATAGGCGTCAACATGTCGTTATATAAAACACCTGCATGCAATAACATGCCTAAACCAAGTACAACACCAATAAACCAATGGTTCGGCGCACGTTTAGACATTAAATGGCTGAATAAATACCAAAAAGACGTGGTATAAGCGATTAATGCTAGGATCGTGTAAACCAAGGGGAGACTGATCATGTCAAACCTTTTTCAGGATGTTGAATATTCATTTATATAAATTCTGCAAGAACTAAAGTATCCTATAGCATTCTATGCATAAATTTTCTATTTTAAGAAACAATTTTTTGCTCATGGCTATTTTAAGCGGATTTTGCAATGTTTGATACCTTAACAGAACGACTCACGCAGAGTTTAAGAAATGTTACTGGCTCAGGGCAGCTAACCGAAGACAATATTAAAGATACGTTACGCGAAGTACGTATGGCACTTCTTGAAGCCGATGTTGCGTTACCTGTAACTCGTGAATTCATCGCGAAAGTTAAGGAAGAAGCATTGGGCCAAGAAGTGATGACTCAGTTATCACCGGGGCAGGCTTTCGTCAAAATCGTTCATGACGAATTGACCAAAATGATGGGTGAGGCGAATGAAAGCCTAGACCTAGCGGCAAAACCACCAGTTGTTGTGCTTCTTGCAGGTTTGCAAGGTGCGGGTAAAACAACCACTGCGGCAAAACTTGCACGTTTCTTACAAGAACGTCAAAAGAAAAAAGTAGCAATGGTGTCTGCCGACGTTTATCGTCCAGCAGCGATTAAACAGCTACAAACAGTTGCAGGTGAAGTTGGCGCGATTTTCTTTGAATCAAGCGCAGACGAAAAACCGATTACCATCGCAAATCGTGCGATTGAGCAAGCAAAAATTCAATTTGCTGATGTCTTGATTGTCGATACAGCAGGTCGTTTACATGTAGACGACGAAATGATGGATGAAATTAAAGAGCTACATGCAGCAATTAAGCCAACTGAAACATTGTTCGTGGTTGATGCCATGACTGGTCAGGATGCGGCGAATACTGCAAAAGCCTTTAATGATGCCTTACCTTTAACAGGTGTGATCCTGACAAAAACGGATGGTGATGCACGTGGTGGTGCAGCACTTTCTGTTCGTGCCATTACTGGTAAGCCAATCAAATTCTTGGGTATGGGTGAAAAACTCGATGCCCTAGAGCCATTCCATCCTGAACGTATCGCACAGCGTATTTTGGGTATGGGTGACGTACTTTCTTTGGTTGAAGAAGTTGAACGTAAAATCGACAAAGAAAAAGCCGAAAAAATGGCAAAAAAACTGCAAAAAGGCGGTAGCTTCAACTTTGAAGATATGCTGATGCAGTTTGAACAAATGAACAAGATGGGCGGCATGATGGGCTTCCTGGATAAACTTCCAGGCATGAGCAACTCAGGGATTCAAGATGCAATTGCACAAGCAAATCCTGAAAAGCAAGTGAAGAAAATGGAAGCGATTATTCAATCGATGACCATTAAAGAACGTCGTAACCCAGACTTGATGAATCCAAGCCGTAAAAAACGTATTGCAGCAGGCTGTGGTATGGATGTTGCGGAAGTAAATAAACTCATCAAGCAACATGCGCAAATGGCGAAAATGATGAAGAAATTTGCCAACCCAACGGGTATGGCAAAAATGATGAAATCATTAGGCAATATGCAAAAACAATTTGGCGGCGGTGGCATGGGTCCATTGTTCGGCAGTAAAGATCCGAAGTAATTTGGACTTAAAAAAAGGCGCATTTAGCGCCTTTTTTTATGGCTGAAATTTGACGAGACTGTGCGCTTAAGCAAAGTGATCGAGTGCATTTGATAGCAAGTACTGGATGAAGGAATCTGGCTATACGAGCCGATAGATACCGAACTGAGCTAAATCATTACAAAAAGATGCCAAATTGACATTGAGAGCGTGTAGGTGACAGGTTTAAAACAGAGGTGAAAATTTGCCGAACTGCAAATTGAAAGCTTCACTAAAAATAATCACCTAAAATAAGAATCAAATCATGAATACACCGCATACGCCAGAAAGCCAAAAGATCTATATTGTTCATGGTCATGATGCATCACCGAATGATCATTGGTTTCCTTGGTTAGGACGAAAGCTGCAGGAAGCAGGGCATTATTCTCGACGCATCGTGATGGCAAATGCAGCACAACCTGATTTTGACCATTGGCAGAAATTTCTAGCGTTGCAAATGCCTGATTTGGATGAAAATACCATTGTGATTGCCCATGGTTTGGGGTGCTTAACCACGCTGCATTATCTCAATCAATATTTTGAACAGCATGGCACACGGATTAAAGCGGGCGTTTTTGTGTCAGGTTTTAAAAGTAGTTTACCGACACAACCTGAATTAACCGCATTTATTCAACGTGCAAAAATGGATAGCGGTGTTTTACAGACCTATATGCCGATTTGTATCAGTCTGATTTCATCCAATGATCCAATCGTGCCGCCACCGGTTGCGATCCAATTGGGCAATTTTATAAATGCACAAATTTATGAGGTGAAAGAAGCGGGGCATTTCACAGCAAAGGATGGCTTTTCTGAGATTCCACAACTGTGGCACGTGTTAAAGCCGATTTTAACGGCTTAGCTAGGTTCTGTGCGCGTGTTTAATAGATCGCGTGTTTTGTAGATAAGGTAATAGTGAAAACTAAAATTGATCATGCAATAGGTGCAATTGAAGATAAAAAAAGGCGCAATCTGCGCCTTTTTGTTTGTTCGAACTGTTGAAAGATCAGTCGAGTTCTAAAGCAACACGTTCACGAATGTCGTCAATGTCGTCATTGGCTTCACGACCATCTTCCTGCCAAGCTTTATAGCCACCAACATATTCACCGTCGGTATCGACCACATATTCAGCCGCAATTTTTCCTGAGGCATACCATAAGCGATAGGCGTCATTACCATTTTCATCGACTTTATACGCTGCGCCACGTTGTCCTGTTGGATAAAATTCTTCGCCTTGGATGCTCACGCCATCTTGGTTTACAAAGGTAGATTCTACTTTGCCGTTTTTACGATAAAGCGTTACCGGACCTTCGATGTCACTGCCACTGAAACTAAATAATTTCATCGGATCTTTGACCCAAGCAGGTGAGGATTGAGGGGTTTTGGTTTCTTGGTAAAAATCTTGAACTAAAAAATCACCTGTGGCATTACGACCTAAAAGTACACGGTAATATCCGTCTTTGACTGGAGTCATGTAATAGCTTGAGTCAATATATGATACGCAGCCGCAGTAATCAGGATTATCTTCATCTCCAAAATAGCCCAAAACTGCTTCAGAGGTGCTGAGCTGTGATTTGATTTCGGCAGGGATTTTAGAGTTGGCTAGATTTTGTGTCGTGGTACAACCGCCGAAGAATAATGTAGAGGCGAGCAGGCTTAAACCCAGTAAATTTTTAAATTTCATATCTATACTCTTCGTCTTATATTCTATCTTGAAAGACATTTTTAAATTATAAAGTTGCTGATGTATCTGTCGATCATCGCAGGCTATTGTAATTCCTTGGACGAAAAAAGGTCATGAATCGCGATACAATTTGTAACCACGCTTATATGAAATGACCCTCAATAAAAAAGCGTGATCACCATTGGCCATCACGCTTTCACAGTTTGCTATCAAATAAATAGCTAAATTACACACCATTTACATAACTTTGTAGGCCTCGAAGCAGTAAATCTGCTTCGACAGCTGGCTGATATTGTTCTAAATAGCGTGCAAATAGCGCAGCATCGCCCCCAGTTAAAATTAAGCGACTGGGATATTTATCAAGCACCTTTTCAATGGTGCTGACCAAACTGAGCAATATGCCATGATGAACAGCGTCGATGGTATTTTTACCAGGAGACAGCTCGTTAAAGGTGGCATCTGGAATTTTAATGCCTTTGGTGTTTTGGATGAGCGAATCACGTTGCAAATACAAATTTGGCAAAATATAACCGCCTAAATGTTGTAAGCCATCCGTTAAGTCAATGGTGAGTGCCGTTCCACAACTAATGACACAGTATTTTTGAGTAGGGTCTTTGACCACTGCGAGCATTTGCAGCCAACGGTCGATCCCGAATTTACTGGTGTCTTCATAAGCACAGCGTAAGCCCGCATATTCGGCATGAACTTTGGCAATGGTGACAGGAACCGCTAAAAATTTAAGAATTTTTTGAATCCGATCATTATTTTTCTTGTCGAGTACTGAAGAAATCCCGACCTGATCTAAGTCCAAGCTTTTAAAGTGCTGGATCAAACCGAGTAGGAGTTCGGCAGGCGACTGTAAATGCAGTTCCGCAGTATGCTCTATAATTTGATCATGTTCGGTAATCCAGTATTTCAGCCGGGTATTACCGACATCGAGCCATAATTTTTTCATCAGTAGGCCTTTGCAATCCTGTTTATGATTGATCTGCTAAACGTAAGCGACCTTGGAAATGATTTTCTAAGCGCTGCGAAGTTTGGATGTTGATCGAACCATCATTTTCAATACCGAGAAAGAGACCTTGGCTTTTGCCTTGCAGGTGTTCAAGCTCAACGGGCTGTTGCATAAATGCAGCATAATGGTTGAATCGTGCAGCGAGGTTATAGCAGTTATGATCGAACCATTCACCTGCAAGTTGAATCGCTGCATAGAGTTCAGCGATTAACTGTAAACGGTTTGGCGAGTGAAGTCCGAGTTCAGATAACGACGTTGCGCGTTGCTCAATTCCTGTGGATGGAATCGGAAATAAGTTCATGCCCACGCCGACAATCGCTTGATGTGGCGAAATTGGTTCAATCAAAATCCCGCCCCATTTGCCTTGTGGGCTATATAGGTCATTGGGCCATTTCACTTGTAATGCGAGATTTTGCAAACTTGGCATTTGCAAGATATTTAAGGCAATTTCGAGTGCAAGCCGTCCATCTATCGCTGTCTGTAAATTCAGCAATGTGCTTAAATAGATATTACCAACGGGTGAGACCCATTGATGATCGCGTTGCCCACGCCCCTGAGTTTGCTCTTCACTGCATACCAAAACATGTTGAATGCCTTTTTTGGCAATCTCACGGACATCGTCATTGGTCGATGTTGTTATGGGCTTCAGTAATAAAACTTCAGGCGGTTGAGGTACTGTGCTCAGCAATTGCTGTAAGTGTCTGGTCTCTAAATCCATTTGAATCTGAGAGTTGTGGAATAATATTGATGGAGTTAATCATATATTTACTGATCGGTGCAATCGCTGGTTTTGCTGCGGGGCTATTTGGTGTTGGCGGTGGCCTGATTATTGTGCCGATTTTATTCATCGTCTTTACCCAACTTCAGTATGATCCCAGTGTGATTATGCACATGGCAGTGGGCACATCTTTAGCCACGATTATTGTCACCTCACTCAGTTCGGTTTCGGCGCATCATAAAAAAGGTGCCGTGCTGTGGAATGTCTTTTGGAATTTGGCACCGGGTTTGGTGATCGGTTCATTTCTCGGTGCAGGCATTGCAGATTATTTATCAGGGCAGGGTTTGCAACTGTTAATTGGCTTTTTTGCGGTCTGGGTGGCCTTTAAAATGTTTCGCGGTGCAGCAACACCAGTCGATCCGAATAAACATTTACCCTCACAAACCATGCAAATGGCAGCAGGGGGTGGTATTGGGATTGCCTCTGCGATCTTTGGAATTGGTGGTGGCAGCTTAACCGTCCCATATTTGAATAAAAATGGCGTCATTATGCAAAAAGCGGTCGCAACCTCTGCTGCATGTGGTTTACCAATTGCGATTGCTGGGGCCCTCGGCTTTATGTGGTTTGGTCATCAAGCCGATATCGTGGTTCCCAATACCATTGGTTATATCCATATTTATGCATTTATCGGGATTAGTGTAATGAGCTTCATCACTGCGAAATTGGGTGCGAAAGTGGCTCATATGTTGTCGCCATTTATGCTAAAGCGTTGTTTTGCCTGTTTATTAACAACAGTCGGCTGCTATTTTATTTACCAAGGTATGCAAGCCTTTGGCGCATGATTGTCCGTTTTGACTGACAAAATTGGCTTTGTTGACACAAGATTGTCAGACAATGTCATGTTCAATTAGGTTGCTTATCGTTTCTAATGCAAATAGATTGAGTGTAAATCTGAACATTGCATCTTATAAAAAAAAGATAGGAACAGTATGCAACAACAAGAAGCGGACAGTTTGTCAGAACAAATTGCCAAACACATCGGTGAACAAATCATTCGCGGTGAGTTGGTTGAAGGCGAGCGTATTCAGGAACTCAGAATCGCGGCCGAATTGGATGTGAGCCGTGGCTCTGTTCGTGAAGCTTTATTGATTTTAGAACGGACTCAGCTCATTGAAATCTACCCACGACGTGGCGCCTTAGTCTCTGAAATGTCGGCTTTACAAGTGCGCTCATTATTTGATATTGCAGCATTATTGTTGGGCCAAATTGTGCATCGTATGGCGGAAACGTGGCGTAGCCATGAAGCTGAGCGTATTCAGTTATTACTTGAACAATTAGATGTAGAAACTCGCCAAGGCAATACTGAAAAGTTTTATGATCTGATTTTTCAAGGCATGGCTCGTCAGCATGAAATGGTGGGAAATACCTACCTGATGCGTTATTACCAAGAATTGTTGCCATCACTCAGACGCAGTTATTTTCTGACACTGAATATTTCACGACGTGAACTACAAGAATCTTTTGATTTGTTTAAATTGGTGACTGATGCAGTTTTAATCAGAAAATCACATCAAGCCACTTTATTTATGGAAGATTTTTGTCGACACTTACGCAACCTTGTGTTGGAATCACTAACACGGATGAAACAAATCGAATTAGCGTGGGCGAGACGTTCACGCCGCTGATCAGGACATTATGCGTTTAAGCAGTTTAAAACTTTCCGGCTTCAAATCTTTTGCCGATAGCACAACTCTAAAATTTGAAGGCAACCGTAGTGCGGTTGTTGGACCGAACGGCTGTGGTAAATCCAATGTGATTGATGCCATTCGTTGGGTTATGGGTGAATCCAGTGCCCGTCAATTGCGTGGTGGCACCATGCAAGATGTTATTTTTACCGGAACGGCAAAGCGTAAACCAGTCGGGATGGCGAGTGTTGAACTGCGTTTTGATAATACCTATGGCAAGTTAGGTGGCGCTTATAATGCCTATACTGAACTAGCAGTTCGTCGTCAGGTCAATCGTGATGGTAAATCCGAATATTTCCTCAACGGCACCAAATGCCGCCGTCGTGATATTACCGATATTTTCTTAGGTACCGGTTTAGGTCCACGTTCGTATGCGATTATTGAACAGGGCATGATCAACCGTTTGGTCGATGCCAAACCTGAAGAAATGCGTGTGTATATTGAAGAAGCCGCTGGGGTTTCTCGCTATCAAGCTCGTCGTCGTGAAACTTTACAGCATCTAGAACACACCACTCAAAACTTAGAACGTCTCGAAGACATTGCATCCGAACTAAAGTCTCAGCTGAAAACCTTAAAACGTCAGTCTGAAACGGCGGTGCAATACAAAGAATTAGAAACCCAAATTCGCACGATTAAAATTGAAGTGCTGTCTTTCCAATGTGAACAAAGTATGCGTTTACAGCAAGAATACACGCTTCATATGAATGAGCTTGGGGAAACTTTCAAACTGGTGCGTTCTGAGCTGAATACCTTAGAACATGACTTATCTTCCACCAGTGCTTTATTTCAACGGCTTATTCAACAGTCCACGCCATTACAAAGCGAATGGCAACAGGCGGAAAAGAAACTGTCTGAGTTGAAAATGACGCTGGAGCAAAAACAGGGTTTATTTGCACAAAATTCGGCAAGTTTGGTGGAGCTTGAAAAGCAAAAAGCTCAAACCAAAGAACGTTTACAGTTATTGGAGTTACAACTGGAAACGCTGCAAGAACAGCAAGATGGATTTGTTGAACAATTACAGCGTCAAGAAAGCAGTAGTCAAGATCAGACTCAACAATTGGCCGATTTGAAAGCTCAGCATCAACAAGCAGTTCAACAATTTGAACAATGCCGTGGGCAAGTCGAAAAGCAGCAACAGCAAAAGCTACAGATGTTGGCGCAGAGTGAACAATTGACCAAAAATATTGGTCGTATTGAGCAACAACGTGAGACCCTGCAACAGCAACGAGGTCAAATTCAGCATCAGGCGCAGCAAGATGAGTTGGAGCAGTATCAGCAAGATAAGCAGCAGCTCGAACAACAAATTACGCAACAAGAGCAGGTGATTGCCGAAACGCAGACACAGCTTGCAGCTGCACAAGAACAGCAGGCACAGCATAAAAATATGGTGCTGCAGCTAAAGTCAGAAATACAGGTGTTGTTGTCAGAGCAAAAAAACCTAAATCAATTGATGATTAAAGCTAGTCCAAAGCAGCAAAGTCAGCGTCAACATTTAATGCAGCAGTTGCAGTTGAGCACACAAGGTAAACAGCATGCACAACTGGTCGAGAAATTTTTGTCTAAATGGCTGAGTGCCCAAGTCTTAGGACACAGTGATAATTTTCAAGACAGTATTGCACGTCAGGTCAAAGGCAATCACCACACAGCAGTACAAATCGTTGGATTAGACGCTTTGGCGAGGTGGATTGAAGCACCACAACTTTCGATCTGGCAGCAGGTCGCGATTGCTGAAACATTGGCGGTGGCATTGAGCCATCAGGCTAAACTGGCCGCAGGTCAGTCAATACTCACGCTCGATGGTTATCATGTCGGTGCGGATTGGGTGATTGGTTTGGACTATGACGAGGACAGCCAAGCAGGCCAAGGTGCATTGAGCCATCGTATTCGCTTAGATGAATTGACTGAATTACTTGCAGAGCAGCAGCCTAAACTGACACAACTAGAAGGCCAATTGCCTGAGTTGCAAAATGCCATGCAGGCTTTACAGCAAAACCTGCAACAGCAACACAGTCAATTAAAAACTTGGCAAAAAGACATTCAAAATGCTGATGTTGCCATTGCGAAGGTACAAAGTTCCAATCAGGCATTTGCATTACAAAAGCAGCAGTTAGAAGATCAATTGCAGCAACTTGAAGCGCAGCTCGAAGAAGATGCCATGCAAAAAGACGATTTGGAAATTGATCTGCATGCGCTGACAATGAAGCTTGAGCAAGCCTTGCCCAATTATAAAACCTTGCAATTCCAAGTTGAAGAATTGAGTCTAGCGCTGGAAAGTGCTCAACAAGTGGCATTACACAGTCAGCAAGAATTGGAAATCGTGCGTCGCCAGTCTGTACAGACGAAACAACAGATTGAATTATTAGAAAAAGACACGGTCTTTTTGAAAGCGCAAACTCAGCAAATTATTGGACAGATGGAGCAGGCAAAGAAATTTGTCGATCCGGTACAGTTAGAATTGCCTGCGCTTGAGTCACAGTATTCAGAGCAAGCCCAAGTCACTGAACGTTTACAAAAAACCTGGAATGACTGGCAGCTTGAACTGAATAACGTGCAGAGCAAACAGCAGACATTGACGGAACAACGCCATTCACATCAACAGCAAGATGAAAAATTGCGTACGCAATTGGAAGAAAAGCGTTTGGCTTGGCAATCCGCGCAGTCTGATTTGCAGCATTATTCTGAACAGCTGAAAGAAATGAACAGCGAAATGCTGACGGGCTTAAGCATTGATGTGATATCCCATCAGCAAAAACTCGAAAAAGCACAGCAGCAGTTTGATAAATTGGGCGCAGTCAACTTAGCTGCGGCAGAAGAATATACTGAAGTTTCTAAACGCTTTGATGATTTAAGCCACCAAATTGATGACTTGCAAAAGACCGTTGAACAACTGCAAGCTGCGATGAAAAGCATTGATCAGGAAACGCGAAAGTTGTTTATGACCACCTTTGATAAGGTCAATGCAGAACTTCAAGAGTTGTTTCCGAAAGTATTTAATGGTGGTGAAGCAAGTTTAAGCCTTGAAGATGGTTGGCAATCGGGTGTAAAACTGATGGCACGACCACCGGGTAAACGAAATAGCTCTTTAGCATTATTGTCAGGTGGTGAAAAGGCACTGACCGCATTGGCTTTGGTTTTTGCGATTTTCCGCCTAAATCCTGCACCATTTTGCGTTTTAGACGAAGTCGATGCACCTTTAGACGATGCAAATGTAGGAAGATTTTGTAATCTTGTAAAAGAGCTTTCAGAACAAGTGCAATTTATCTACATTACACACAATAAACTGGCTATGACAATGGCAACTGACTTACTTGGTGTGACCATGCCAGAACCAGGAACTTCAAAATTAGTGACTGTGAATATAGAGCAAGCCAAAGAATACGGTTTAGCTGCGGAGGCATAACATGGAAATCACCACTATAGCTGGGATTGTAATCGCTGTAATTATCATGGTTGTGGGTATTCGAATGATGTTTCGTAAACCTGCGGATGCAGCGCCATCACTCGACACCGAATTACATATTGACCCTGATAGTCAGCAACCTGTTATTCCGCGCCATGTACGAAATCAGTTAAATACACCTGAAACCACGCAACGTGTAGAGCCGACTTTGGCTGAGGAAAAAGTCACAGCGGTTGAAACGACTGAAGCTGTTCAAGCGAATGTAACTCCAGAAGCAACGGCAACGGAACAAGCAGAGCAGAGCGTTGAGGCTACGGCAAAGACTGAGACGACTACGACGGATCCCGTTTCAGTTGAAAAAGCTCAAACTGCAACAGAAGACAATACATTGTCTACAGAAACAACAGAATCTGCAACGGTTGCAACTGTAGCCACCGATGCCAATCACGCAGCGACTCCTGCGACGAATGTTCAGGCTGACGCTGTTCCTGCAGAAAAAGCACCAGAATTTAGTGTAAATAGTGCAATTGAAAAAGCTGAAATTAGCGATTTTGATGAAGAAAGCAGTATTTTGGATGCTCATTTACATGAACAAAAAATTGTTGATGAAGAAAGTGCTTTAGCAACTGCGGAAACTTATATCGCCTTAAATGTGTTCCCGGATAGCCGTGCCTTGTCAGGTGAAAAAGCATTAAAAGTGTTGCTGAAGTACGGTCTGCGTTTTGGCGAAATGGCCTGTTTCCATCGCTATGATGAAGAAGGGACAAAGTTATTATTCTCTGTATTACAAATGAATAATGATGGCGCTGCGCAAGGTTTTGATCTTGAAACTTTATCGACTGAAGAAGTAAAAGGTTTGGCCTTCTTCTTGGCGCTTCCACACAGCGATGTACAAAATGCCTTTGATACTATGGACAGCATTTCACGTCTAATTGCACGTGAAATTGACGGTACTGTGTATGATCAAAATAACCAAGAATTTACACCGCAGATGCGTGAACATTGGCGTCATCAAGCGATTGATTATCGTCAAGGTCAAGCCATCGAAGTCTAAGCGTCTTTGATTGAAACTCACCGAGTGGGTTTCTATAATAGCAACAGATAATGAAATTTGAGGGCGGAGTATGAACCGCCCTTTTTTATGGTGAATGTATGACACAACAATCCACTGTCGTTGCACAGATGCGACAACTGATTCAACTCTTGGCGAAGCATAACCATGCCTACTATGTCATGGACACGCCAGAAATTGAGGACAGTGAATATGATCAACTTTTTCACCAATTAAAAGCGCTTGAAGAGCAATATCCTGAGCTAACTCAACCCGATAGCCCGACCAATAAAGTGGGTGGTAAAGCGCTCTCCAAATTTGAGTCGGTGACACATGCAGTACCCATGTTGTCATTGGGTAATGTATTTAATGCAGAAGATTTATTTGGCTTTGCACGCCGCGTAGAAGAGCGCTTACCGAATCAAAAAATTGAATATGATGTCGAATTAAAATTTGATGGGCTGGCGATTTCTCTTTGGTATGAAAATGGTATTTTGATCCGTGGTGTGACACGGGGCGATGGTGAAACAGGGGAAGATATTACCCAAAATGTAAAAACCATTCGTAATTTGCCTAAAGTACTGACTTCTACACAGACCAATATTCCAAGTCTGCTTGAAGTTCGTGGTGAAGTCCTGATGCCAAAGTCAGGCTTTGAAAAGCTCAATGCTGAAAACGAAGCCAATGGTGAAAAAACCTTTGCCAATCCACGAAATGCAGCAGCAGGAAGCTTACGTCAACTCGACCCTGCAATTGCGGCTTCACGTCCTTTGGCTTTTTATGCCTATGGCATTGCACAGTGCGAACCACATCATGGTCAAACCACCATGTCTGCTAGCTTAGAATGGCTGACACAGTTTGGTTTTGCTGTCGGTGAACGTCACTTTATTTGTGACAGCATTCAGGACGTACAAGCTGCGTATGAGCAAATGATTATTGATCGTCCAAGCCTGAGTGTTGAAATTGATGGCATGGTGATTAAGGTAAACAGCCTGAAGCAACAGCAAACACTGGGTTTTTTAAGTCGTGAACCGCGCTGGGCAACGGCATATAAATTCCCTGCAGTCGCAGCGCTCACGACGGTTGAAAATATTGATTGGCAAGTGGGGCGTACAGGGACTTTGACCCCAGTCGCGCGTTTAAACCCTGTGGCAGTCGGTGGGGTAACAGTTTCCAATGTCACCCTACATAATATTGGTGAAATTCATCGTTTAGATGTACGTGTGGGTGACACGGTCAGTGTATACCGTAGTGGTGATGTGATTCCAAAAGTGGAAAAAGTATGGCCTGAATTCCGCCCTGTAGATACGGTAGAAGTTCAGTTACCTGCATGTTGCCCAGTCTGTGCATCTCCTGTCGTGATGCCAGAAGGTGAAGCCTTGGCACGTTGTTCAGGTGGTTTGTACTGTGCTGCACAGCGTATTGAGGCGATTCGTCACTTTGTATCGCGTAAAGCTATGGACATTGAGGGCTTAGGTGACCGTTGGGCGGAATCACTTTTACATTTGGATTTACTCAAAGATGTTGCTGATATTTATAGCTTGCATGAGCATCGTGAAAAATTACTGACCATTGAAAAAATGGGTGAGAAGTCGGTTCAAAACCTCATTGACTCCATTGAAAATAGTAAGAAAACGACGCTAGGTGCATTTATTTATGCACTCGGCATTCGAGGCGTGGGTGAAACCACGGCACGCATGCTCGCGAATACTTTCCAAACTTTTGATGCGATTCGTCATGCAGATCTCGAATCCTTGAAAAAAACGCCAGACGTTGGTGATATTACCGCAGAATGGATTGTCGACTTTTTCCAAGTGCCGCATAACCTCGAAGTGGTTGATCGTTTGTTGGCAGCAGGGATTCATTGGGATGCACCCGTTGCACCAAGTCGTCAGCCACTGAATGGCGAGAGTTGGGTGATTACAGGGACTCTGAGCACCATGGGTCGTGATGAAGCGACGCAAATGCTACAAGCCTTAGGCGCACGTGTCAGTGGTAGTGTTTCGGGTAAAACCAAATGTGTGGTTGCGGGTGAAAAGGCAGGTTCTAAATTAGAAAAGGCTGAAAAGCTGGGTGTTCCTGTGATGAGCGAAGACGAGTTCATTGCCTTTGTACAACAACATAATGCTTCTTAAGTATTGAAAATCAAACCTGAAAAGGTTGTGACTTTTGAACAAACGCCTGATGCATTGCATTGGGCGTTTTTATTTTTGGTGCTTAACATAATTGAGTGAGCGTATCAGTTGTTGGTGATAGATCCGACAGCATTCTTTAAAGGCACTCACTAAGCATTTTGTTAAAGCATGAATGCATTGAGACACAATTTTAACCATAAAAAAAGCAGCTCTGATGCTGCTTTTTTTATTCAGTGATCACATTATTCTTGATCAACTTTCATTGGTTTTACATCCATTTCTTGATATGAAACCAACTTAGTTTTGTGTTTCCATTTATAACCGAACCAAATGGCAAGGAATAAGAAAATACCAATATAGGTAGAAACAACGGCTAACCATTCACCATCTAAAACGGCTTGATAGTTCTGACCAAGGACCACGATGGCACACAAAATAAAGGCAAACCACGGTGCAAATGGGAAGAATTTTGCACGGTAAGCAAGGTCTTCCAATTTATTGCCCTGAGCCAAGTAGCCTTTACGGAAGCGATAATGTGAAACTGCAATACCGAGCCACACAATAAAGCCACACATACCTGACATGTTCAGTAACCAGTTAAATACCGCTTGTTCACCGATAAATGTGGTTAAGAAGCACAGTGCTGCGATCGCTGTAGTTGCATAAAGCGCATTCATCGGTACGCCACGTGCATCTAAGCGACCAAAGACTTTCGGCGCACTGCCTTTACGTGCCATATCAAACAGCATACGGGTAGAGGAGTACATACCAGAGTTACCCGCTGATAAAATCGCAGTCAAGATCACCGCATTCATCACCGATGCAGCAAAAGCAAAACCTGCTTTTTCATACAGTAAGGTAAATGGTGATAGTGCAATATTTTCAGTAGATGCTGCTTGTAATAAACGTGGGTCATCATAGGCAATGAGAGTGCCGATAATGAAAATACACACGATATAAAACAACAAGATACGCCAGAAAATTTGCTTGATGGCAATAGGAATGGTCTTTTCAGGATCTTTCGATTCACCTGCAGCCACACCAACCATTTCAGTCCCTTGGAAAGAGAAACCGGCAATCATGGCCACACCAATCAAGGCAGATAAACCGCCGACAAATGGGGCTTCACCCTTGGTCCAGTTGGCAAATGTTTCTACGCCCGGTGTCAGCATGATTTTGCCAATCATAAACAGGCCGATAATGATAAAGGCAACAATTGCGAGCACTTTAACAAGCGAGAAGAAGAATTCGGATTCACCGAAGCCTTTTACGGTCAGCGCATTAATGGCAAAGACGATTGCGAGGAAAATCGCACTCCAGTAAAAGCCCGGAATATCTGGAAACCAGAATTTCATAATGAATTGGACTGCAACCAATTCAAATGCCACGGTAATCGCCCAGTTGTACCAATAGTTCCAACCCAAAGCGAAGCCGAAACCACCCTCGACATACTTTGTGCCGTAGGTAAAGAATGCACCCGAAGTTGGATTATGTGTTGCAAGCTCACCTAGACTGGTCATCAAGAAGTAAATCATGATACCAATTAAGCAGTATGCAAGCAGGGCGCCACCCGGGCCTGCATTGGCAATGGTTGCACCTGAGGCAAGGAATAAACCTGTACCAATTGATCCACCAATTGCAATCATGTTGAGATGGCGAGCACCCAACTTACGCTGAAGCTGAGCTGGTTTTTGAGTTTCGCTCATCATTGTTCCTTAAGATTTTTTTGCGTGCTCGCAAACAAGACTTTAAATCCTTGTTGGTCGGCTTTGATTGTACATTGACCATAATGCTGCTCAATTAAAGTCGGATAATTGAGGAATCGGTTGGCAACAATCCAAAGCTCACCCCCAGACTTCAAATGTCTGCGCGAAGTTTTGCATAGATTTTCACTGGCATTGTAGTCGGTTTGAATCCCTTGATGGAAGGGTGGATTGCTGACTACGGCATGTAAAAATAGTGGTGCATCCTCGATTCCTGTGACCGCTTTAATCTCAAGTTGTTCAGGTTCAAGCAAATTTTGTTCAAATGTCATTTGTGTAGAAGCCAGTGCAAAAGCATCTACATCCATGGCAAAGATACGATTTTTAGGATTCAGTTTGGCTAAATAAGCACTGATGACACCCGCACCACAGCCGAAATCAGCAATTTTGCCCGAAGTGACTTGTGATAAATAAGGCAATAAGGTAGCCGTACCCACATCTAAACGGTTCTGGCTAAATACGCCCGGCAGTGCGCAAATCGTAAGCTCACCATTTGGAGTCTCAACTGGATATTTTTGCACCCAATCTTGTAGTGGCTTGAGTGTTACAGTTTTTTCTAAGAGGGTTTGCCACATTTGACAGTGACGCGCACTATCAATTTTTAGGGTTTTACCAAAGGGTTGTAATTGTTTTGCTGCGCGTTCAACACCGCCTTTTTTCTCACCCACGAGGAAAATAGACGCACCTTGAGCAAGATGACTTGCGACATTGTGTAATAAATAATTCAGCAGTTCTTTTGATTTCGGAACAAAAATAACCGCTTGATCAAACTGACCTTCAGGAAAATCGACACCAAAATGGACGTTTGACTGTTGATTTTGAAAGTACTGAAAATCATTAAAATTCCAGCACCAAATCGATGGCTTAATATTGTCATTCAATTGACTGAGTAAGTCATCTGTCGGTGCATTTACGAAAAGCACGCGATCTTGTAATAAATCGATCTGTCGTATAACGACTTCACTTGTGAGATCCATAGATTTCTCCATCATAAAAAACACTGCCTAGGGCGGAACCTAGGCAGTGTTCTTTGACAAATGAACTTACTTCTTCACTTCAGGAAGAACAATATTCAAAATAAGGGCAGCGATACCACCAGTGGCAACGCCTGAACTGAAGATATTACGGAACAATTCAGGAAGATGTTCAAGGATTTGTGGTACTTGTGCAACACCTAGACCCAATGCCAATGAAATCGCAATGATTAATAGTGCGCGGCGGTCTAAATGAATGCCTGACAAGATATTGATACCCGAGGCTGCTACAGCACCAAACATTACCATCACAGCACCACCAAGCACGGCTTGTGGAACCGCTTGAATGACACCTGCTACAGCAGGAAGTAAGCCTAAAATAACCAAAAGGGCAGCAATCCAAATGCCCACATAGCGGCTTGCAACACCTGTTAACTGAATGACACCGTTGTTTTGCGCAAATACAGAACTTGGGAACGTGTTAAAGATACCGGCAAGGAATGAGTTTGCACCATTCACCAATACACCACCTTTAATACGCTTCATCCATTCAGGACCATCTACAGCTTGATTTGAAAGCTTAGAAGTCGCGGTAATATCACCAATCGCTTCCAAGGATGTCACAAGGTAGATAAATGCCATTGGAATGAACAAGCTCCAAGAGAAGCTTAAGCCAAAGTGCATCGGTGTTGGAATTTGAACCAGTGGCGCATCTTTTAAACCATCAAAGTTTAAATGACCCATAAAGCCTGCAAGGATGTAACCCACGACTAAGGCAATCAGGATGGCAGAACTCTTTACCCATGTAATACGTACACGGTTCAGTAAAATGATAAGTGCCAAAACGGTACAAGACATGATGAGGTTGTCTGCATTGGCAAATGTTTTATCGCCCATGGCTTGATAACCACCACCCATGCTGATCAGGCCTTCTTTAATTAAAGTCAGACCAATCAATAACACCACGATACCTGTTACCAATGGAGTGATCAGTTTTTTCACCCACGGTAAGATCCGTGATACGCCCATTTCAATGAATGAACCCGCGATCACCACACCAAAGATAGATGCCATCACTGCTTCTACAGGTGTACCTGCCGCAACCATTGCAGAACCAATACCGATAATAGGACCAATAAAGTTAAAGCTGGTTCCTTGTACAATCAGTAGACCTGCACCAAATGGACCGACTTTTTTACATTGTAAAAAGGTTGCGATACCAGAGATCACCAATGACATCGAAAGAATCATATTGGTGTCTTCTTTTGATACACCAAGTGCTAAACAGATCAGCAAACCCGGCGTCACAATCGGGACAATAATGGCCAATAAATGTTGGAACGCAGCGAGAAAAGCAATAAAAGGTTTTGGTCGATCATTCAATCCATAGACTAAATCGAGTTGATCTTTTGCTTCGGGAGATTGGTTTAAATCAGACATGCGGCACTGAAAATTAAGGCTAGGTGGCGCTATTCTAATCTGTTTACACAGCTTTACAAAACCAAAAGCGTACCAGTCGTCAAAAAAAATGCGATTGTCAATAAACTGTCACTACTAAAATCTATATTTTTTCTGTATAATTTGCCCTCAAACTTTAGGCGTATCGAATTCACATGTCAGATATTAAAACTCTCCGTAACATTGCCATCATCGCGCACGTCGACCATGGTAAAACTACTCTTGTAGACAAACTTTTACAGCAATCAGGTGCTCTTGGCGATCGCGCAGGCGAGATCGAACGTGTAATGGATTCTGGCGCTATTGAAAGTGAACGTGGTATTACCATTCTTGCAAAAAACACTGCAATCAAATGGTTAGACAAGCGTACTAACACTGAATACCGTATCAATATCGTGGATACCCCGGGACACGCCGACTTCGGTGGTGAAGTAGAACGTGTAATGTCAATGGTTGACTGCGTACTTCTTCTTGTTGACTCTCAAGAAGGCCCAATGCCACAAACTCGTTTTGTAACGCAAAAAGCGTTCGCACGTGGTTTGAAACCAATCGTAATTATTAACAAAGTCGACAAGCCAAACGCTCGTCCAGACTGGGTAATTGACCAAGTATTCGATTTGTTCGACAACCTTGGTGGTTCTGACGAACAGTTAGACTTCCCAGTCGTATATGCTTCAGGTCTTCGTGGTGTGGCTGGTCCATCTCCAGAAGAACTTGCTGAAGACATGACTCCATTGTTCGAAACAATTGTAGACATCGTTGAACCACCAGCGGTTGACGTTGATGGTCCATTCCAAATGCAAGTGTCTTCACTTGACTATAACAGCTTCGTAGGTGTTATCGGTGTTGGTCGTATTCAACGTGGTTCAGTGAAATTAAACACTCCTGTAACTGTAATCGACAAAGACGGTAAAACACGTAACGGTCGTATCTTAAAAATCATGGGTTACCATGGTTTAGAGCGTATCGATGTTGAATCAGCTTCTGCTGGTGACATTGTTTGTGTAACGGGTATTGATGAACTTCATATCTCTGACACAATCTGTGATCCAAAAGCAGTTGAAGCTTTACCTGCACTTTCTGTAGACGAACCTACAGTATCGATGACTTTCCAAGTAAACAACTCACCGTTTGCTGGTAAAGAAGGTAAATTCGTAACTTCACGTAATATCCGTGAACGTCTAGATCGTGAATTGATTCACAACGTAGCATTACGTGTTGAAGATACTGACAGTCCTGACCGTTTCAAAGTATCTGGTCGTGGTGAGCTTCACCTTTCAGTTCTTATTGAAAACATGCGTCGTGAAGGCTTCGAAATGGGCGTATCACGTCCACAAGTAATCATCAAAGAAATTGATGGTGAAAAACAAGAGCCATACGAAAACGTAACGTTTGACGTTGAAGAGCAGCACCAAGGCGCTGTAATGGAACAAATGGGTCACCGTAAAGGTGAAATGACCAATATGGAAGTTGACGGTAAAGGCCGTATCCGTATTGAAGCAACTGTTCCTTCTCGTGGCTTAATTGGTTTCCGTTCTGAATTCTTAACTATGACTTCAGGTACAGGTATCATGACTTCTAGCTTCTCGCACTACGGTCCTATGAAACAAGGTACTGTTGCGAAACGTCAAAATGGTGTGTTGATTTCTATGGTTCAAGGTACTTGCTTGGGCTATGCACTATTCAGCTTACAAGACCGTGGCCGTCTATTCGCTAAACCTCAGTTAGAAGTTTATGAAGGTATGATCGTTGGTATTAACTCACGTTCAGACGACATGACTGTTAACCCAACTAAAGCGAAACAGCTAACTAACGTACGTGCTTCTGGTACTGATGATGCGTTGACTCTTGTTCCGCACATTGAATTTACGCTTGAACAAGCGCTTGAATTCATTGAAGACGACGAATTAGTTGAAGTAACACCTAAGTCAATCCGTATCCGTAAACGCTGGTTGACTGAAAACGAACGTAAACGTAACCGTAACGGTTAATTTTACAGTTTCAAAAAAACCGCTGACTTAGGTTAGCGGTTTTTTTATGCATGGGTGTTTTGAATAAAAATGCAAAAATTGAATGACTTTATTCATTTAATTCGACATGTATAATTTTGATAAATCCTTTTTAATAGAATGTATTACCAAAATCAAAAATGTTTTGTGTGAATTTTTATACATGGCATTTAGAATCCAATAAAAACCAAGTAAATTAGGTGGAAATAGTTATACAGACATAATGTATACTTCGTCACAAAATTAAAGCTGAAAAAATTTCTGGAGATCACATGAGTATTATTCAAGAATTTAGAGAATTTGCCGTAAAAGGCAACGTGATGGACTTGGCTGTAGGTGTCATCATTGGTGGTGCTTTCGGTAAAATCATCGATTCCATGGTAAAAGACATTATCATGCCTTTTATTTCTTGGATCCTTGGTGGTGACGTTGATTATTCAAATTGGTTCTTAGTATTGGGCGATAACCCAAACAATTTAACCACGCTAAAAGCAGCACAAGATGCAGGCCTTAATGTGCTGGCTTACGGTAACTTCCTAACCATCTTAATCAACTTCTTGCTTTTGGCATGGGTCGTATTCTGGTTAGTGAAATTGATGAACAAATTGCGCCGTCAAAAAGTTGAAGAGCCAGCTCCAGAGGCGACTCCAGAAGATATCGAATTACTTCGTGAAATTCGTGATGAATTAAAACGTAAAGGTTAATCCTTTAGCAGTGAAAACGGCGCTTAAAGCGCCGTTTTTTATTGTGAATTTTGTTGAGGCGTCATTTTCATAAACTTAGGTTCTGATGTCGAAAAAACAATGCCATTTCGAATGCCTGTAAATACTTCATTTGCTTCTTCAGGTGATTCGGGTGCGCAGGCTTGTTGACCTAATATAAATAAGACTAAAGGGTGATTTTTGGATAATTTGCTAATTTGCTGTATCGCATCATACCATTTTGATTCATCGTTACGATTCCCATCTAAATCTAGTGCCAACTGGACTTCACCATGAGGGTTCATATCTTGATCATCATATAATGCTTGGATAAGTGCATGCTTTCGTTCACCTCGAATGATTGTAAAATCTGTTGTATCGACAGTGCCAAGACGAAAATAGTTGTAATAGCCCAATGGAATGTCCTTTATTTATTATTAAGTAGAATTGATTTAGTGCAATGTTATCTGGTTGCTATGATTTATATTATATGATTGAAAACCGCCAGCCAATGTTCTGAACGATTGAAAAAAATACTGGGATTATGTGCTTTAAGATGAAAAGCACATATTCGCGATATACTCGTTATAGCATGTTCAATGTGGGTGCTATGTTACATCCGAAACTTAATTTCTAATAAATGCCAGCCAAATTGGCTTTTGATCGGACCATGCAGTTCACGTTCGGGTAGGGTAAATACCGCCTTATCAATTGGACCAACCAGTTGGCCTTTTTTAATGTCGCCAAGCTCACCGCCTTTTTTACCCGAAGGGCATGTCGAATGCTGCTTTGCAATTTTGGCAAAGTCCGCACCGCCTTTGATTTTCTTTTTCAGTTGCTCACATAGTTCTTTATCTTTGACTAATATGTGGCGAACAATCGCAGACTTCATGCTTTATTTCCTTTCACGGTTTTCTTAGTCAGCATTTTAACCTTTTTTAAAGGCTGACACTCTGGGCAAAACACCGATGCACGTTGCCCTAGTTTGATATTGTGCAAGATGGTTTCACAGTTGATGCACATTTCACCGGCACGTCCGTAGGCGAGCAGAGTTTGTTGGAAATAACCATTTTCGCCCATCGCATTGGTGTAATCACGTAACGTCGAACCGCCTAAATCAATTGCCTGTTTTAAAATACGTTTGATTTCGATGACCATTTTTTCAACTTGTTCAAAACTCAAACTTGATGCAGGCTGCGCAGGGTGTATGCCTAAGTTAAATAAGCTTTCCGTTGCATAGATATTGCCGACACCAACCACAATATGATTGTCCATGATCGATACTTTGATACTGGTCTGCTTATTTTTAAATTTTTGGAATAAGTATTCAGCATTAAAGTCATCACTCAGCGGTTCAGGGCCAAGCGTGTCAATCAGTTTGCTTTGAGACGATGCATCTAACCATAAAATACAGCCAAAACGGCGTGGATCGTGATAGCGCAATTGCATATCTTCAAAATGAATCACCAGATGATCATGCTTTCGTAATGCTTCATCACCTTCACAAATCCGAAAACTGCCAGACATGCCCAAATGCCACAACATGCTGTCCTGTTCAAATTCAGCCAAAATATATTTTGATCGACGGCTGAGCTGAAGCAGCTTTTGTCCGACGAGTTTTTGAATGTCGTCAGGAATAGGCCAACGCAGGCTCGACTGAAAAACCTCAACTTTGAGAACCTTTTCATTCAATAATGGCAATAAACTGGTTTTAGTGGTTTCTACTTCTGGTAATTCAGGCATAAAGGTCGAAGCAATGGATCATTCAAGTTATGCATACTATTGGGTCTAGCCCTACATAATGCAAGTTTCATCGCGGCCTAAGGGAGTGTATGAATAGGTTATTGATTATTAATTGTGAGAATAATAAACCAACAAGTCACAATAATGAGTTTGAAAAAGCGATCAGAAGTTAAACAATTGAATTAATAGATATATAAGATATTGAAAAATAATCACTAAAAATATTGCATAACAATAGATTTATTTAAAGTCACTTATTGATAAATTAAAGTTTGGTGAATGATAAAAATAATGCTGAGATAGAACGTGAAAAATTATGTAATTTCTGTGACATTAGATTTCAAGCCTTGTGGCTTGTCTAGAGACTCTCTCCAGATTTAGGTTTTACCATGAAAAAATACAGTCTAGCTCTTCTACCTGCATTTGTTGCAGCAGCCATGACACATGTTCACGCTACAGAAGCATTCGACACTAAAGGTCAGTACATGCTCGGGGATTGGGATGGTAAACGTACCGAACTTGCACAACAAGGTGTGAAGTTTGAGGCCAATATTGCTGCTGATGCTGCCTATCTTGCCGATGGCGGTCGTAATCCGGGACATTCAGCAACGGTAGCTAGCCAATTGTGGTTAGGAACACAGCTTGATATGGAAAAACTTGCAGGTTGGGATGGCGTGACTGTGCGTGCTGTAATGACTGCTCGTCAAGGTCAAAGTACCTCAGTTCGTGATTTGCAAGGGGATGTTCCTCAATTGGCAAATGCACAAGCCAATTTTGGCCGTGGTAATCAGGACAGTCGTTTAACTGAATTATCGATTGAAAAGAATTTTAAAGAACAAGGTATTAGTGTTAAAGCCGGTCGTCTTGGTGTCGGTATGGACTTTAACGTGACGGGCTGTGACTTTGCCAGTACTGCATTTTGCGCTGCGCAAATGGGTAAATGGCAAGGCAATATTTGGATGAATACCCCAGTTTCACAGTGGGGCGCACGTGTGAAGCAAGAGCTTAGCCCAGAACTTGCTGTACAAGCGGGTGTGTATGAATACAACCCTGAAAATGCTTTGGAACGCCATGGTTGGAATTTGGATACCGATGATGCCGATGGTGTAACTATTCCTGTAGAAATCATTTGGACACCGAAAGCATTGGTGAATGGCTTACCGGGCAGCTACCGCTTTGGTGCGATGTACAACACTGCAGATAATGTAAAAAATCAAAAAGACATTATTTCGGGTGAAGCTGAAGATCGTACCTTTGGTGGTTGGGTAGCGATTGAGCAACAGTTAACGTCTACAGGTGAAGGCAAACGTGGTTTGCATAGCTTTGCCAATTTTACTTGGCATGATCGTGTCACCACAAAAGTTGATAACTCACAGCAGTTGGGTTTGAAATACATTGGATTGGCCGATCGTTTACCTAACGATATGGTTGGCTTGGGCGTGAACCGTGTACATGTCAATGATCGACTTTCTGCTGAGAAATTTGATGCAAGTGCAGAATATAATGTCGAGTTGAACTATAGCCATAACCCGACGAAATGGTTGATGATTCGCCCTAGTTTACAATATGTGATTAACCCAGGCTCAACAAATCGAGTTGATGATGCTTTCCTAATTGGTTTAAGCTCTAAGGTAATCTTCTAATGTCAAAATAGGTGCTCTATGCAAAGTAAATTTAACGTCACATCATTTAAGACACATTTACTTTGCCTGACGGCATGTATTAGCCAACAGCTGTATGCAGAAACAGGTTCTACGGAACCTGTTTTACTTCCTGAGATTACCATTGAAGCACCACGAACCAATACCACGTGGTTAAAAACACCTGCATCGGTATACCGTGTACAGCAGGCTGAAAATAATAACAATACGGGTGTAAATCTGTCCGAAACCTTAAAAGGTGTGCCCGGCCTGCAACTGAATAACCGTGAAAACTACGCACAAGACTTGCAACTGTCTATGCGAGGCTTTGGCGCACGTTCAACATTTGGTGTGCGTGGTATCCGTTTATATGTTGATGGAATCCCTGCGACCATGCCGGATGGTCAGGGACAGACGTCAAATATCGATATGAGTAGCTTAAATCATATCGAGGTATTGGGCGGGCCATTTTCCTCTTTATATGGTAACTCTTCGGGTGGGGCGATTTTAACAACGACCAAGCAAGGTACTGGAAAAGACTCCATCGAACTCGGCTATTCAGGCGGCAGTCATAATAAAAGCCGTGCTGATATTGTGCTGCAAGGTGGCTCAGAACAGGCCAATGAACCTAGCTATGTTGTGAGTTCTTCTTATTTTGAAACCGATGGCTACCGTGATCATAGTGCTGCAAATAAGGTACTCAGCAATGCAAAACTGACGTGGGATTTGGATGATGGTTCCAAGGTCAATTGGATTGTGAATCATGTGGATATCAATGCCGATGACCCACAAGGTCTGAATCGGGAGCAATTGCGTCAAAATCCGCAACAAGTTAATGATGCCAATAATACTTATGATGTACGTAAGGAAATTAGCCAAACTCAAACTGGGTTGACGTGGAAAAAACCATTGAATGATCAGCATGAACTTAATGCAATGGTATATATGGGGCAGCGTGATGTGGTGCAGTATCAGTCCATCCCCAAAAATCCACAAAATAATGCGCGCCATGCAGGTGGTGTGATTGATTTTAGCCGTGATTATTATGGAACAGATATTCGCTGGACAGGCAAAGACCTCTTGCCGAATACGCGTTTTACTGCAGGCCTTGCCTTTGATTATATGGATGAAGACCGTAAGGGCTATGAAAATTTTGATGCCAATGGAAATTTTGGCAAGAAAGGCAATATTCGTCGAAATGAAAATAACACCTTGTGGAATTTAGACCCCTATGTCCAAGCTTCGTGGAATTTTTTACCCAATTGGACTTTAGATACAGGGCTACGATATAGCAATGTTCATTATGAATCTGACGATAAATATGTCGTGGGTTTAAATAAGGATGACAGCGGTAAAACTGACTATGACAAAGTTTTACCTTCAGCAGCCGTAAGCTGGAATATTGCGCCTCAACTGAATGCCTATGCCAGTTATGCCAAAGGTTTTGAAACACCAACCTTTACAGAAATGGCCTACTCCAAAGATGACGGCATGAATTTTGATTTAAAACCAGCCAGTAGCGATAACTACGAGCTTGGGCTTAAATCACAAAATGCATGGGGGAATTTCACTGCAGCAGTATTCCAAAGTAAAACCCAAGATGACATCGTCTCTGCAGGAAGTATCAATGGTCGTGCAACCTATAAAAATGCCGATAAAACCTTACGTGAAGGTGTTGAGCTTTCATGGAATAAACAGCTATGGCGAGATTTAAGCGCGCAAGCAAGCTACAGTTATATCGATGCCACTTTTGATGCTGCAATTCCTGACAGCGATGTCGTCAAAGGCACCTATATACCGGGTATCGCCAAAAACCAAGCGTTTGCCGCACTGAATTGGCAGCCAGATATTGGCTTTAATGCCGGCCTAGATGTTCGCTATATGGATAAAGTCTATGTCGATGATGCCAACAGTGATGCTGCGTCGAGCTATACCGTGGTTTCTGCCAACGCAGGTTATGTGTGGAAACAAGCCGATTGGAAAGTTAAAACCTATGTACGTGCAGATAATTTGTTTGATGAGAACTATGTCGGTTCAGTGATCGTCAATGATGGAAATGGACGCTTCTTTGAACCCGCGGATGGGGTGAATTGGAGTGCAGGATTGAGTGTGACCAAAGCCTTCTAAAAGGAGAGTGATGTGGCGTTGTTATTTCAACCAATTCAGTTTGGAACATTGGGGCTGAGTAATCGAATCGTGATTGCACCCATGTGTCAATATTCTGCCAATGAGCAAGGGGAGTTAAGCTATTGGCATGAGCAACAATGGGCGAATTATGCCTTGTCAGGTGCCGGACTTTGTATCGTCGAGGCAACGGCTGTACAGGCAGAGGGGCGCATTAGCTATGCAGACCTCGGTCTTTGGAATGATATGCAACGCGCACAGATGAAGGCACTATTGGCCAAGGTGAAATCACTTTCACCTATGCCATTTGCTATCCAACTGGCACATGCGGGTCGTAAGGCATCGACAGATAAACCGTGGGCAGGACGTGGACAATTACCTCCAAATCATCCTCAAGGATGGCAAACTGTGTCAGCCAGTGATTTGCCCTTTAATGCCACAGATCATGCACCCCATGCTTTAAGCCGAGATGAAATCCAGCAGATCATTCAAGACTTTGCCGATTCAGCAAAACGTGCGGTAGATGCAGGCTTTGACTTAATTGAGCTACATGCTGCACATGGTTATTTGCTGCATCAATTTATGTCGCCATTGTCGAATCGGCGTAGCGATGAATATGGTGGCAGTCTGGAAAATCGCATTCGGCTGACGCTTGAAGTGTTCCAAGCCATGAAAAATGCCGTTCCTGAAGATTATCCAATTGGGGTACGTATTTCCGCAACCGACTGGATGGAATATACTGAAGCACCGAGTTGGGATCTAGACTCGGCAATTGGCTTGTCAAAAGCGCTTGCACAACTAGGAACAGCCTATATTCATGTTTCTAGTGGCGGCTTAGATGTTGCGCAAAAAATTCAATTACAAGCCAGTTATCAAGTGCCTTTTGCTGAAGCGATTAAGCAAGCCGTTCAGGTTCCCGTAATTGCTGTGGGTTTAATTACCGAAGCAATGCAAGCCGAAGGCATCTTACAATATGGCATGGCAGATGCGATTGGTCTTGCTCGTGCAATTCAATATGACCCGCGTTGGCCATGGCATGCTGCTGCAGAACTCGGTGAAAATTTAAAAATTTCTCCGCAGTACTTACGCTGTCAGCCGCATGCACAAAGAAGTCAATTTACGGCTTTCTAATTTTCAAAATAGAGGTCCGATCCACACTCTCAGGTTGAGGGTGTGGATAGAAGAGTCTATTACACAGGATATTTCGTATGGTCTTTGAGGTGATTGGTCCAATCTTTTTTCTTTTGGCCTTGGGATATCTGTCGGTAAAATGTAGTTTATTGAGCAAAGAACAAGTTGGAACCATTGGTGCATTTGTGATTAAGATTGCACTACCGGCTTTGTTTTTTCAGTCATTAGCTTCTAAAGATTTGCATCAAATTTGGTATCCCGGCTATTTCTTTGTTTATACCGGAGTCACATTTTTATTGTATGGCATGGCCTATTGGCTATTGTCGACACATTTTAAAAATAATATGTCGCAAACAGCGGTACTGTCACTAGGCGCTGGCATGTCAAATACAGGCTTAATTGGCACTGCAGTGCTAAGCTTATTGGTCGGTCAAAATGCGATGACCTATACCTCACTAATCGTCATTATTGAAAGTGTGCTACTGATTCCAACGGTGCTGGTCCTTGCGCAATTAGGAAGTTCACAGCAAAAAGCCAATATTGGCGACATCATCAAAAATACCTTAATGACCCTGTTAAAAAATCCACTTTTTGCAGGGGTAATGCTAGGAATTGGGTTTGCAATTTTCCAAATTCGTTTACCTCATCAAATCAATGATGTACTGGCGATGTTAGGGCAAACGGCTTCACCACTGGCGCTGTTTGCAATTGGTGGGGGAATTGTCGGTATGAGCTTAAAGTATGTGAATGCTCAGAGCTTCTATTTGGTAATTTCAAGCAACTTGGTGATGCCTTTACTGACTTATTTAGGCTTACGCTATTTGACTGATGTCAGCCAAGAGATGTTATATGCAGGGACGATTATTGCCGCATTACCGATGCCGACGATTTTTGCCATGCTTGGGCAAGTTTATGGCTTAAATGAAAAGACCTTAACGCCTTTGTTGATGAGTACCATCTTGGGCTTTGTCGTAACAGGCGTATTAATCAGTTTGTGGTGGGCGTGATTTTGATCAGCTCAAGATTTTCTTAACCCCATGAAAAAGCCCTGCATGTGCAGGGCTTTTTTTAATGCTTAATTAACTCTTTTTCGCATTGGCTTTAGGTGCTTTGGCTTGTTCAGCAATCATTTTATCCACGGTTGCCAAAGATTCTTTGGCTTGTGGAATATTTTCTTTGGCTAATGCACTGAATATTTTTTTAGCTTCAGGCAAATTTTGCGGGATGATATTGCCATTTACAAACATATTGCCCACCGCCATCAATGCAGGGACATAGCCTTTTTTTGCTAACTCTTGAATGCTATTTAGACCTTGCTGAATAGGCTTTTCATTTTTAGCTTTAAAGCCAGCACTGATGTCATAAAGTGCTTTGGCATGAATCGCAGGGTAGTTGCCTTTTTTAATCAGCGGATCAAGTTTGCTGAGTGCCAATTTATCTGACTCAGGTTTATTTTCTGCAAAAAGTAAAATGGCATAGTCGATGGAGGCATCGTCAAAACCTGCCGAAGATGCGCGTTCTAAATATTGTTTGGCCTTATTGGTGTCTTGTTTTAAGCCCAGTGTGCCCGTTGCATAATTTTTACCTAAAACATAGTTTGCAACAGGGTAGCCTTTGGCTGCAGCCTGTTCATAGAGTTGGATGGCTTTTTTCTCATCCTTCGCTACGCCTTGACCTGTTTGAGTAAGATAGCCCAAATTATAAATGGCCTGAGCATTACCTTTTGCTGCAAGCTTGCTCAGTGTCTGGTAGGCACCATTCATATCTTTGGCCTTGACCATAGCTTCCACTTTAGCAAATTCAGGATCGACGGCATCTGTTTTAGTTTCAGCAAAAGCCAATTGAGTGCTCATTGCTAAAATGCTTGCAAGTAAGATTTTTTTCATCTTGAAACCTTTTTTAAATCATACACATAATTCCGTTTATGTGTTTTGGTGGTTATTTTTGTCGGTTTTTACATCATAGGTAGATTTACGTAAATGTAAAGTGAGGAATTGTGATTTAAAGCGTTTTTATAAAATAATGTTGATTGCCCTTAGCGCTTTAAATGCCATGACTTTATTGCATCAAAAGCCTTTGCAAAAAAGCAGGACTCTGATTTAATCGCGCATTGTTATTTTCTCAGAGGCAGCGCGATGTTTATTAAAGGCATTAAACGCAATTACGATAAAATCAATGCAGATGAATCGATTGCAGATGAAGATAAAATAGATGCGCTTTTGATGAAACTGGGTGCAGAGTTTTTAGTCAGTAAAGAGGATCGGGTTTATATTTTCAAAAAAGGCGATTTAGAAGCTAAATTTGATGCCAAACATGCGCGCGCCTATCATTTTAAAGAATATGTATGCAAAGACATGAATAAGTTGTTTCATGGATTTTGATTAAAATCATGATTTAAAAACGAAGACGTGAGGGGGAATAAAGTTCCTCCTTATTTTTGACTGTTGTGTGCTGCAACAGCATATGTGATTTAAAAAAACCTTTCTTTTCAAAAGTATAATATTTTCTAAAAATATAAATTGAATAAAATAGATACAAGGCATCTATGATGAATACAGATATACATGATTCATTGAGATGTATTTAAATATGATAAAAATAAGCGCCATCTTGATCCTTGGTTTCGTCTGTTCAATGACCAGTTGGGCTCAACAACCCAAGCTTGTACCTCATCCAATCCATTTAAAAAATGGCAAGCAGTTTTCATTAAATTTGCCTGCAAATTTCGAGATCATTCCTGCTGCTGAAGGTCTCAAACGGGTACGCTTTTTTGCGCAAGCGCCTGATCGCAGAATGTTTGTCACGGATATGTATGATCTAACAGATAATAAAAAAGGTACTGTATATATATTGGATGATTGGAATGCTGACACAGGTAAATTTGGCAAAATCATTCCTTATTTGACTGGTTTGAGAAATCCAAATTCAGTTCAGTTTTATACCGATGCTCAAGGACAGGATTGGCTCTATTTGGCGGAAACGCACCAACTGACACGGCAAAAATTCAACAAAGGAGAAACTCAGCCTTCGAGTAAGGCTGAAGTTTTAGCGACATTTCCCGATTATGGTTTGAGTTATAAATACGGCGGTTGGCATCTGACGCGGACGATTGCAGTCGGTGGAAATGGGAAGATTTATGTGTCGGTTGGCTCGAGTTGTAACGCCTGTGTAGAAAAAGAAAAAGTGCGAGCCTCAGTCATCGAGATGAATCCTGATGGTTCAGAGCAACGGATGTATGCGACAGGTTTGCGTAATGCAGTTGGATTAAAATGGATCGGTAGATTTCTATTTGCGACCAATCAAGGTTATGATCATTTGGGAAGTAAAAAGCCAGATGAAACTTTTTATGCGTTAAAGCGGGATATCGATTATGGCTGGCCCGCATGTTATTCATGGAAGGGTAAAGTCTTGGCTGATCCGAAATTTAAACGTGCATCTGGCTGTAAAAATGTTCCATCGCCCTATGCTTATTTTTCTTCACATTCCTCTGCATTGGGTTTTGATTATTTTGATGATCCAAACACGGACGATACGATTAAAAATGCTTTTTTAGTGGCTTTGCATGGTTCTACCGACGCAGCCATTGGTCATGGCTATCAAATTACAATTATGCGCAAAGGACAAAAGCTAGAAACCTTTATGGATGGTTTTTTAGTCGGTAAAACGGTGCATGGGCGACCTGCGGATATTTACCGAATTGATGCAAATTCCTTTTATTTTTCGGATGATCGGGGTGGGGTGGTTTATTTTGTGAGGTGGAGAGATATTTTCTGATTTTGTGAAAATCCAATAAAAAAAGTCTAAGTATAAAATAAAGAGAGGGTTGATCACTTTAAATATTCTGACATTTTTACTGACATATAAATATATTGAAATGCTGTAATACTTTGAGATATATTGGAAAATAACTGACATTTTTGCTGACAAAATTTAAGGAAAAAAATGCCTGAGCAAAGCAAAGAGTGGTTGAATGAAACTACACTACGTGTGATGACCTATAAATCTGGTTCATTCACATTTAGTCTGAGTTTAGACTACGAACGTTTACAAGGGGCAATTGACCGAGTAAATGATGCACAAAAGCGCTTTAATAAAATGCCAGGACTTCCTCAAATTATCGACCAGATGCAAGAAAAAATTCTTGCAAGTAGTATTTACAGTACGAATACTATAGAAGGTGGTGAGTTCAGCCAAGAAGAAACAGCGCAAATTTTAAAAATTGATCCAGCTCAAATCCAAAATACAGCAGAAAAAAGATTAACCAACCTAAAGCAGGCGATAGATTGGATTAATCAACATAAACACACAACACTTACTCCTAATTTGGGAAAAAATATAAGCTTGGATGATGTATTGACATTGCATCGCCTTGTTTCTCAAGATGTTGATGAAAAAAATAATCCACCTGCTCAATTCAGAAATAATCAACCTACACAAAAAACGATCGTAGGTGATGCAGAACATGGAGGGACATATCGTCCACCGAAATGCTTAGCAGATATTGAATATCTGATGTTAGCTTGGCTTGAATGGTTAAATGCCCCTGTCATTATGCAACAAGCTGTGTTGATTCGAGCAAGTCTTGCACACTATTATTTTGAATTAATTCATCCATTTTGGGATGGTAATGGGCGTACAGGGCGATTGATTGAAATGCTGATTTTGGAACAATCAGGTTATCATTTTAGTTCTTCTGCTGTATGGAAATACTATCAGGAAAATATTCACCAATATTTTGCACTTTTTAATCAATGTCGCAAGTTAGCCGATAAAAAACAAGATGATGCTCATCAAGGTTTTGTCAGATTTATGATAGAAGGTATGTTTAAAACCATTGAAAACTTACATGATCAAGGAGATGACCTTATTCGTTTTCTTCTTTATAAAAATGCATTGAATGATGCTCGTAAAAACAAAAGGTTATCTGAAAGACAAATTCAATTGATTGAAATTTATATGGCTGAAGCAATTATTGTTTCACCTACTGAACTTTATAAACGACCTATTGTTCAGATATTATTTAAAGGCAAAACAGAACGAACTTACTATCGAGATATAGAAGGAATTGTGAAAGCTGGATTTTTGAATGAATTAGAAGGGAAATTGTATTATCCATACATATAAAACAATATAGATGACATTTTTACTGACATTTTTTTTAATTTTATTGGTTTAAGTTATTGAATTAAAATAGTAAATAACTGTCATTTTAGCTGACATTATTTTCCTATAAAAAAAATTTAACCTTTATATTTCTATAATTTTTCAGTCATAAAAAAGCCCCTAAACTTAGAGGCTAATGTACCACAACATTCTAAAATTTATAGACTTAAGCAGGACGTGCCACATCACCATTCAATGCTTCAGGCAAGGCTAAAACAGTCACGTCTAACTCTTCTAAGGCTTCAGGACGAGCAACAACCAGTGCTACATAACCATTTTCTACAGCCGCGCTATTTACCACTTGCACGCCTTTATTCAGCTGTTCGCCTTGTGCAGGAGCAGCGCCTGTACCTGAAATCGCATGCAACCAAGCTTTGGGTTTGGCTTTAAACCATAAACGTGCAATCACTTCCTGACCCAAATAACAGCCTTTGTCATAGTGTACACCTTCACGCTGATGTAAACGTAGCTCTTGCGGTTGGAACACATGTTCAAGCGCTTGGTCAATATAGGCCTGACCCGCTTGAATGGCTTGAACTTCCCATGCTGCAATATCCGTCGGTTCCGAAGTAAATGTCGTTTCATCACCGGCTAAACTTGGAAAAACTGCACCGGCTTCTTCCAGTTTCATTTTTGAAAAAGCGCCGAATTTTTTAATATGTTTGGCAAATTCTTCGGCTTGATCTGCTGTTGTGACAATAGAAAAACTTTCAGCACTGTGTTTGGTGAGCCATAAACCAAAGTGAATACGGCCTTTGAGGTCGCAGATTGCGGTATAACGTGTTGCATTTTCTTCAAGGCGTTCAACATGCAAAGTAACTTGCCCTTGTAGAAATTTTTGTGCATCGACACCGTTGAGAGAAAAAGATGTGAATGCCATAGACGTTGTCATGACCAGCCTCAATATAAATTTTAGATATCATTAATCATGTTATTTTGCAGCAAGCCGCAGTGTTAGGCAAACAAAAAGCCCATATTGATATGGGCTTTTGTACAGCAGAGATCGGTCTTAGTGATTGTGTGTCGGCATATCGCTTGCAGACATATCCATAGTGGAATGATGTGAAGGCGGTTCACTATTACAATCATATTGGTCGCCACAAATACGCACGGTTTCCATCATGCCTTGATCTTCATGGTCTAAAATATGGCAGTGCAGCACAAAGTCGCCTTCAAATTTTTCGTATTTACTGCGTACAAAGATTTTATAGCCCTGTTTGACGAAGAACGTATCTTTCCAAACGCCTTTCATTCCATGATATTGCGAGTCAATATTTCCTGCACCATCTTTATCTGAGCTGCCGATGGCACTGACATCGACACCATTTTCATTCAATATTTTCACGACTTGGAATGGATTGACATGGATATGGAAGGGATGACTTGCAACATTACTACTCAACTCCCACTCTTGGGTTTGCCCGATTGGAAGCTTGCGGACATAGCTATGGTGGGTATGGTCTTCATCGTGGTAGGCATCGCCAAAGCTGATCAAGGTACCTTCTTCGGCATGACGAATACCAAATTTAAAGCTGCCATCTGTATTGAACAGAATGTCAAAGTTGGTGATTTGCTTCGCCATCGTTTTGAGCATTTCATCGACTTCAGCAGTCATTAAACTCGCATGAGATATAAAGGCTGATAAATCACCCTGTTCGAGCTGTGCAATCACTTCTGGTGCCAGTTTTAGTTGGGTGGCCTGACTTTTTAAGAAGTTAAACGGCGTTTGCTGCGGTAGTTGAGTTGCTTGCACATTGACCCAACCGAGGAGCTGTGTATTGAGTTTTTCTTCTGGTGCGCGACGAAGTAACGGACTTGATTCAGGCGCATTAATTTCATCTTCTAGATTCAGCTTGGCATCGTATACACAGTATTTATTGGTGGTCGGGAAAGAGAGCATGGCATCAAAGCGATAACCCGGCTGAAAAATTTCAATTCCTTGCTTTTGGATTTTCCCCATGGTCAAGCCGTCTTGTGCAAGGGTATATAACGGTAATGTTTTCAGCGTTTTAAACTGTGAAGACATTGACTTACTTTGATATTTTTGACATTCACTAAGGGTTTGCTCTGCGGTAAAGAGCGCAGAATCAGGCAGTTCTTTGATGGTCAAACCAATGGTGTCACGGATACCGCCATGAATCATGCGCCAGCGGTGGTATTGGTTCTGATCCACCTTAATTTCACCAAACATTTTGCCATTGATACTGGTAAAACGATTTTCATCCGCCCATGAGGTCGGTATATCCAGTTTTGAATAATCTTCTAAGCTATAGATGCAGGGTGTGCCATTTACTTGGCTTAATTTGCTGTCGCAATCTTCATTGTATTGAATTTGCTGGAACAGCATGACTTTTTCATGGTCATACTGCTGGGTTTTTTGATTTTTCCATAAGATGTCTAAATCTCCAGTCTGCTGAATTTGCCCATTACGCATGATGGGTTTTCGCTCTCCCTCAATAATTAAAGGGCCAGCCATGCCACTTGAGACCTGAATCGCGGTTGAACCATGCACATGCGAGTGATACCAAAATGTTCCCGCAGGATGATTCGGTTCGATCTTAAATTCGTAATGAAAATCTTGCTGAGGCTTTAAGCTCAAAAATACGTTGTCACTATTTCCTTGCGGGCTAACCCAAAGACCATGTGTATGTAAATTTGTAGTGTTAAAACAGTTCCCTTGGTTAATATTGGTCACTGGACTTGGACAGGTCTCCGTCGATTCAACAGGGAGGTGATTGACCAGATGAATTTTTAAATTGTCACCTGGTTTCGCACGAATTTGTGGGCCAACCAGTACATCAGAGACACTGCCATCGCTATTTTTCGAGTTCCAGAGTTCAGGTTTAGTCAGATAGCCTCTGACCTGTAATAGGTCATTTTCACCCGTTTCAGGGTCGTATAAGGCTTGGCGTTTATACGCTATCAGTAGTTCATGTTGACCTTGTGCATTGGCTTTCAAACGTGGTGGATTCGAGACGACAGTCGGTGAGTCTACTTCCTCTTCTTGAATCGTCGAATCTGTTGTCGATTGGTCGTTGTCGCCACAGGCAATGAAGCTGAGACAGCTTAAGAGGCAGCCAGCCCCAATGATGGTTTTAAATTTTGTCATGATCTTTCCCCAAAGCATAATGACGGTAGAACAGTAGTCGCTGATTTATTTAGCTAAGGTTTTGTAAATATTGTGATTATTTTGGCGAGTACAGCGAATTACTGTGCTTGTATGTCGTGCTTTTATTATCTGAGAGAGGGGGGATTCGACGCTATCCCTGCAAATAGGGATAAATTGAGAACTAAGATAAAATAAATAATAAAACTGTGCTTTGATTCACATTATGGCTTTGAGGCGCGATGAGCTAATGAAGTAATTTAATGCCTTGATTATTAAATACTAAAATTAATAAGACTGATTTTTAATCAATTTGGTTGATATTTAGATTAAATATTATGCAGTGCAATTTTCCTTAGACTAAAGAATGAGGCAGATTTGCAGCTATTTTTCAAAAAAATTCATATTTAGAGCGAATATTCCAAAGTTAGTGTAACTAAATATTTCAAAAACCCCTGTTTTTATATTTAACTATATGAAATATATGAGATTTGGGAAATGGGTTTTCGGCAGTGTAGTATGCCTATCGAACAAAGATGAATTGTCTATGAAAAAGACAACGCAAAAAAATGAAAGACCGAGGGCAGGAACGCTATGAACAACAACTACCGTAAACCGCTGCAAGGCACCCAGCTAGAATACTTCGATGTACGCCAAGCCGTAGAAGATATTCAGCCAGGCGCATACGCAAAACTCCCATATACATCTAAAGTCCTTGCAGAGCAGTTGGTTCGTAAATGCGACCCTGCAATCTTAGAACAATCTTTAAAAGAGCTGATTAACCGCAAACAAGACCACGATTTCCCTTGGTACCCTGCACGTGTGGTGTGCCATGACATCCTCGGTCAAACCGCATTGGTTGACCTTGCAGGCTTGCGTGATGCCATTGCAGATCAAGGTGGCGACCCGTCAAAAGTCAATCCTGTTGTTCCAACACAGCTGATTGTTGACCATTCTCTAGCTGTAGAGTTTGGTGGTTTTGACCCAGACGCTTTTGAGAAAAACCGCGCGATTGAAGACCGTCGTAACGAAGACCGTTTCCATTTCATTGAATGGACCAAGACAGCCTTTGAAAATGTCGATGTGATCCCTGCGGGCAACGGCATCATGCATCAAATCAACCTGGAGAAAATGTCTCCAGTAATTCAAAACCGTGAAGGCGTAGCATTCCCAGACACTTGCGTGGGCACAGACTCACATACGCCGCATACTGATGCATTGGGTGTGATTTCTGTCGGTGTCGGCGGTCTAGAAGCTGAAAATGTCATGCTCGGCCGTGCATCTTGGATGCGTCTGCCAGACATCATTGGTGTAGAACTTGTTGGTCAGCGTCAAGCGGGCATTACCGCAACTGACATCGTGTTAGCACTTACTGAATTCTTGCGTAAAGAACGTGTAGTCGGTGCTTATTTAGAGTTCTTCGGTGAAGGTGCTGACAGCATGTCAGTGGGTGACCGTGCAACGATCTCGAACATGACCCCTGAATATGGCGCAACGGCAGCGATGTTCTACATCGACCAAAACACCATTGATTACCTGACTTTGACAGGCCGTGAAGCGGATCAAGTGAAATTGGTTGAAGGCTATGCCAAAGAAATCGGTCTTTGGGCGTCTGATATGACCGCTGCGGAATACCCGCGTGTACTGCGTTTTGATTTGTCGAAAGTAACCCGTAACATTGCAGGGCCATCGAACCCGCATGCACGTGTATCGACGGCTGACCTAAAAGCCAAAGGTATTGCAGGCAACTTAGAAGCAGCACGTGCGCAAGAAGCGGAAGGTTTAATTCCAGATGGCGCGGTGATCATCGCTGCAATTACTTCATGTACCAATACCTCAAACCCGCGTAATACAGTGGCAGCAGGTTTGTTGGCACGTAAGGCAAATGAGCTGGGCTTGGTACGTAAACCTTGGGTGAAATCATCTTTTGCACCAGGTTCTAAAGCAGCCGCTTTATACCTCGAAGAAGCAGGTGTATTGGGTGATTTAGAAAAATTAGGTTTTGGTATTGTTGCCTATGCATGCACCACTTGTAACGGCATGTCAGGTGCGCTCGATCCAGTGATTCAGCAAGAAATTATTGACCGTGATGTGTATGCAACTGCGGTACTTTCAGGTAACCGTAACTTTGACGGACGTATCCATCCATACGCAAAACAAGCATTCTTGGCTTCGCCTCCTTTAGTTGTGGCGTATGCCATTGCAGGGACGATCCGTTTTGACATCGAAACTGATTCATTGGGCAATGACAAAGACGGTAATCCAATTTACCTGAAAGACATTTGGCCTTCTGATGCTGAAATTGATGCATTGGTAAAAGAAGCGGTTAAACCTGAACAGTTTAAGAAAGTGTATATCCCAATGTTTGACTTGGGTGAGCGTGAAAAAGCGGCAAGCCCGTTATACGACTGGCGTCCGCAAAGTACTTATATTCGCCGTCCGCCGTATTGGGAAGGGGCTTTGGCTGCACCGCGTACCTTGTCAAATATGCGTCCGCTTGCGATCTTGCCTGACAACATCACCACAGACCATTTATCGCCTTCAAATGCGATCATGATGGATTCGGCTGCAGGTGAGTACTTACATAAAATGGGCGTGCCTGAAGAAGACTTTAACTCATACGCAACCCACCGTGGTGACCATTTAACTGCACAGCGTGCAACATTTGCTAACCCGAAATTGTTCAATGAAATGGTGGTTCGTTCTGACGGTACGATCAAGCAAGGTTCAAAAGCGCGTGTAGAGCCTGAAGGCGAAGTGATGCGTATGTGGGAAGCAATTGAAACTTACATGAACCGTAAGCAACCGCTGATCATTATTGCAGGTAAGGACTACGGTCAAGGTTCGAGCCGTGACTGGGCTGCCAAAGGTGTGCGCCTTGCAGGTGTAGAAGTGATTGTGGCGGAAGGTTTTGAGCGTATTCACCGTACTAACTTGGTGGGTATGGGTGTGTTACCGCTTGAGTTTAAAGCAGGGACTGACCGTAAAACTTTGAAGCTGGATGGTACAGAGCTGTATAGCGTGATTGGTAATATTGCACCGCGTTCTGATTTAACTTTAGTGATTGAACGTTCTACGACTGATGGCAAAAATGAAATCATTAAAGTGCCTGTGACTTGCCGTTTAGACACTGAAGAAGAAGTGCATGTGTATGAAGCGGGTGGTGTATTGCAACGCTTTGCACAGGACTTTTTAGAAGGGAATGTGGCTTGATGTAATTCTTTAAATCCTCCCCAGCCCTCCTTTTTCAAAGGAGGGAGTACCCCTCTTTTATAAAGAGGGGTTAGGGGAGATTAAAGTCATTGATATTGTTTAAAAAACGCTCTAATGTGAATTGGAGCGTTTTCTATTTGGGGGAAAATATGAGTGAAATAATTACAAATTTATGTGATGTCTTAGATGAGCTTTCAGCTGCTGTTTTAGCTTCATGGAATGATGATCAAATTCTGAAAAATGTATATGGATGGAATCATCCACCCTTAACAAGACATGATTTAGCATATATGCCTAAAGAAATCAGTCAAAGTTTAAGAGCTCTTAAAATCGAGAACTTAGAAGAAGATTTTGAGATAGTGATTAGCAACATTCCTGATAAAATCAGACTAATGTACTCCGATACCATACCTTATATGTTTAATGGAAATGGAGCACAAGCTATCCCTATTTATATTTCAACTTTAAACTGGATTAGACAAGTAATTTCACCTTTAGTTGGATGGGAAGTTTTACAAGATAATAAGGCAATGCCCAATCAGTTATCACGTCGTTTGAGAGGTATTCAAGCAGAGTTAGAAACTATTATTCCCAATAAAGATGATCTAAAAAATCAAATTGATCTTATAAATGATGCGACGGAAGCTGCTGAAACATTGCCTACGGACTTAAAAAGTTTAAAAGAAGCTCGCAAACAAGTATCTGAAATTGAAAAAGAAAGTTCTTTTGATAGGAAGAAAGTAAGTGAGCATAAATCATTAGTTGAATCACAACTAAAATCAATTAATGAAATGCACCAACAGGCACAACAATTAATTGAAAATTGTGAAGATGCATATAGGATTACTACAACTAAAGGATTAGCCGCTGCATTTGATCAAAGAGCTAGTGATTTGAAGATATCTATGAGGTTCTGGGTAGGGGGGCTACTTATAGCTTTAATCTTAGCAGCAATTATTGGTTACGACAGAATTCAAGGTTTATCAAGCTCTATTAATGCTACTACATTGAATTGGGGTGTCATTTGGATGAAAGTTTTACTATCAATAACAAGTGTGATTGCTCCATTATGGTTTGCATGGCTTGCAACAAAGCAGATTAGCCAAAGATTTAAGCTAGCTGAAGATTATGGGTTTAAAGCATCTGTAGCTAAAGCATACGAGGGTTATAAAAAAGAAGCTGCAAAAATTGATGAAGAATTCGAGGCTCGATTATTTAATGTTGCCCTAACTAGACTTGAAGAAGCACCTTTAAGGTTAGTTGATTCAATCAATCATGGAAGTCCAACACATGAGATTGTCGAAAAAACAGGTTTGAACAAGGTGGGAGAAAAATTAGTAAGTAAGGTTGAGGATGTAATTGATTCGATCACTCCAGCTAAAGCAAGTAACGATAGTTAAGATACTTCGGCCAACTTCCTCAACCTCATTATTACACGGTCACTTTAAGCTATAAGTAGATTTTATCTATAGTCCTCTCATTTAAATTATTTAGACCGAAAATAGTCCAGCTGATTCTATATTTAGATCAGCTACTTTTTTTCTTATCCTTATAGATTTTATTTCTAAAAATAAGTATTAAATACGGATAATAATTTGATTGAAAAATAATCAATAAGTACCTATCATAAGGTATATATCAAAACTGCTGGAGTAGTGCTATGACTACCGCAAAAGTTTTTATGACAGGACGCAGTCAAGCCATTCGCTTACCCAAAGAATTTCGTTTTGAAGGCAAAGAAGTAGAAATCTTCCGCCGAGGTGACGAAGTCATATTGCGAGAAAAACCAGTCACAGCAGATCAACTATTTAAAGTTTTGGCACAAATGCCAAACGACTTTTATGCAGAAACAAGAGTGGATGAACCACCGCAAGAACGAGAAGAGTTCTAATGCCAACACAATATTTATTAGATACCAATATTTGTATTTATATCACCAAGCATCAACCCGAAATTGTCCGTCAGCATTTTGAAAAACATTTACCTGACGGCAATATTTTTATTTCAGTGATTACTTTGGGGGAACTTCGCTTTGGTGCGGAAAAAAGCCAATGGAAAGACAAAGCTTTCAAAGTTATCGATGAATTAACTTCAATCATTCCTGTTATAGAGTTAGATGAACACACCGCCGTACACTATGCTCAAATTCGAAAACAGTTAGCGCTTCAGGGGCAAATAATTGGCAATAACGATTTATGGCTAGCTGCTCATGCACGATCAAATAATTGGGTCATGGTCACAAACAATGAAAAAGAATTTCTGCGTGTAGACGAACTGCAAGTAGAAAACTGGCTCAGCAAATCTCTGTAAACCCACCAAAATTTCCACACGAAATTATGCTTTGCCTAAATGCCATTATCAATTGTCGAAATGACCAATAGACATTCATCACAAGAGGGTTATACTGAATCTACCATTTCTAAAAACACATGGAGAACAAAAATGGTTACTGCTGGTCAAAAACCCGGAACAGGCTTCTATTTTTGTGTTCAATGCGGACACCGCGTCTACTTAGAAATTGGTACTGATCGTTTACCACCGTGTACCAAATGCCAAGGCAATCAATTTAACAATAAGAATGCCTAAGCTGCAAAACACTAACAGTTATCCGCTGTTTAGAAAGAAAAGCCCTATCACTCGATAGGGCTTTTTGCTAACGTATAACACAGCATATATAAAAACAAATTGTACGTTTGACCATTCGGAGAAGCCCATGGAAACAATATTAGGACTGTGTATTGGTATTGGCTTAAGTGCTGCCTGTGGCTTCCGTGTCTTTGTACCTTTATTGGTGATGAGTGTTGCATCCATTTTAGGACTATTCGAACCGATGAAAGGATTCGAATGGCTGTCTATGCCTGCGGTTTGTATTGGCTTAGCAATTGCGACTGTCTGTGAAATCGCTGCGTACTATATTCCTTGGGTAGATAATGCACTCGACACTATTTCAACACCCGCAGCCATGATTGCAGGGACGATTGCCACAATGGCAGTAAGCTCAGGTGAAATGTCACAGTTTGCCAGTTGGGCGGCAGCAATTATCGTCGGTGGTGGTACAGCAACAGCAGTGCAAATGAGTACCGTCGCTGCGCGTGGCGTATCTACCGCAACCACAGGTGGCGTTGCAAATCCGATCTTATCTACAGGGGAATGGATTGGCGCTGCGGTCTTGTCAGTATTGGCCTTTTTAGTCCCATTTTTTGTGGTGATCTTAGTGGTTGCAATCGTGATCTGGTTGGTTCGCCGTATTCGCCAAAAACGAACTGTACAGGTCGATACCCCTTTATAAACCAGTCAATATTCCACTCTAAAATGAATCCATCTTTTAGAGTGATTGATCTGCGTGTTTGCTTAATAAATATAGAAATAAAAATCCGAAACTGAGTTTTTGGCAGCGTTTGATAAAGATTATAAAAAATTATAAGAAGTGTTACTGATACAGTTACCATCATCCTGTTAGCGACGAATATTGTGGTTTATCTGATTTTGACGCCGTATTTGTTGATGTCAGTTCGAGTGAAAAATACCTTTATTCAACATTCCAAGCACTTGGCTTAAGCGCAAAAAATGAAATCGAGCAATCCCACCTATCCATCCTAAAAGAGCACATCATTCTGCGTTTAAGTCATCCAAGAGACGCCTAAAAATATCTTTAAGATATGGTTGATTTTTAAACAATAAAGGCATAATTTTAGTATGTGATTATAAATCACATAATTTTTATATGGATTTATTTGATCTTTGAATTTTATAAAAAATAATGAGGGGAATGGTAGATGATTAAATTTATAGTCGATGAAAATGCCTTAACGAATGGCTCGCATTTAATTCACAATGGTACGCAAGGATGTGTAGACATGCCGCAATTTGACCAGCAAATATTGATTGGTTATTTTGCCAATTTCGAACTCGCTTATAAGCGTGCACGAATGAGCTGGCCAACAGAAAAAGTTGTCGGTTGCGATAAATGCTGTAGTCAAAGCTAGAAATGCAACATGCATTAACCTTTAAATAATGCTGTATATCCAAGAAAAATGGCGCAGAAATTGCTAACTAAAGCAGGTAATCGCGTTATTAACAGGATATACAGCATGACCACAGAAACCATCCGTTCTACAAAATATCCAGCACAGGCGCATGCCTATGCAGCATGGCCTTTGATCCTGATCATCATTGGTGGTGCGATTGGACTGGTATATGCCGTGATTGCATATCTGATCAATCTCAAAATATATGCATCAGACCTCAGTCGAATGAATAAAATTTTGGCCAATTTACTCTGTGGCATGGCGGCATGTAGTGGTTGGTGGTTTAGCGCACAGTGGGTACAAAGCTATTTAGCTCATTGACCAATAATGCGTTGAATAGATCATCCATTAAATAACTGATGTTACACACTTAAAAGTAGTTTTGCATTTTTAAAATGATTTTTAATTCTATTCGACGGTGTCTTATATCTAGGGATTGAATAAAAGGATTAGCCTTCGGCTGGAGGTACTCTTACGAAACGTTGTTTCTCATTCGGCAAAATGAGAAGCAAAGCTTCGCAAGGAAACCATCTTGCGGTGCAATGCACCTCACCGACAAAACTCGCTCATTACCGTCAAATTATTCACAGTATCGCAAAAACATTTTTGATTAAAAGTAGCCCTGTCTAAAACACTTGCGAATGACGTTACCGCGTATCGTTCATTTATTTGAAGCAAATTGCGCTTCTGATGTTACTGCGTAACATCAGTTCAATAAGTAGAACAAAGATAGATCTAGATCATTAGTTACTCACTGAGCGGTGTTTTGTGAGTCATAATCAATGTAGATAATTGAAGCGGAGGGGGAATGTTCAGCGGCGATATATTTTAATTTTGACCCTGTGTTTGCACGTTAAGTCTGTTGTAAAAGAAAATTTTCTTAAAATTGGGCAAATCTGCAGATAAAAAACGCTGAAATGAGCTGAAAAGATAAAATATCCTGCTAAATCTAAAATGGCTGAAAAAATTTGCTGAATTTACAGAAAATTAGAAAAACTTAGGAAATTAATCCCGATGCCCTTTGGTTAAAGTATATCTCAAGGGTGTGATAGAGATTGAAAAGAGTAGCATGCTGACAGTGGTGCAAAACACGCGTACAGTACTCACCCAAAAGGTCTCGATTCAGCTTAGGACGCTATAAACCAGAAGTTTATAGGCTATAAGATCATGACTTACAAAGTGATGATAGTTGAAGTAAACAACATTGTTTTCTCTTATAGCACCCCAAAAATTTAAGCCAAAATAAAAAACAATAATAAATCATTACTTCTTTAATCCGCACAAAACAAACTACACCAGTTAAATCAGCATAAGCTCAAAAATCGTCAGGCATCTCTCTTAAAAATAGTCCAAATCTAAGCGGAAATTTAAAAGCAATATTTAATTGTTCGAAAGGGGCATAAACTAAGGAAAAAATACGCTTAGGAGATTTGTCATGAACTTGAGTCATTTAAGCGATTTCTTGCTGTATAGCTTAGTGATTAACTATCTGATTTTAATCATTTGGTTTGTGGTATTTGTCTTTGCTAAAGATTGGATGAAACGCCTGCATGGGCAGTGGTTTAAGCTGAGCGATCAGCAGTTTGACGCTATTCATTATGGTGGAATGGCTGTCTATAAAATTGGTATTTTACTTTTGAATTTAACACCCTATATTGCATTGCACTATCTAAAATAGGCTTAACCATAAAAAATACTGAGTGTAAAAGCACAAGCTGCTTGCATTAAATTTAGGCAAAACAGTATGCTCAAAAGAACATAAAATTCAATTGGGCAAGACAAGAATGAACGGGAAAGTAGAATGCCGTACTTGTTTGGTGTGCAAAAAAAGTTTTCCACTGAAAAATATGATTCCGATGGGAACCGTGCGTAAAGTCATTACAGAAGAAATTGCTCAGGATTTTCCTGAATCTGGTGCTCAGGACTATATATGCCAAACTGATTTAACCAAATACCGTATGCAGTATGTGCAGTCAATTCTGAACTCCGAACAAGGCGAAGTCTCCAATTTAGAATATGAAGTGCTGAACAGCATGCAGCAGCATGATCTGATTAGCAAAAATGTTGAAGAAAAGCTGGATCAGCAGTGGAGTTTTGGCGAAAGGCTTGCGGATAAAATTGCAACATTCGGCGGCAGTTGGGCGTTTCTTATTTGTTTTACATTGTTTTTAGCAGTGTGGATTTTAGTCAATACGGTGGTAATGGTGAAGCATCCTGCTGATCCTTATCCTTTTATTTTGCTGAATTTGATGTTGTCTTGCCTCGCTGCCATACAAGCGCCCATTATTATGATGAGCCAAAACCGTCAAGAAGCTAAAGACCGCATGCGTTCGGAAAATGATTATCAAGTGAATTTAAAAGCTGAATTAGAAATTCGCCATTTACATGAAAAGATAGATCATTTGTTGATGCATCAATGGGATCGTCTTGCCAAGATTCAGGAAATTCAGTTGGATTTACTGTCCGAAATGAGTAAAAAGAAGCAATAGTGTGCTTTGAACAGCATAAATAATTGTTATTTGAGTACTAAGTCTTGGCGGAAATTCTCGGAAAAAGTCATTTATGAGATGGAAAAAAGGCTAAAAAATGATACATGGAGAAAATATTTTCAATATATCTTTAAATGTGAAAAATATTTTTAAAATAAGCTGAAAACAGTAATTTTCAGGGAAACAATCCCTCATCGATAGCACTACTATATATCTCAAGGGTGTTACAGAGATTGAAAAGAGTAGCATGCTGTCAGTGGTGCAAAACACGCGTACAGTACTCACCCAAAAGGTCTCGATTCAGCTTAGGACGCTATAAACCAGAAGTTTATAGGCTATAAGATCATGACTTACAAAGTGATGATAGTTGAAGTAAACAACACTGTTTTCTCTTACACCCTAAAAATTTTTTTAAGAATTCAATCGAATAATAAATCCTTCCATCTTTTTCAAAATTCCAGACTTCGCATGTATTCCCAACAAACTTTGATCATTGCTGATGTAATAAATATCACGCAGAAGATAGCAAAATTAAGCAAACCTTTAGATTGTCCTTTGCCACAAAGTTGTTATGCTTAACTATCTAAATTTTAAATAATTTTGTTATGGGTTATCTGGATCAATTGATACAGGATTGTCTGCAGGCACAGCAGACTAAAGCTGAGCGTATATTTGAGTTTTCAAGCTTTGATGATCTTGCTCAACATGCACTTTATATTTACGTGATAGAGCTAGTCGGTGGCGATATACAGCAGACATATCAGGACTATGCCGCATTTAAGGCATTGAAAACCCATGCCTGTGCCAAGTTAAATCAACCCAATCACATTTTGTATGTCGGATCATCACGAACAGGTATAAAGAGCCGTTTAAAACAACATCTAGGTTTCGGGCCTAAACAAACCTATGCATTGCATTTATCACAGTGGTTTCAGGGCGAATATCGCATCACACTACATCAGTATCCATCGACCACGAGTGCAAGCATCTTACAGTTACTGGAGGATGATTTATCTCATTCATTAGCGCCAGCCTTTGGTAAATTGGGGACCAATAATCGTTAGGGTTAGACCTGATCGGTTAAAGTCGATTGACAGCGAATTAGTCAGTTGTTATTTTGCCGACATTCTCCCAGTACACAGTCTGTCCATGCCTTTAGATCCCAACTTTGTCTATGCGCCGCCTCAAGGTCCTCTACGTATTTTGTATGAAGATGCAGACTTGGTTGTTATCGAAAAACCGGCGGAATTGTTGTCGGTTCCGGGACGTTTGCCTGAGCATCATGACAGTGCCTACCTTCGTGTTTTGGAGCAGTATCCTGCGGCAAAAATTACCCATCGTTTAGACATGGCAACATCAGGCATTTTGATGTTTGCGAAACACCGCGATGCAGAAGTGGCAGTGAGTAAAATGTTCCAAGCGCGGACGGTTCAAAAGCAATATGTGGCTTTAGTTCAGGGCAAACTTGAAGGTGAGGGCAGTGTTGAAGTGCCCCTCATTACGGACTGGGAAAATCGCCCACGTCAGATGGTGCATTTTGAATTGGGCAAACCCTCAAAAACCTTGTATCAAGCCATTAGCTATGACGCAAGCAAGGACATTAGCCGAGTATTATTAACACCAGTGACAGGGCGTTCTCATCAGCTACGTGTACACATGATGCATATTGGGCACCCCATTACAGGAGATCAACTGTATCACCCGAATGCAAAACAGAGCTCACTCGGACGGATGGCGTTACATGCTTGCGATCTGGCATTTACCCAGCCCTTAACCCAACAAGCTGTTCATATTCATTGTGCGGCAGAATTTTAAAGCATATTCATGTGAATGCTCATTGTTCATAAAAACTGCTGCATTGAATTAAAACCTTTGGGACTCGTAAAAAGCGCAGAATATCTACAGCTTTAAATAGGTTTTTCTGCTTAAAAATGATTCATGATATACACTATATCCCCAATTCTGGGGATTTATAATTACTCCAAATATCTCTATAAAATGTATGAAATATTTACAAATAATGGTATTAAGTTGATTTGTATCTTTTAGTAAATAAACACCTTTTTTAAATTATTATTCTATTTTCTAAAGTATATTGATTGATTATTTTTTAATATGAAAATTTTTTATTAAATTAATTTAAAACAGTATTTTAGTTAAATAGTGTGCAAGTGTGTATTTGGTCAGATAAATACGGTTTTTTGCATTTGTTCTGCTAATATGAAATGAATTATAGATTTTAACTTTTGTAACTTAGGTTTGTTTTGGGGAATAAACTTAAATTATTGAAGCTTTTTTTGAGGATTAGCAAATGATCAATATTGCTTTAATCGTCCTTATCATCCTATTAATTGTGGCTCTCCTTTTTGTATATAACCGCAAATTGAAAAATGATAAAACCCTACGTTCACTGCAGGAAAACTTCGATCGTACGCGGCTAAAACTGGCTGAAACAGAGTCCCAGCAAGATGAATTGAATTATGAAATCAGCCAATTACGTATTCAAAATAGTGGGCTAAAAATCCAAGTCGATAAAGTAGCGAAATATCAACATATTGTGGATATTGAACAATATGTTGAGTATCGAACTTTACAGGCTGATGGTTTGGTGGAAGTCACCAAAGCCAATGCCGATATCATGTTGAATGATATTCGCGCACAGATTGAACAAGTACGTCAGTATTTGAGCAAATATCAAGAAAGAGCTAAATCACAAATACAGGAACAAGCCCGTGCCGAGTTAAAGGGTTTGTATAGCCAAGCGCTGGATCAGCAGCATTTGGAAAACATCAACCGTGCTTTGGACAACAAAATACGGGGCTATCAGTCAGCATTCTTTTTACCTTTACAGAGTATTTTAGATCAGCTGATGGATGGCATGAATGAATCTGCGGCAAAGCAAAATTTGACTGCGGTACGTTGCAAAATGATTGATGCAATGGAGCAGCAATCGACTGCAAAATGTAATTATGTTGATGAAGAACGTCGTTTGGCTGCGATGCAATTATTTACATTGGTGTTTAATAGTCGTGCTGATTTGTATTTAGCCCAATTAAATACCAAAAACTTAGGTGAGCTATTGCAGGCTTTGGCGGATGATTTCACCTTGCTCAATGCGCATGGTGTACATTTTAGTCAGGCACGGGTACTCGACAGTTATTTACAATTACGCTTAGAAGAATTGAAAATGGCAGCTTTGGTTTTACATCTTAAAGAAACTCAGGCCCACATGGATGTTGTAGTTTAATTTGAATTGTTATCAGAAAGATCACTTCGGCGGTCTATTTCTGATTAAAGAGATTTAGCTAATGCAAATTGCAACAATTATCCGTTAATCTAAGTCAACAGAATAAAATTCATAAACGATAAGGGAAAGTACAATGACTCGTGATTTTAAACAATTTCCAGATGATGATAATGGCAATGTGCTGTGGCAGATGCAGCAAGATGGTGATGATTTATCTGTGCCGCACGAAATCGAATATTCAATTGCCTTTTCGAACGAAGCGCAGGCTGAACAGTGTGCATTATATTTATTGAAAGAAGAGCAAAAAATTTCGTTGTTCCAAGATGAAGAATCAGATCGCGTGGAATGGATTATCACGGTCTATGTTTATATGGAGCCTGATTATGAAGATATTGTCGATTTAGAGCAGTGGTTTATTAAAATTGCAGAACAACATTCAGGCGAATATGACGGTTGGGGTTGTATGGCTTATATCTATGAAGATGATGATCTAGATGAAGATGAAGCACAATTGAGCTAAGTCTCAGCATTACATCGAAAGTGACAAGAACCCAGTGATTCAACTGGGTTTTTATTTTTTAAATTGTAGGAATATTGGGTTAAGTATTAATTTTTAAACAATTTAAATTCAAGTTAATATGAATGCAGCTCACAAAACATAACACTGCATTGCGTTAAAGTGATGGGATCAATCTGTAGGATTCGCTATAGTATTGAACAGCAATGACCTTTCTCGCACGTCTCAAAGCTGTCTCATTTAGAACGTTTCAGTGTGATAAAAATGGACGATAAAGCAAGGGTGAATGCATGTGGATGATTCAGTGAAAACAATGATAAAAGGACATCATCATGAGCAATACTGTTCGATTACATCGTGTTTTTAGTGCGCCTGTAGAGCGCGTTTATCGTGCCTTTGTGGAGCCAGATGCTTTGGTTAAATGGATGGCACCGCATGGATTTACTGCCCATGTGGAACATTCTGATGTGCGTGTAGGTGGCTCGTACCGCATGTCGTTTCAAAATTTTTCAACGGGAACTACACACGCTTTCCATGGTGATTATCATGAAGTCGTGCCGAATCATTTACTGCGCTATACAGACCAATTTGATATGCCAGAGTTGGCCGGTGAAATCGAGGTCACTGTTGAGTTTAAAGCGGTCTCAGTCGGAACCGAAGTGACGATTGTACAGGCAGGGTTGCCGAGCGTTATTCCACCTGATGCCTGTTATTTGGGTTGGCAGGAGTCTTTACAGTTGCTGGCTTTTTTAGTGAATCCAGCGATCCCCGATGAATAATCTGACGAATGATTGAAAAACTGCAAATAGGCGAAGGAGGGCTTAATGACTGTACACATTAAACGTATTTATGATGAGATCAGCCCAGATGACGGTAAACGCATATTGGTCGATCGCTTGTGGCCGCGTGGTATCAGTAAAGTGAGCGCAGCGCTAGATTTGTGGCCGAAGGCATTGACGCCATCTACAGATTTACGTCGTTGGTATCATCAAGACGAGGCAATGGCTTCTCGTTGGGACGAGTTTAAACAGCGCTATTTGCAAGAAATACAACCCCATCAAGCCGAGTTAGAACAACTGCGCGCATGGGAAAAAGAGGAGCCCCTGACCTTACTCACAGCGGCCAAATATATAGATAAAAATCATGCGCATATCTTAAAAGCGTTGATATTAAACACCTCATTAGAGATCTAAAATTTAAACCGATTAGTACTGTGGCGTTGTGTTATTTACATCGTCATAACTTCACTAAACCATACGATATTTATGGTTTTTAAGTTTATGAAATACATAAAAATGTTATATTAAGTTTTTATGGATTTTTGCGTCCATCTTTTTTGAGGTCTTTTATGTCTTTACCCAATTGTCCCCAATGTAATTCTGAATATACCTATAATGATGGTGATTTACTGATTTGTCCTGAATGTTCACATGAATGGCGTGAAGGCGAAAGTGCTGCAGATGAACAGATAGTGATTAAAGATGCCAATGGCAATGTATTGACCGATGGTGACACGGTTACTGTGGTGAAAGACCTTAAAATTAAAGGTTCATCTTCAGTAGTGAAAGTGGGTACAAAAGTTAAAAATATCCGTCTTTTAGCTGATGCAACAGATGGTCATGACATTGACTGTAAAATTGATGGTATCGGAGCAATGAAACTCAAATCTGAATACGTGAAAAAAGTTTAAGTTTCGTTATTGTTCGCTTTAAAGCAAGCTTCAATCATCCTAAGCCAAGGCCACACTTGGCTTGGGATGTCTACTTAAACATGAAATAGATAACTAATCCGCTATAGATTTTATTTTTCAGCCTGCATAATAGACGCATTACGGGTTTGAAATGTCTTTACTATGCCGCATATTCATTTGGAATATTCCAATAATCTTGAGCTTGAGCCTCGTCCTTTACTTAAAGCGCTGAACGCTGCCTTATTTGAATCGGGTCATGTCAGTGCCATTAATGATATTAAGAGCCGCGCTGTCGCTCAGGAAGAGTTTGTTGTGGGTTTGGATGAACACGCTCAACATGCGTATATGCATGCCAAAGTTTCATTATTGACGGGTAGAACGGTTGAAGTTCAAAAGCAAATTTCATTGTTGTTATTGGACGTGTTGAAACAACATGTCACAGCTTCAGCAATAGAAGTGCAACTTTGTGTGGAAATATTAGAAATGAATAAAGCGACGTATTCAAAGCAGATCGTGAGTTCTTAAGACATTCATTACATGCAGAAACGCGCATATATTTTGAAATACATCATGCTGTAAAAATGATGAAATCTGACTTCGGTCGGATTATTTTTTATTGGAATTATTTATTAAAAAATCCCTTTTTGATTAAATTTTGAGCTTTATACTGATCAAAAAAGACATTGAAAAATGTGACCGAGTTCATTTATATTCTGTAGATCAGGTTGAATTTCCAACAACAAATCCTGATCGAATAATAGATAAAACAATGAAAATGAAGGGGTAACCTATGTCGGGATGGTACGAGATCAGTCACTCTAATGATCAGCAGTTCCGTTTTGTTTTAAAAGCGGGTAACGGTGAAATCATTTTAACGAGTGAATTATACAAAGCGAAAGCATCAGCACAAAACGGGATTGAGTCTGTACAAAAGAACAGTGCAGATGACAGCCGTTTTGAACGACTGACAGCCAAAAATGGCAAACCTTATTTCAATTTGAAAGCGGCAAACCATCAAATTATTGGAACTAGCCAATTTTATGCCAGTGAGCAATCGCGAGATAAAGGCATTGAATCAGTTAAAACCAATGGTGCAAGTACCCAAATTAAAGATCTAACAGTTTAAATTTGCAATAACCTGATAGAGATAGTTGAAAGGGAATAAACCCTGATGGCTCATCAAAATCACTAGGTCAAAAGCAATATGGTTCTCAGATAAGTGCTGTTGGGTTGGACGCTATTCAATCAGATCAGGCTTATTTGACGGTACAAGGAAGTACCACAACTTCACTGGCTAGAGTGGTGAACGATGAATAAGCAGAATCATATTTTGTATTATGGGCTCATTACGATTTTGATCATCGTCATGGGTTGGATGATTGCGTCTCCGTATTGGGTGTTGTATCAAATACGTCAAGCCTATGAGCACAATCAACCTGAAAAAATTGCTCAATATATCGATTTTGCGGCAGTCAAATCGAGTCTAAAACCACAAGTTGAAGACCTCATTCAACAGAAAACTGGGCTACAGCATTTACCCGAATTTGCCCAGTCTTGGGGTGGGCAGCTCAGCACAGTCCTCAGTGCAACGCTAGTCGACAGTCTGGTCAATCCAACCAGTATCATGCTGCTTTTACAAGGCAAAGCATTAAAAGAGTCGATCCAACTACCAGAAATAACCAAACTGACCAATCCGAGCATGATTAGCCCAGGGATTGAACTATTCACGCATGCTGAAAATAAGGTCGCAGAACAACCTTATGCGTCAACACTATCCAAAAATGACGAAACTGCAACCGCTGTTGCTTTAAAGCAAAGCCAGCCACTTGAACCCAAAGCCAGCTATAGCGCTTGGAATCGATTTGATCTGTATGTGCCGCTCCAAGGCCTAAGCGAAGAAAAATATACCGTATTTAGTATGCAACGCCGCGGTTGGAGCTGGAAGATCGTTGAAATTCAACTTCCAAACGCCGCCCAGAACAATGCTTCATAAAAAATAAAATAAATAGGTGCCAGAGATGCAAGATAAAATCAAAATAGTCGGTGACCAACAGGCCGCTGACGAAATTCTGCAATTTTTAGCCAATTGGGATGAGGTCATCTGCCAATTGAAAATTGAAAATATTGCTGAATCCTGCGCAGCAGATGTGTACTTTTTTGATGCCAGTTGTGAAATGCGTGGCTTAATGGCATATCAAAAAATGTGGGAATTTTATCGGGAGTATTTTCGTGAAGGCTTAAAGGTATTTAGGCGGGAATTGGTCATCCATGCAGATCCTGATATTGCCTTTCTGCACTGTTATTCCAAAATTGATGATCAGAGCGGGATACCGACGCCGGGGATCTCGTGGTGTCGTAATACCATTGGGATGAAAAAAACGCAGTCTCAATGGAAGATCGTTCATCAACATATTTCTGTTCCCGTGGATATTGTGACTCATCAAAGTAAAGTGATTACCTTTTAATTCATCTGAAAACACAGTATGAAAACAGAGCTATAAAGCTCTGTTTTTTTCTTTGCAAATCATTACATGAAATGCGTATGCAGCCCTAAAACTTCAGCCTAAATTAAAAAATAATGACCATCGTTCAGGATAAGAAAATGGATCATAAAAATAATAAATTAGCGCAAGATTTTGAATCATCACCATCAGGTCAAAAGCAAGGCTTGCAAGATCTGAACGCATCGAAGCAAATGCCCCCTGCAGATTTACATAAAGTGATTCGAATCACGGCAGGATTTATCATTGGTAGTTTGCTGATTGCCGCCTTATATCTTGGCAAAGATATTTTTATTCCATTGGCACTCGCAATTTTATTGGCTTTTTTAGTTGATCCTTTGGTGATGAAACTCCGTGGTTGGGGACTACCACAGATGCCATCTATATTTATTGTGGTCGGTTTGGCTTTGGCGATTTTGTCCGGCGCGGCCTCTTATTTGGGTTATCAACTGGGGCAATTAAGCCAAGAATTACCGCAATATCAGGGCACAATTCAAAAGAAAATGGATTCTATTCGTCAATTTGCACGCGGCCCAAGTGTTTGGGATGGCGCAAAAACCACCATAGATACCGTTGAAAACTCGATAGATGATGTGGTGCCTGAAGAGAAAAATCCTAAAGTGCAGCAAGTGAAAGTGGTGGGGCAACAACAAACCACGGCTGAAGCAGTCATGGCTTGGAGTGAGCGGGTACTCAATCCTTTGGCAACTGCGGGTATTGTTTTTTTGTTTGTGATTCTGATTTTGGTTAATCGGAAAGATTTGCATGATCGGTTCCTTAAGCTGCTGGGCGGAAATTTAAATATCGGAACAGACGCACTCGATGAAGCGGCCAATCGTATCGGTAAATATTTACGTATGCAGCTGATGGTCAATGTGACCTACGGTATTCCGATGGCCTTGGGACTTTGGTTTATTGGGGTGCCGGCAGCAATTATGTGGGGAATGGTGGCGATTGTGATGCGCTTTGTTCCCTATGTCGGCCCAATGATTTCTGCGATTTTCCCCATTGCATTGGCTTTTGCGGTAGATCCCACATGGAATATGGTGCTGTGGACAGTCGGCTTAATCCTGCTCTTGGAATTGGTCAGTAATAATATTATTGAGCCTTGGTTATATGGGGAAAGTACTGGACTTTCGACCTTAGCCATTATTATTGCCGCCATGTTTTGGACGGCGGTGTGGGGGCCGATTGGTTTAATTTTATCGACGCCTTTAACCGCATGTTTATTGGTGCTTTCGAGCTATGTACCATCCTTAGGTTTTATTAAAACCCTGATCGGTAGTACGCCTGCATTGGCACCGCATGAGCGCTTCTATCAAAGATTAGTCGCTGATGATGTGCAAGATGCCATGGATGTTGCACAGACTTTTATTGCTGAAAAGTTACCGAAAGATGCCACGGATGAAATCAAGGCACGGCGGGTTAATGCGTTTTATGCCAAAGTGGCGATTCCAGCCATACGGATTTTTTCGAGAGGCCACAACACCGAGGCCAGTGCTGAACATCGACTACGTTTACATCAGGGATTAAAACTGTTTAATCATAGTTTTCAACGGGCATATCCAGTTGCACAGCAGGATCAGAAAGCAGCGGTGTTATGTATCGGGGCACGTTGGGAAATTGATGTTCAAGTATCGGCTATGTTGGCGCATGGGCTAAGTTTAAGTGGTATTCAGGCTCAGGCATTTAGCGACGTATTGATTCAAAATCAGCATCAAAGTATGGATGATATCCAAGAGGATATTCAGATCGTATGTATTTCGATTTTCCATACGGCACCAGAAGCTCAAATTCGCCTACTAAGCCATGTTTTTAAGGCACAGTTTCCGGATAAAAAACTGATTTTTGCACTGTGGAGCTGTGATGAGATATCCCAATTAGATGCGATCAAAGAAAATTTCACCGTCGATGCAGTGGTCAATAATATGAATGACTTGTTATTAACCATTGAAGCTTTTCAATTGAAGCATGGTGAATCTTGGTTGGATGAGCCTGATCCTAGCGTTGAAGCGCAGCGCTTAAAAGCATTAGAAGAACTGAATGTTTTGGATGAGCGGAATTTACCGATCTATGAACAATATATTGAAGAAGCCAGACAAGCCTTCGATGTGAAATATGCACAAATTTCTTGGGTCAAGCAAGACTGGGTCTATACCCCAGGTAGCCCTTTGGCTCAGGCTACCGAGCAACCGATGCAGATACGTCAGTCGAAGCAAGATTCGATCTGCAGTCATTTGGTGTATCAAAATGAACGTTTGATTATTGAAGACCTACAACGTGACCCACGCTTTGCGCATTTACCTGAATTGATGCATAACCGCATTCGCTTTTATGCTGGCGTTGCACTTAGAGACCGCAATGGGGTGGCATTGGGAAGTTTTTGTGTTTTAGATCGGCAGCCGAATCAAATGACCGATGATGATATGAGTCTGTTAAAAGGCCTGGCAGCAGATTTGATGAATACGCTCAGTGATGAAAATGTGAAGCGAAAAAAATGTGAGGAGATACAGCAACTGAATGATTCATCTCTATAAATTTAAATCATGTAGCAGATCCATTTAAACTGGAGTTTCAGTGAAAAGCATTCTAAGATGGCTCTAATATAATTATTTTGAGCCAAAGACATGAACAAAAATAATGTCATCTGGCAACTTCTATTGGGCTACGTTGCTGCATTGGGTTGTAGTGTGAGCTTAGCTCAAATTCAAGGAAACTATTTTTCACATAAAGATTGGGAAATCGCTTGTGATAATACGGGGACTTGTCGCGTTGCAGGTTATCAAGCGGAGGGCAATCAGCCCGCTATTTCTGTGTTATTACAACGTGCTGCGGGAGCTCAAGCGCAAGTCAGCGCACGAGTAAAACTCGATCCTGAAACCTTCAATGCGGCAAATAAACCACTTCAACTTTACATTTTAGGTAAAAATCAGGGAACTGTGCAGCTTGATGCCAAAACCGCGGAGGGTCAGTTAAGTGCAGCTCAAACTCAAAAACTGATTCAAGCCTTACAAGCCAACCAACCAATTGTGTGGAAAGGCAACAACAAAACATGGTTATTGTCCGTGCAGGGCGCTAGTGCAGTTTTACTCCGTATGGATGATTTTCAAAAGCGCATAGGGACAAATTCGGCATTATTGCGTAAAGCCAATAGTAGTTCGGCCAATGTACTCAAACCGAAAAGTATTCCGAAAGTGAATATTCAAAATTACAGTAAGGGCTTACAAACACGGTATGCCGTCAATGCGCCCACAGCCAAACAATTGTTTGGATTGATAAAGAAGAAAACGACAGTAGAAGATTGTCCTCAACTCTTTGATGCAAATTTCTTAGAGGATGATCGGGTCGTGGTGTTTCCAATCAATGGGAAAAATGCCTTGGTCGAAGTGCCATGTTGGCGTGGGGCATATAACAGTGGTAATGGCTATTGGCTGATGGATCGAAATTTAAAGCAAATCAAACAATCCGTGACCTTTTCCGGAAGTGGTTTTAGCGAAGGGCAGATTTTCTCCAATCAACGTGGACGAGGCATTGGCGACTGTCATAGTACGGGGGAGTGGTCATGGAATGGTCAGCGTTTTATCCAAACCTATATGGCAAAAACCACACAGTGCAAAGGATTTGCTGGTGGTGCGTGGGAAATTCCAACCTTGGTCTATCGCGTTCAACTCGACTCTTAATTTGAAAAAGCCCTGATATTCAGGGCTTTAAATGATATAGCGTTTTATTCTATGGGGTTTAAATAAATAACCGAGTACTTTAAAAACGTTTTGGTATTTTTTGTCCACCGACAACCGGTGATTCAGCGATTTTCAACACACCAAATAACCATGTTTCGGCATGATGAACAGCCGTTTTGAGCTCATCACCTAAGGCTAAACGCCCTGCAATAAAACTCGCCAATGAACAGCCCGAACCATGATATTCCCCATCCAGTCGTGGACAACGGGTTTCAGAGACTAATTCACCCTGAACATATAACGAGTTTTGAATATAGTCAGGCGTATTTTCATGCCCACCTTTTACTAATACCGCTTGAGCACCCATCGCAAAAAGTTGCGCAGTTGCTTTAGAAATATCCTCTTCACCTGTGAGCGCACGTAATTCTACGGTATTGGGTGTAAGCACAGTGGCAAGTGGAATTAGTTCTGCAAAGGCTTTGACCAACGTTGCTTGATCGCCCAAAGAGCCACCACTATTGGCAACTAAAACGGGGTCGAGAACATAGTGATATTCGGGATGTTCACGTAAAAACTCAGCGAGAGCCGCGATATTTTCAGTCGTTCCTAACATTCCTGATTTTACACAGCGAATAGGGAGGTCACCGACGACAGCATGTGCTTGAGCCAGCAATAACTCACGTGAGGTTGCTTCAAATGAATACACTTGTTGTGAGTTTTGAACGGTTAATGCTGTACACGCAATGGCAGCATGTGCGCCACTTTGACCAATGGCTTCAATGTCCGCTTGCAGTCCTGCACCACCTGAAGGGTCAAGACCTGAAAAGCACAGTACAGTAGGGCGCACAATGATGTCCTTATTACACAAAATTTGCGATAGTATAGGCAACTTTGAGCGAACACTCGATAGTATTTTTGCAGAAGTGAATGGATAAGGTAAAAGCTGTGATTAAGAATATATTGATCGATCTCGATGGAACATTAACAGATCCAAAAGTTGGCATTACCACTTCAGCACGCTATGGACTGGCGAAAATTGGACATCCCATTTCGGATGAGACCAATATCGATTGGATCATTGGGCCACCTTTGAAAGCCTCTTTGGCCAAAATCCTCAATGTCGATATGCATAATGTACTTGCAGATCAGGCTTTACTTGGTTATCGCGAGCGCTTTGCCGTTACGGGCTTATTTGAAAATAAAGTGTATCCTGCCGTTGCCGACACTCTAGCAACTTTACAACAGCAAGGCTTTCACTTGTACGTCGCTACAGCAAAGCCGACGGTCTATGCCCGCCAAATTTTAGAACATTTTGATTTGGCAAAATATTTTACTGTGATCTATGGCAGTGAACTGAACGGTGAGCGAACCAACAAAGGCGATTTAATTGAATACATTTTGCAGCAAGAACAGTTGGATGCGAAGGAATGTGTGATGGTGGGAGACCGTGAGTACGATATTTTAGGCGCGCGCCGTAATGCTGTGCCGAGTATTGCTGTGAGCTATGGTTATGGTAGTACAGAAGAAATTCAAATGGCTGCACCAGCGCTAGTAATTGACGGTTTTAACGATTTGATTTCGAGTATTGAGCAATTGCAGCAGCAGAAAGTGTCGTAGTTGCACCGAACCTAATGAATGATGCTGATTATTTAAAGATAATCAGCAAAATGAGCAAGATCACCCCACAGAAAAGCCATTTGAGCAAAGGAGACTCATCATTTTTGATGGTTTCTGCTTCGAGTGCGATACCATGTTTGTCGTAAACAAATACAAAATGTGCATTTGCGCTTAGAGCCATTTCTTGGATGGCTTGTAGCTCGAGTGCGCTGACTTCTTCACTTAAGCGTTCTTTTAACTGAATAAAAATAACCGGCTGTCCAAACTCATACCACTTGAAGTGGATCTGTTGTATGAGTTGGTTGAAGCACTGTTCTGCAACATGATAGTTTCGGACAAAACTTCCACGTTCTATAAAAGCCAGAGGGCAGTTTTGTTCAGCTACAATTTGATGATCACGCGTTAAAACTTGCATTTGATCATAATGAATCTGTACCCAAACTGCGTCAGGAAAAGACGCTAATTTTTCTTTTAACATCACTTTTAGGTTTCATTATTATTTTAGTGGATAGCAGTATGTCATTAAAATTTAGAGAAAAATATAGCTGAGATATAAAAAACACATCGATCTATCGAGTTTTTATCTTAAAACGTCTTTCGCAGTTTTGTCACTTTGAATTTTTAACTTCTACAATTGAAATATCTAAATCTTAAGTGTGTTTTTAAAGCCATTATCCTTTTTCTAGAAAACTGTTTCTCATCTGATTTATGTAATCGATCTTGTAACTGTTTCAGGCTTTTGAAAAAATTCAGACAGAAAACAATAAAGCTGAATGCTATGTCCAAATCATTTTTATTCCCTAGTCAGTGGCTCAAACCTTTGCACCCACGTGATCCACATGAGCATCATCGTGTCGCGACCTCTTTAGAATTGCTTTTTGACTTGATCTTTGTCGTGGCGATCGCAACAGCAGGGCAGCAACTGCATCATGCCATTGTTGAAAATCATTTAGCTCAGGGTTTAACGCTGTATGGCATGGTGTTTTTTGCCTTGTGGTGGGCGTGGATGAACTTTAGTTGGTTTGCTTCGGCGTATGATAATGATGATGCGCTCTATCGAATCTTAACTTTCGTACAGATCATTGGTTCTTTGGTCATTGCTGCAGGTATTCCAAGCGCTTTTCAAAAGCAGGATTTTGACGTAATTGTGATTGGTTATGCCATTATGCGTCTGGGCTTAGTTACAGCAGTGGTTTCGCGTTGCAAAGCATGATCTGTCCCGTCGGAAAACAGCATTACGCTATGCTTTTGGCATCATACTGGTGCAAGTGGGGTGGCTGTTCTTTCATTTTTCACCGCTGCATTTCACCGTTTATCTTTTCATTTTGCTCGCAATTGCTGAACTGTCTATCCCAGTTTTTGCAGAAGCTGCAAGCCGTACACCTTGGCATGCGCATCATATTGCAGAGCGATATTCACTGCTTACCATTATCGTTTTAGGCGAATCTATTGTCGGATGCTCGATTGCCATAACCGATGCATTAACAAATCAGCGTTTTAGTACTGAACTGATTTTTCTGATGGTGGGCGGCCTGATGATGATGTTCACCATGTGGTGGTCTTATTTTGATACCAGTATTGCAGAGCGTTTAAATAGCCGCAAAATGGCATTTACATGGGGCTATGGGCATTTCTTTGTCTTTATTAGTATTGCAGCGATTGGTGCTAGTTTAGCTGCGGCAGTCGATGTGGTTTCGCATGAGGCACTGATTAGTTCTGAAAAAGAAAGCTACTTTGTGGCGATCAGCCTTGTGATTTATACGACAAGTTTATATTTACTCCATGAATTGCATCATCAAAGTGGTTTTAGAAAACTTTTATATCCTTTAACCGTGGTGATTGTTTTGTGTATTCCGTTGTTTATCACACCCGCAGGTTATGCAATATTTGCGATGGCAGTGGTATATGCATTGAGGTTGATGTTTACAAAATGCTATTTGGCAAGATAAGTTAATGATATGATATTCATCAATAATTCGTTATATTGCTGATGAAAATAACGTCCAAGAATCATCAAATAAAGATAAAACATAGAGGATTATATGAAAGGGCAAATACTCGATTTTTCTGTTCAAAATAATACAGGCATCATCAGCGGAGATGATCAGAATCGTTATCAATTTTCTGGAAGCGATTGGAAAGGACAAACTGTTCCTGCTCGTGGACAATTTGTTGATTTTGAGACAAGTGGAATGGGTTACGCAACCGATATTTACTTAGTCGCTGTGCCGAATGCTTTAGGCACGCAATACGGTCAAAAGAGTCGAATTGTTGCTGCACTCTTAGCATTCTTCCTTGGTGGATTTGGTATCCATAAATTCTATTTGGGTCGTATTGGATGGGGGATTGTGTATCTACTATTCTGTTGGACCTTTATTCCATCCATTGTTGCTTTTATTGAATTTATTATTTATCTATGCACTTCAGATGAAGATTTTGCACGTAAATATGGCTAAATTTTTGTGTTAAAAGATAAGGCGCATTGTGCGCCTTATTTTATTGTTGCAGATCTCTAGCGGGTTGACCCCATTGGTTGTTCTCGGCTTTGGTGTCTGTAGCCCACCAGATAATCAGTGGGATGATCCCAATGATTGTGAGCATTAAAAGTTGCCACCAACCTGAACGTCCCGTGTCATGTAGTCGACGTGCGCCAACAGCTAAGCTAGGAATAAGTAAAACGATATTGGTAATATTTTCTAGCCAAGGTTCACTGCCAATAACGAAATCGCAAATAGAGGCAAGTATAGTGACCAATATACAAAATAGCCAAAAGAACCAGAACTCTTTACGTCGAGCACGTCCTTCAAATTCAGCAAACTTTTTCAGTGGTTTGAATGACCACGCGAAAAAGTCATAGTTTTCCTCTTCTTCACTGTAGTTTGCTCGCGTATTCGTGGAAAAACTTTGTTGGTGTAATGCAATATAGACTTGAATCGCTTGCCCACTTTCATCCAAAGCAAAATCAACCTGTTCTCCACGTGTAGGTGGTCTTTGACCGCGCCATTCATGACCAGCAAATTGATAGTGTTTTCCATCTTCAGCACTAATCACCCCAGTATTAGTTTGAATCGAAAAATCTAGTATTTGTCCTTTCATATTTTTCCTGAGTTAATGTGCTGTAGATAGGGTGGCTACATAAATAGTAGCCACGATTTTTTATTTATTTGGCAGGTTGTCCCCATTGGTTTACTTCAGGTTTGGTTTCTGTTGCAAGCCAAATTAGAACCAGAATTGGTCCAACGAGCGGAATCATTTGTATTAACCAATACCAACCAGATTTATTAATATCATGTAAACGACGTACTGCAACAGAAAGGGACGGAATAACCATTGCTAAGATGAAAATACCTGTGAATATTCCTTTGGTTCTAAGCACTGAATCGACAATCAGAGTAATAATCATTGCGATAAGATAGACCAATACAAAAAACCAATATTCTTTACGGCGTGCACGTCCAGTAAAGTTGGCATAATTTTTTAGACATTTGACAAACCAATCAATCATGTTGAATTTTGATTCAGCTTGGTCTTGGTTTGAAATTTTATCGAGTTGCTGTGAAATTTGTTGAATAGGATTACTGCTGCCAAGAGCATTGAATACTTGAACAGCTTGACCTTCTGGACTGATATCGAAATCTACATGATCGCCGCGTTTAGGTGAGTTCTGGCCACGCCATTCTGCACCTGTAAACTCATAACGGTTTTGATCATCTCCACTGATGATGCCTGAATTGGTTTGTACTGAATAATCTAATATCTGACCTTTCATTCTGTCCTCTTTTTTATGTGATTTTTATTAATTGATGTATTTTTATACCGTTTTATATTAGCAGAATATGAATTAAATTAAATGCATAGATTTGCTTGGGTGAATGAAATTCTTCATAAAAAAAGCGGAACACTTGGTTCCGCTTTTGATATTTCGCTGAAAAATTTATTACCAGCTTAACGCACCACCAGTTTGGTAATCCGTTACGCGAGTTTCAAAAAAGTTCTTCTCTTTACGTAAGTCCATCATTTCTGACATCCACTGGAATGGGTTATTCACACCTGCAAATTGTTCAGGTAAGCCCAATTGGCTTAAACGACGGTTACAGATGAACTTCAAGTATTCTTCCATCATGCCTGCGTTCATACCCAATACACCGCGTGGCATAGTGTCACGTGCATATTCGATTTCAAGCATTGTACCTTCAAGAATCATTTGAATGATTTCTTCTTGGAACTCAGCAGTCCATAGGTGAGGGTTCTCGATCTTGATTTGGTTGATCATGTCGATACCAAAGTTCAAGTGCATAGATTCATCACGTAAGATGTATTGGAATTGCTCAGCAACACCATTCATCTTGTTACGACGACCCATAGACAAGATTTGGCTGAAACCACAGTAGAAGAAGATACCTTCAAGTACGCAGTAGAACGCGATCAAGTTGCGAAGCAAGATTTGGTCGTTTTCAGGTGTACCTGTTTTGAACGTAGGATCACTTAAAGATTGTGTATATTTTAGACCCCATGCCGCTTTACGAGCCACTGAAGGAATTTCACGGTACATGTTGAAGACTTCGCCTTCGTCCATACCTAAAGATTCGATACAGTATTGGTAAGCGTGCGTGTGAATCGCTTCTTCAAATGATTGACGTAAGATGTACTGACGGCATTCAGGGTTGGTAATGTGACGGTAGATTGCAAGAACCAAGTTGTTTGCAACCAATGAATCCGCAGTCGAGAAGAAACCTAAAGAACGCATAACAATAGTACGCTCATCTTCGGTTAAGCCATTTTCAGACTTCCAAAGTGCGATGTCATGGTTCATGTTCACTTCTTGCGGCATCCAGTGGTTTGCACAACCGTCTAGATATTTTTGCCAAGCCCATTCGTATTTGAATGGTACAAGTTGGTTTAAGTCTGCGCGGCAGTTGATCATCGCTTTATCGTCAACTTGAACACGCTGAGCACCCATTTCTAGCTCTTCTAAGCCAGGTGCAACGTCTAGATTTTCTAGAGCGTTAGATGCTCTTGCCAACGGATCGGTTGGATCTGTTGGTCGATTTGTACTGGTTCGAGCGGGTTGTGCAGCTGCCAAATTCGGCGATGAGTGCTGTGCATTAGATACCACTTGCGAATCAGTCGTTTTTTGCGGTTCGACGGGCGCAGGCTGGTGAGCTTGTGCAGCTTGTTTCGGTTCATCATCTTCGAAATCGTCCCAACTTAGGATAGACATAACAGTTCTCTCTTCGTTGCTTTATATCTTTTATAGACATCCAGCGTCGCTGAGATGTCCTACTATACGCTCAATTTGTGTAAGCAAAATTAAGTTTTGTCGATCACTGCTCTAAAAGTGTTCGGTAGAGCAAATATCCCCACTACTTATTTTGATTACGCGATTTATATGCCTTAAACCAGAAATAGGCGATCGGGACATAAAAAGTCAAAATAAAGGAAACCACCAAAGCAATAAGCCCTAACTGATAGTTATGCGTCATATGTGGCATGGTGGTTTCCTTTTTTATTTATCTTCTTTGAATCCTCCCCAAACCCCTCCTTTAATAAAGGAGGGGCTTCACGTGAATTTAAATGCTTCACGGAAGTCCTCCTTTGCAAAAGGGGGACTTAGGGAGGATTTATTATTAAGCAACTACCTGGGTAGTTGGCTTAATGTCTTCAATATTTTGCTCATTCGTTTGGTTTATGGAAACAAATATTGCTACTGAGCAAGGAAGTAAGCATGTGAAGCAAAAGGTTTGAATTTCTTTACGTACAATGCGAACTTTCTTTTTAAATTCTTTGAGCTTTTTCGACATGTTCTTTTCCTCTAAGGGAATCAATCATAACGAATTAGCAATAAAGTGAGTTCTTATGCTAACCACTCATAAGAATCAACCATTGCTAATACCGCAATAATGAGAAAATCTCGGTTGATTCCTAAATGGGTTAACTTACTGACAAGCCTCACAATCAGGGTTGTCAATTGAACATGCCATTGGCACTGGAGCTGCTTGACCAAAACCTTCTTCTTCAGCAGCAACTTCAGCTTTAGGTTCTTCTTTCGCAACAGCAGTTACAGGTGCTGCAACAGTAGCAGGCTTAACCGCGTTCAATGCACCAGTGTTAATGGTTGATTTCTCAGCAGACGTCGCACCCAATGCACGTAGGTAGTAAGTGGTTTTTAGACCACGTAACCATGCCATTTTATACGTCATGTCGAGTTTCTTACCGTTTGCACCAGAGATGTAAAGGTTAAGAGACTGAGCTTGGTCGATCCATTTTTGACGACGTGATGCAGCATCAACAATCCAACGTGGTTCAACTTCGAACGCAGTCGCGAAGATTGCTTTAAGCTCTTCAGGAATACGTGCGATTTTTTGAACCGAACCTTCGAAGTGTTTCAGGTCGTTCACCATTACAGAATCCCAAAGACCGCGATCTTTTAACGCACGTACTAGGTACGGGTTGATCACTGTGAATTCACCAGAAAGGTTAGATTTCACATACAAGTTTTGGAAAGTTGGTTCGATTGATTGAGACACGCCACAAATGTTCGAAATGGTTGCAGTCGGTGCAATCGCCATCACGTTTGAGTTACGCATACCGTCTTTTTGAACTTTAGTACGTAAAGTATCCCAGTCCAAACGTGTTGTACGGTCAACTTCGAACATACGGTCAGGACGTGCTTTTTGTACGATATCTAAAGAGTCAATTGGCAAGATACCTTGATCCCAAAGTGAACCTTTAAATGTCTCGTAAGTACCACGTTCAAGTGCCAAGTCGCTAGACGTTTGGATTGCGTAGTAAGAAATCACTTCCATAGATTCGTCAGCGAACTCAACCGCAGCATCAGAACCATAAGCCAATTTCATTTCGTATAAAGCATCTTGGAAGCCCATGATACCCATACCCACTGGACGGTGTTTCAAGTTCGAGTTACGAGCTTGTGGAACAGCGTAGTAGTTGATGTCAATCACGTTATCGAGCATTCGAACAGCAGTTTTAACTGTACGAGCAAGCTTTTCACGATCTAACACACCACCTTGCACGTGTTGTACAAGGTTGATTGAACCTAAGTTACATACTGCGATTTCATCTTCGTTAGTGTTCAGCGTAATTTCTGTACACAAGTTAGAAGAGTGAACTACACCAACGTGTTGTTGTGGTGAACGTAAGTTACATACGTCTTTGAATGTGATCCAAGGGTGACCAGTTTCAAACAACATAGACAACATTTTGCGCCATAAGTCTTTCGCACGGACTTTCTTATGTAGCATGTTGGTTTCTTTCGCAATGCCTTCATAGTAAGCATAGCGTTCAGCAAATTCTGCACCTGTTAGGTCATGCAAATCAGGTGTTTCAGATGGTGTGAACAGAGTCCATTCAGCATCTTCGAATACACGTTGCATAAACAAGTCAGGAACCCAGTTCGCTGTGTTCATGTCGTGTGTACGACGACGGTCATCACCTGTGTTCTTACGAAGTTCTAGGAATTCTTCGATGTCCAAGTGCCAAGTTTCAAGGTATGCACATACTGCACCTTTACGTTTACCACCTTGGTTGACTGCAACAGCAGTATCGTTGGCAACTTTAAGGAACGGTACAACACCTTGTGACTTACCATTCGTACCTTTGATGTACGAGTTAAGCGCACGAACTGGCGTCCAGTCATTACCTAAACCACCCGCCCATTTAGACAACATTGCGTTATCACGCATTGCGCCATAAATGTTGTAAAGGTCATCTGAAATCGTTGTTAAGTAACAGCTAGATAACTGTGGACGTAAAGTACCAGAGTTAAATAGCGTAGGAGTAGACGCCATGTAATCGAAGCTAGACAATAAGTTATAGAATTCGATTGCACGTTCTTCACGATTTTCTTCGTTCAATGAAAGACCCATTGAAACACGCATGAAGAATAATTGTGGTAATTCGAAACGTACGCCATCTGAGTGGATGAAGTAACGGTCAAATAAAGTTTGTAGACCTAAATAAGTAAATTGGTTTGAGCGTTCTGGTTGAATCGCAGCAGCCAATTTTGCAAGGTCAAAGTTAAGTAGTTCTGGAGAAAGAAGATCAAGCTCGATACCTTTCTTCAAGAAAGTTTCTAAAGCGTCGCCTTCATTCGTGTCACTATCTAAACCTAAGAACTCTAACCCTGTAGCAACAAGGTCGTTACGCAATAAACGCGCAGTCACATATGTATAGTTTGGTTCTTGTTCGATACGTGTACGAGTAGCCATCATCATAGTTGTTGAGATGTCTGACTCTTTTACGCCGTTATAAAGGTTTTTTACAGTCTCATCGATAATCGCTCGAACATCGATGCCTTCTAAACCTTCAGCTGCTTTAACAATATTTGCCTCAAGTGCGCCAAGATCAAGCGGTTTAAGCTGACCGTTTGAACCTGTCACTTGTAAAGTAGGGTGGTGGTGAGCACCAGTTTGTTTACGAGCTTCGGCACGTTGTTCGCGGTAAATCACGTAAGAGCGAGCAACTTTTTGCTCACCTGTACGCATAAGCGCAAGTTCAACCTGATCCTGAATTTCTTCAATATGAATGGTACCGCCAGAAGGTAAACGACGGTTAAAGGTATTCAATACCATCTCAGTTAGTTGAGAGATACGGTCATGAATACGGCTGGAGTCAGCGCTTTGCTGGCCTTCAACGGCCAAGAACGCTTTACCAATCGCCACAGAGATTTTTTCTGCATCAAAAGGTGCAACGTCACCGGTGCGTTTAATCACCTGAATTTGACCAGGGGTTGAATTCGTTACGCTCATGCTAGCATAGCTCCATTTGTCATCTATTTTTATGTTAGGACCGTTTGAACTGGGCAATTTTTATGCCACAGTGTTTGAGGTTTAAACACAAGACCTAGTGGTTTAAAAATTTATTGAACACAAGATACGGGAAAATTCAGGGTATATCAATATTGACATTTTACTAAATGCTTTGAATATTTCTGGCAGAAATCCATCTCAAAAAATCCCTATTTTTTATCTTTGTTATATATGCCTTATCCGACAAGGGCATAGCATAGCAAACTCGAAAAAGAGTGCTTATAGATAACATTGTGGATAACTTCAGAAAGCCTAAAAAGTTGTGAATTAATCAGTCAGTTTTTATTCGATGAAAATGTATCCAAATTTATAATTGTTGGTATTGTGAGCAATAGGGCATGGAAATGATTGGTAAATACGGCTGCAAAAATGTAGCAGGTTAAAATTTATTACAAAATACGATATTGATGTATCAGTTTGGTGAATGCCATCTTGTTTACAATGTAAACGTGTGTATATTGCAAACTATGTTTAAGCGTATCTATCGGATTTCAAATAGGATACGCCCAATCAAATAAGGGGCAATCAATGAGCCAAGAAGAAAAGTTACCTAAAATTTTAATTGTTGAAGACGATGAGCGTCTTGCTCGTTTAACTCAAGAATACTTAATCCGTAACGGACTTGAAGTTGGGGTAGAACCAGACGGTAATCGTGCGATTCGCCGTATTATCGCTGAACAACCAGATATGGTATTACTCGACGTGATGCTTCCGGGTGCCGATGGTTTAACCATTTGTCGTGAAGTTCGTCCACACTACCATCAACCAATTTTAATGTTGACTGCACGTACCGAAGACATGGACCAAGTGTTGGGTCTAGAAATGGGTGCAGATGATTATGTTGCAAAACCTGTTCAACCTCGCGTTTTACTTGCGCGTATTCGTGCATTATTACGTCGTACAGACAAAGCACCAGAAGATGAAGTTGCACAGCGCATCGAATTTGATGATCTTGTAATTGATAATGGTGGTCGTTCTGTCACACTCAATAATGAGTTGGTTGACTTTACCAGTGCAGAATATGACCTTTTATGGTTGTTGGCATCTAATGCGGGTCGCATTCTTTCTCGTGAAGATATTTTTGAGCGTCTGCGTGGTATTGAATACGATGGTCAAGACCGTTCAATTGACGTGCGTATCTCGCGAATTCGTCCAAAAATTGGTGATGATCCAGAAAACCCGAAACGCATTAAGACCGTACGTAGTAAAGGTTATTTATTCGTAAAAGAAACCAACGGCATTTAATGTAAAATACCGTCCCTTAGTTTGGCAAAGTAGGACACTTTTACGTGTTTAAACACAGTATATTTTTGCGCGTTTATGCGGGGCTACTGATTTTAGTCTTTTTAGTCGCTACATTTGGCTATTTGCTGGTGCAAATCATAAACTACCAGCGCGCGCAAGAATATCGTGAATCGCTTACTGACGGTTTGGCTTTCATTATAAGTGAAGGTATTGCACGTCAGCCAAATGAACAACAAAAGTCAGATTGGGTGTCAGATGCATCTGATCTACTTGAGTTGCCTATTTATTATGTAAAAGCTAATCAGGTTGATTTAACCCGAGCGGAAACAAAACGTATAGAAGAGCGTAAAGCTGTAGTGCGTTGGGATGCACAAACGACGGCAGCCTATATTATTATTGGCTTAAAAGATGACCCTGCGCATCTGCTGTATATCAAAGCCGATAATATTTCAGAACGCCAAATGAAGGCGTTGCCTGTCTTTATACTGGATTATTTGGTTTATTACCCAGGTCAAGAAAAACAATATCTTGAAAAAATTCAGCATCATTTTTCATATCCAATTTCAATTCAAAATGTTCAGAGTTTACCTTTAGATTCTGAGCAAATCGGCCGATTACGCTTAGATCACAGCATTATTTTGTATCGTGACAGTGCGACGGAGCGCGGCACGACCATTTCGATTGTATCGCCAATTCCAAGTTCAACTTCAGAAGTCTTGGTCATGGGGCCGGTACCATTATTTAATTGGATGCCTTTCCAGTTGGCAGCCGGTATTACGCTACTAAGCTTATTTGTCTTGAGCTTGGGTGTTTATGGTCTATTGGTGCCGATGCAACGTAAGTTACGTGCTGTAAATTATGCGTTAAATAAAATGAAGGGCGGGGACTTATCTGTACGTCTGCCTGTCGAAAGTACCGATGAATTTGGTACCTTGGCATCGAGCTATAACTCAATGTCAGATCATATTGAACGTTTAATTGAAGCACAGCGTGAGTTGATGCGCGCGGTATCGCATGAACTGCGAACACCTGTGGCGCGGATTCGCTTTGGTGTAGAAATGATGGCGGATGAAGACGACTACGACTACCGTCAGCAGCAAGTTGAACAAATCGACAAAGATATCGAAGCTCTCAATACCTTGATTGATGAGATCATGACTTATGCCAAGCTCGAACAGGGCATGCCATCTTTAGAGTTTGAAGATGTCAGCTTGTTTGAAGTTTTAGATCAGGTCTTGATTGAAACCGAAGCCTTAAAGACAGGGAAAACCTTGGAATTGCAAGCACCACCGATTGGGGTGATTGTGGAAACCGAGCGTCGCTATTTACATCGCGTTGTACAAAACTTGGTGGGTAATGCAGTGCGTTATTGTGATGATAAAGTGCTGATCAGTGGTGGTGTGAATGATGAAGGCATGGCCTATATCTGTGTTGAAGATGATGGCCCCGGCATTCCAGAAGAAGATCGTAAGCGTATTTTTGATGCCTTTGCACGCTTAGATGATAGTCGTACCCGTGCTTCAGGGGGCTATGGTTTAGGTTTATCGATTGTTAGCCGTATTGCTTATTGGTTTGGTGGAACAGTTGGTATTGATGGAAGTCCAACATTGGGTGGGGCGCGTTTTACCATGACATGGCCTGCGACACGTTTTAAGAAGAATAAGCCGAAGCTAGATGGTAAAGAGCTTAGTGCCAATGAAAGCTAAACAGCCTAAGAAATCTAACTCAGCTGTATTTAGCGAGTGGTACATATAAAAAGCCATTCAATTTGAATGGCTTTTTTACATCAGGTTTTTATTTATTCGGTAATCGTTGCATCAGGTTCAATAATGGGTTTGCCATTTTTCAGAGCAGCAAGGGCATCTGCATTGAAATCGATGAGTAAAGAGTTGTTTTTAGCATCGATAGAATAATTGCTAATGAGTTTTTGGTCGCCGTTTAGAGTCTCAATTTTATATTCATCTACAATATTCATAATCCCGCTAAGGTTGGTGGTTGCAGAAGCTAAATCTTGACGTAATAACTCATAGATATCACGTAAATCAAAAATGGCATTTTGAGCATCAGGGTGCTTATCTAAGTAGTTTTTAATATGGTGAATCACCAATTGCGCAGATAGAAAATAATCAGGTTTATGCGTAAATTCTAAAGTCATTATTGTCTCTCCGTTGTGATTGCTTTTTGTGTTTTAACTACAAATATCACACTCTTTATAGGTCGTGTCAAAGAATTGCAAAAAAGCCACAAGAAGCTAAAAAAATGTCTTTTTACATAGAACCAATACAGCTCGGTTTTTATTTTAAGAACAGACCAAAATCAGAGGAGATGAATAAAGAAGTAACAAAGTTGAGGTGGGGGAGTATTTATTTAATAAATGACACAGTTGATAAAAATGCGGCAAATTTGCTGTGTATGTTGAGAAATGAGGGGGTTTGTTTATAAAACTGAACAGTCATAATTTTCTGATAAAATCACATAAATGTAATAATTAATAAAAAAATACGATCTAATCTAATTAAGCGATTAATCCTAATTTTAAGGGAGTAAACCCAATTTAAATGCTGAAATGATTAAAAAATCATCCTAAAGACGAATACCGATAAGCTAGCAAGAAGCCTCCTCAATCGGGTACAATTGGCGGGATTAATTTTGTGTTTGGTGTATTTGAAGGCCAATACATACATTCTTTGTTAATAAATAGGCCTGCCAGGAGTTATCCCCGCATGAGTGCCATTACTCCATACGATTGGGCAATTATTGCCTTCGTGATCGGCGTTACATTCCTTTGCGTCTTTATGCTGACCGTCCCTTTACTCCTTGGGGGTAAATCATGGGGTCGTGCTAAGCAAGAGCAGTTTGAGTCAGGTGTAGTAGGTGCTGGTGGTGCACGTATTCGCTTGTCTGCGAAATTCTATTTAGTTGCAATTTTCTTCGTCGTGTTTGATATCGAAGCACTTTATCTATATGCATGGTCTACTTCTGTTCGTGAAGCAGGCTGGTTTGGTTTTACTACCGTGGTTATTTTTGTGGTCGATTTATTGATTGCTTTAATTTACGCGGTAAAAGTAGGTGCATTAGATTGGGCGCCTTCTGATAAGCGTAAAGCTGCAGGTAAAGCGTTGAAAATTGGTTCACCAAATATGGACATCGCAGAAATCACACGCTTTAACTCTATTGAAGAGTTGGTTATGGACCCTACAGGTCAAATTCCAGCGCAATCATCTGGTCGTGTGAAATCTAAGTCACCGACTGCATCATCTGACAAGGAGTAAGACGGGATGAAATATACATTAACCCGTGCGAATCCGGATGCTGATCAATATCCACTTCAAGAGCGTCAAATCGTTACCGATCCGCTTGAAGAAGAAGTGAATAAAAATGTGTTCATGACTCGTTTAGAGGATGTTGCACATACAGCAGTAAACTGGGGTCGTAAAAACTCAGTTTGGCCGTTTAACTTTGGTACATCTTGCTGCTACGTAGAGTATGCAACGACTTTAACAGGCGTGCATGACTTGTCACGTTTCGGTGCCGAGGTTATTCGTGCTTCACCACGTCAGGCTGACTTGATGATTGTTGCAGGTACATGCTTCATGAAAATGGCGCCTGTAATTCAACGTTTGTACGAGCAAATGCTTGAGCCTAAATGGGTAATCTCAATGGGCGCATGTGCAAACTCTGGTGGTATGTACGACATTTATTCAGTTGTACAAGGTGTGGATAAAATCATCCCTGTCGATGTGTATATCCCGGGTTGCCCACCACGTCCTGAAGCTTTAATTCAGGCATTGATGTTATTGCAAGACCAGATTCAACTTGAGCGCCGTCCTTTATCGGCCGTGATTGGTGATGATCTTAAGCCAGTGTATAAGCCAAAGATGATGCCAGAACGTGACCGTAAGAACGCACAGCGTATTGCAGTGAAAAACTTACGCTCAATGGATGAAATTAAATAATCACTGCGACGAAATATTGATACACCCGGACTGGGTGTAATTGTCGTTTTGATTGACTGAATTTGTATTAAATAGGAAGCCAAGCCAATGGCTGAAACTGACATTGCTATGCCAGAATCAACTCCAGTTGATTCCCGCCCTGCATTTGCAATTGTAGAAGAGCTCAAAACCAAATTTGGTGAGAACTTCTACGTGCAAACGACTTTTGAAGACTTTCCAACAGTCTGGGTTGAGCGCGCACGTGTACAAGAAGTTTTAATGTTCTTGCGTACGGTGTCACGTCCATACGTGATGCTGTTTGACTTGTCTGCGGTTGATGAGCGTTTACGTACACACCGCGATGGTCTGCCTGCATCTGACTTCACTGTGTTCTATCACTTGTTATCGTTAGAGCGTAACAGTGATATTCGTATCAAGGTTGCATTAGCTGAGAATGATGTAAACATTCCAACGGCAACCAATATTTGGCCGAATGCCAACTGGTACGAGCGTGAAGCTTACGACATGTTTGGTATCAACTTCGAAGGGCATCCAATGCTCCGTCGTATCTTGTTGCCAACATATTGGGAAGGTCACCCGTTACGTAAAGAATATTCTGCACGTGCGACTGAATACACGCCTTATCGCCAAAACCAAGCGAAACAGGATTACGAACAAGAACATCTTCGTTTCGTACCTGAAGATTGGGGTATGAAGCGTGGGAACGATGATGAAGACTTCATGTTCCTAAACTTGGGTCCTAACCATCCATCTGCGCACGGTGCCTTCCGTGTGATCTTGCAGTTGGACGGTGAAGAAGTGAAAGACTGTGTTCCTGACATCGGCTATCACCACCGTGGTGTGGAAAAAATGGCTGAGCGTCAAACATGGCACTCATTCATTCCGTATACAGACCGTGTTGACTACTTAGGTGGTTGTGCGCAAAACATGCCTTACGTTCTTGGCGTAGAGCAAATGGCAGGGATTACGGTTCCTGATCGTGCACAATGTATCCGTGTCATGATGTCTGAATTGTTCCGTATCAATAACCACTTGTTGTTCATTGGTACTGCGATTCAGGATGCCGGCGGTATGACCCCAGTATTCTATATGTTCGCTGACCGTCAAAAAATTTATGACGCGATCGAAGCGATCACGGGTTACCGTATGCACCCAGCATGGTTCCGTATCGGTGGTACAGCGCACGACTTGCCAAACAACTGGCAGCACCTCATTCGCGAAATCCTCGATTGGATGCCGAAGCGTATGAACGAGTACTACACTGCAGCACTGAAAAACTCAGTGTTTATCGGTCGTACACGTAACGTTGCTCAGTACGATGCAAAATCAGCATTGGCTTGGGGTGTAACGGGTACTGGTCTACGGGCTACAGGTATTGATTTCGACGTTCGTAAATACCGTCCTTATAGCGGCTACGAAAACTACGACTTCGATGTGCCTTTAGAGTACGAAGGCGATGCTTATGCACGTGTTCTTGTTCACTTCCGTGAAATTGAAGAATCACTGAAAATCATCAAACAATGTTTAGACAACATGCCTTCTGGTGCATACAAAGCAGACCATCCATTGGCTGTTCCACCACCAAAAGATAAAACTTTACAAGACATCGAAACATTGATTACGCACTTCTTGAGCGTGTCATGGGGTCCTGTAATGCCAGCAGGCGAAAGCTCTGTAATGGCGGAAGTGGTAAAAGGTGCGTCGAACTACTACTTGACTTCAGACAAGTCAACGATGAGTTACCGTACACGTATCCGTACACCAACCTTCACGCACTTACAGCAAATGCCTTCTGTGATTAACGGCAGCTTAATGTCTGACTTAATCATTTATTTAGCGACAATTGACGTCGTAATGGCTGACGTGGATCGCTAAGGGGTAATCGCATTATGATGATTTTGACTGACAAAAAACCACGTGTGAACGTTGAAGGGATTTTAACAGCGGAAGAAATCCACGATATCGAACATCACATTGGTCACTATCCGTACCCACGCGCAGCATGTCTTGATGCGCTGAAGTGTGTACAACGCCGTAATGGCTGGGTAGATGATGCACAGATGAATGCTATTGCTCAATTGCTTAGCATGAGCCTTGCAGACTTAGAAGGTGTTGCTACTTTCTATAACCGTATTTACCGTCAACCAGTTGGTCGCCACGTAATTTTATTATGTGACTCGATTGCTTGTTTCTTGATGGGCGCGGAAACACTTGCTGAAGCATTCCAGCGTGAATTAGGCATTTCATTTGGTCAAACGACTGCAGATGGTCGCTTTACTTTATTGCCAATTTGCTGCCTAGGTAACTGTGACAAAGGTCCGACGTTAATGATTGACGAAGACACTCACGGTCTAGTTGAAGTGACTTCAATTAAACAGTTATTGGAGAAGTATGTATGAATACTGAACCAAAACCAATTTATGGCGACGGTAACCCAGAAACTCACCCATTAACTTGGCGTTTGAGCAAACAGGAACACGTACGCAGTGCAGATGCTTACGAAGCACTTGAAGGTTATGCTGGCTTTAAGAAAGCTGTTGGCATGCAACCGAAAGAAGTGCTTGAAGTAATCAAAGCTGCGACTGTAAAAGGTCGTGGTGGTGCGGGCTTCCCAGCAGGGATCAAATGGTCGCTTATGGCGCCAAATGATAACTCAGGCCCTCGTTACCTCATCTGTAATGCCGATGAAATGGAACCAGGTACCTTTAAAGACCGTCTGTTGATGGAAAAACTTCCTCATCAGTTGATTGAAGGTATGTTGATTGCTGCTTATACATTAGAAGCAACACAGGGTTATATCTTCATCCGTGGTGAATACATCGAAGCGGCTCAATACTTAAATGAAGCATTGGACCAAATTCGTGCCAAAGGCTACTTGGGTGAAAACATCCTAGGTACAGGTTGGAACTTTGAGTTACACGTGCATACCGGTGCGGGTCGTTATATCTGTGGTGAAGAAACTGCATTGATTAACTCGCTTGAAGGTCGCCGTGCGAACCCTCGTACTAAACCGCCATTCCCACAAGTTGCAGGTGCTTGGGGTCGTCCTACGATTGTTAACAACGTAGAGACTTACAACAACTTACCCGCAATTATGCTTCGTGGCCCTGAATGGTATATCGGTTTATCTGAAGGTAAGTCGAAAGATCCAGGTACTAAAATCTACGGTGCATCAGGTAAGGTAACTTTCCCAGGTCTTTGGGAACTTCCATTTGGTACAACTGCGCGTGAAGTGATTGAAGATCATGCCGGTGGTATGCGTGATGGTTTAAAACTCAAAGCATGGTTACCGGGTGGTGCTTCTACAGACTTCCTTGCTGCTGAACACATTGACCTTCCTATGGATGCTGAAAGCATCATGAAAGCAGGTTCACGTTTAGGTACGTGTTTGCTCATGGTGGTTGATGAAACTCAGTGTATGGTTTCTGCGACACGTAACTTAGAAGAATTCTTTGCGCGTGAATCTTGCGGTTGGTGTACACCATGCCGTGATGGCTTACCTTGGGCGGTTAAAGCGCTTAAAGCCTTGGAAGATGGCACAGGTAAGAAAGAAGATATCGATCACTTACAAGAACTTACTCGTAAGCTTTGGATTGGTAAAACTTTCTGTGCGCATGCTCCAGGTGCGATGGAACCGTTAATGGGCGCACTCAAACATTTCCGTGGCGAGTTTGAAGCTAAAGTCGTAAATGCGGCAGCTCAAACTAGCAACGTAGAACAAGCTTAAGGAATTCGACTATGGCTACAATTCATGTCGATGGAAAATCGTATGAAGTCAACGGCTCAGAGAACTTGCTACAAGCATGTCTTAGCCTTGGCATCGACATCCCATACTTTTGTTGGCATCCATCCTTAGGTTCTGTCGGTTCTTGCCGTCAATGTGCTGTGACTCAATACGCGAATCCTGAAGATACTCGCGGTCGTTTAGTTATGTCATGTATGACGCCTGCATCTGACAATACCTACATCTCGATTGAAGATAACGAAGCAAAGAATTTCCGTGCTTCTGTTGTTGAATTCTTGATGACCAACCACCCACACGACTGTCCAGTCTGTGAAGAGGGTGGTCACTGTCATTTACAAGATATGACTGTAATGACTCAGCATGACCGTCGTCGTTACCGCTTCACAAAACGTACGCATTACAACCAAGAGCTAGGCTCTTTCATTTCTCATGAAATGAACCGTTGTATCGCGTGCTACCGTTGTGTGCGTTACTACAAAGATTATGCAGGTGGTACGGACTTTGGTGTGTATGCAAACGCTTCGCGTGTTTACTTTGGTCGTCCAGAATCAGGTACTTTAGAATCTGAATTCTCTGGTAACTTGACTGAAGTGTGCCCAACAGGTGTATTCACAGATAAAACTCACTCTGAACGCTATAACCGTAAATGGGACATGCAGTATGCGCCAAGCGTATGCCAAGGCTGTTCTTCAGGTTGTAACATCTCTCCAGGTGAACGTTATGGCGAACTACGTCGTGTAGAAAACCGCTTTAACGGTGACGTGAACCAATACTTCCTTTGCGATAAAGGTCGTTTCGGTACAGGTTATGTGAACCGTGAAGATCGTCCACGTCAACCACAATTCCGTTCTGGTGCAAATGTAACTACAGTTTCTGTAGACCAAGCATTGGATACCGTAATTGAAAATATCCAAGGCAAAAAAGTATTGGGTATCGGTTCACCACGTGCGTCACTTGAATCAAACTTCGCGCTTCGCGAACTTGTAGGTCAAGACAACTTCTCAACGGGTATGTCTCAAAAAGAGCAAAAACTTGTTGAGCTTGCAGCTTCTATCATGCAAACCGAAGGTGTTTATAACCCAGGTATGCGTGAAATCGAAAGCTACGATGCTGTGTTGATTTTGGGTGAAGACTTAACTCAAACTGCACCACGTATGGCTCTATCTGTTCGCCAAGCTGCGAAAAATAAAGCCAAAGAAATGGCTGCAGAGCGCCGTACGCAAGAGTGGTTGGCTGAGCCTGTACAACGTATTGCTCAAGATGCCAAATCTCCGATTTACATCCTTGCTGCAACTCAAACACGTTTAGCTGATGTTGCAACAGGTGAAGTTGTTGCATCACCTAACGACATTGCACGTTTAGGTTTTGCGGTCGCTGCTGCTGTCAAAGGTGAAGTGATCTTAGGTTTGGATGACGATGCAAAAGCATTTGCACAAACCATTGCTGACACTTTAAAAGCTGCGAAAAAACCATTAATCATCTCTGGTACAAGCTTGCAAGACCCATCAATCATGGAAGCTGCTGCACAAGTTGCACAGAACCTTGGTAATGCGGGCTTAACATTGACTGTTCCTGAAGTGAACTCAATGGGCTTAGCGATCTTTGGTGGTCAAAGCTTAGAACAAGCATTTGCACAAGATTACGATACCGTGATCGTGGTGGAAAATGACCTTTATCGTCGTTTACCAGCCGCTCAGGTGAATGCTGCACTTTCTGGTAAAGAAGTGATTGTACTTGATCATTCTGAAACTGAAACTGTGAAGAAAGCCAACATCGTACTTTCTGCTGCTTCATTTGCTGAAGGTGACGGTACTGTTGTCTCTCAAGAAGGCCGTGCACAACGTTTCTACCAAGTGTATGACCCAAGCTACTATAAACCTGAACTTGCGATCAAAGAATCTTGGCGCTGGTTACATGCCATTGAAACTGGCGTGAAAGGCAAAGCCATTTCTTGGACACTTCTTGATGACGTGATCGAGTCAGTAGCGAAAAACGTTCCTGCACTTGAAGCGATTCAAGATGTCGCACCAGATGCTGGCTTCCGTGTACATGGTCTGAAAGTGGCACGTGAACCACGTCGTTACTCAGGTCGTACAGCGATGCGCGCACCACTTTCTATTCATGAACCAAAACAACCAGTCGATAAAGACTCTGCGTTGACGTTCTCTATGGAAGGTTATGTAGGTAACCAAACTCCAGCTTCACTTGTACCATTTGCTTGGTCTGCAGGTTGGAACTCTCCACAAGCTTGGAACAAATTCCAAGACAACGTGGGTGGTCATTTAAAAGGTGGTGATGCAGGCGTTCGTTTATTCGATCGTTTAGCGAAACGTCCAGCACGTACTTTCGTTGCACCTGCACCTGTTGCGGTTAATGGTGAAAGCTTCCGTCTTGTACCGATGCATCACATCTTCGCTTCTGGTGAATTTACAGTGAAAACACCTGCGATGGAATCACGTATTCCTGAAGCAATGTTTGCTGTGGGTGAGCAAGATGCAGTACGCTTAAATGTTCAAGATGGTCAACGTATCGCTGTGAAAGCAGGGGATGCAGAAATCATCCTTCCAGTTCAAGTGATTGAATACTTACCTACAGGTTATATCGGTTACCCAGTGGGTCTAGCACCTACAGTATCGCTTGCAGAACCTGTTTCAGTCGCGGTAGGAGTGTAATTCATGGAACAAGAATTAATCCGTCAAATGCCGCTGTGGGCTGAAAACTGGCCAATCGCCTATTCAGTTCTTCAAGCAATTGTGATCTTACTGGTTGTGGTATTGATTGCTGCGTTGATGTCTTTTATTGAACGTCGTTTACTCGGCTTGTGGCAAGACCGTTACGGTCCGAACCGTGTAGGTCCGGGCGGTATGTTCCAGATTGTTGCCGACATGCTGAAAATCATGTTCAAAGAAGACTGGACACCAAAATTTGCTGACAAATTGACTTTCCGTATGGCTCCAGCAGTTGCGATGGCAACTGCGGTGCTATCGTTCATGGTTATTCCTGTTTCACCTTATCTAGGTGTTTCAGACATGAGCATCGGTCTATTGTTCTTTATGGCAATGGCTGGTATTGCGGTATACGCAGTATTGTTCGGTGGTTGGTCATCAAATAACAAATACGCATTACTTGGTGGTTTACGTTCTGCTGCTCAAACCATTTCTTATGAAGTGTTCTTGGGTATTTCACTGATGGGTGTGGTTGCGATTGCAGGCTCATTCAACATGCGTGAAATTGTTGAAGCTCAACGTGATGTTTGGTTTGTTATTCCTCAGTTCTTAGGTTTCTTGATCTTCGTGGTTGCGGGTGTCGCGGTAACTCACCGTCATCCATTTGACCAACCAGAAGCAGAACAAGAATTGGCGGAAGGTTACCATGTTGAATACGGCGGTATGAAATGGGGTATGTTCTTCGTTGCGGAATACGTCAACGTTGTACTGATCTCGGCATTAATCGTGACTTTATTCTTCGGTGGTTGGTTAGCGCCTTTCAACCTAGATATTCCATTCATTCCAGCTGCGTTCTGGTTCATTATTAAAACAGCATTCTTTGTCATGATGTTTGTCTTGGCTCGTGGTTCTTTAATGCGTCCACGTTATGACCAAGTCATGAACTTTGGTTGGAAAATTTGCTTGCCATTGGCGTTGGTTAACCTTCTGGTAACTGGTGCTGTGATTCTGATGAATCAGGCCTAAGACAGCAGGGAGAATAAAATGTTTAAATTTCTAGCTGGATTTGGGTCAATTGTACGTTCGTTGTGGATGGTATTCTCACACGCGACACGTAAACGTGACACCATTTTATATCCAGAGGTTAAAGCGGAAGACATCGTACCACCACGTTTCCGTGGTCGTATCGTGTTAACGCGTGACCCTGATGGCGAAGAGCGCTGTGTAGCATGTAACCTTTGTGCGGTTGCATGTCCAGTCGGCTGTATTTCACTACAAAAAGCTGAAAAAGAAGATGGTCGTTGGTATCCGGAATTTTTCCGTATCAACTTCTCACGTTGTATTTTCTGCGGTATGTGTGAAGAAGCATGTCCTACAACTGCGATTCAAATGACACCTGACTTTGAGTTAGGTGAGTATGTTCGTCAGGACTTAGTTTATGAGAAAGAAAACCTTCTTATCTCAGGTCCTGGTAAATACCCAGACTATAACTTCTACCGCGTAACAGGTATGGCTGTTGCTGGTAAAGATAAAGGTCAGGCTCAACGCGAAAGCACACCAGTTGATGTACGGAGTCTATTACCATGATGTGGCCATTTTATTTGATGGCGCTTGTGGCCATCGTCTCTACCGTTCGTGTTGTAACTAACACGAACCCAGTACACGCTTTATTAAGCTTGATTATCTCTTTACTTGCAGTTGCAGGTATCTTCATGATCGTGGGTGCGCCGTTTGCCGGTGCTCTCGAAATTATCGTTTACGCTGGCGCAATCATGGTGCTATTCGTATTCGTCGTGATGATGCTGAATCTTGGTCAAAATACAGTTGAACAAGAAAGCAAATGGCTGACTTCTTCAGCGTGGGCATATCCTGCGTTGATGAGCTTCCTGATGGGTCTAATCCTTGTTTGGATGTTGAAGTCAGACTACACAACTGCTGGCACTGTCATGGGTGCTCAAGTTGTCGGTCCGAAAGAAGTGGGTACTTCACTCTTTACTCAGTACTTATTGCTGGTTGAAGTTGCTGCGATGTTATTGCTTGGCGCACTCGTCGCTGCATTCCATCTTGGCAAACGTGAGCCAGGTGCAGAAGAGGACAAAGAATAATGGGCAACATCCCTTTAGAACATGGTTTGATCGTTGCAACCATTCTTTTTGCACTGGGTTTTTACGGTGTGATGGTTCGACGCAACCTACTATTTATTTTAATGAGCCTTGAAATCATGATGAACGCTGCTGCTTTAGCGTTCGTTTTGGCAGGAAGCGCATGGGCACAGCCAGATGGTCAAGTGATGTTTATCTTGATCTTAACGCTTGCTGCAGCAGAGGCGTGTATCGGTCTTGCGATCGTCCTTCAGTTCTATCATCGCTTCCATCATCTGGATGTGGATGCTGCTAGTGAGATGCGCGGATGAGTTATTTATATTTAACAGTACTTTTCCCGCTAATTGGTTTTATCCTGTTGGCGGCAGGTCGTAAAAATCTTCCTGAATCAGTTGCTGCAATTATTGGTGCAGGTTCAGTTGGTCTTTCAGCTTTATTTGCATTAATTGCCGGTATCGATTTTGTTAATAATGGTTCAGTTGCAACAACTCAGCATCTTTGGACTTGGTTCAGTGCAGGTAACTTAGCACCGGGCTTCACGCTTCATTTAGATGGCTTATCATTATTGATGATGGGCATGATCACAGGTGTGGGTTTCTTAATTCACATCTTTGCAACATGGTACATGCGTGGCGAAGAAGACTTTGCACGTTTCTTCTCATACTTCAACCTATTCGTGGCAAGCATGCTGCTTTTAGTGTTGGGTGACAACTTAGCGTTGTTATTCCTCGGTTGGGAAGGTGTAGGTCTATGTTCATACCTATTAATTGGTTACTACTACCAAACACCTGCAAACGGTTTTGCTGCAATTAAAGCATTCACTGTGACACGTGTGGGTGACGTATTCTTACTGATTGCATTGTTCTTGATCTACCAACAATTCGGCACTTTAAACATTGCAGAAGTTGTGGCTGCTGCGCCAACAGTTTTGGCTCAGAGTTCTTCGATTGCAATTTGGACTGCATTGATGTTGTTCTTGGGTGCTGCAGGTAAATCTGCTCAGATCCCATTACAAACATGGTTGGCAGATGCGATGGCTGGTCCTACACCAGTATCTGCATTGATTCACGCAGCAACAATGGTAACAGCGGGTGTTTACCTATGTAGCCGTATGTTCAGCGTGTTTGAACAAGCGCCAGAAGTGATGATGTTCATCTCAATCACGGGTGCAGTGACATTGTTGGTAGCAGGCTTTGCTGCATTGGTACAAACAGACATCAAACGTATTCTTGCTTACTCAACTATGAGTCAGTTGGGGTATATGTTTATGGCTGTAGGTGCTGAAGCTTACCAAGCTGGTCTATTCCACATGCTGACTCACGCATTCTTCAAGGCATTATTATTCTTGTCTTCTGGTGCAGTGATTTTGGCTTACCATCATGAACAAAACATCTTCAAGATGGGTGGTCTATTCCATAAAAACAAATTCTTGTTTGCTTGTTTCGCGATTGGTGGCGGCGCATTGGCTGCGATTCCATTCATCACGATCGGCTTCTTCTCGAAAGATGCGATTCTTGGTGCGGTATGGGTGAAAGGTCAAGCGATTGCAGTTTATGACTGCTTGTACTGGACTGGTGTAGCAGGTGCGTTCTTAACTTCAATTTATACATTCCGTCTTATTTGGGTTGTATTCTTTGGTAAAGAAAACACGCCTTACCACGAAATCAAAGGTGTTACTTACTGGGGGCCATTGGCGATTCTTGCAGTGCTTTCAACTGGTTTAGCTTATGTCTTAAAAGCACCAGTAACGAATATTTTAAATGCTGCACAAATCCCAGCGTTTAATATTCCAGAAGCGCTAGAACATGGTATGCATAGCGCTGAATACACAGCTGTTGGTATTGCACTTGCAGGTCTTGTAGTCGGTGTTGTTTTATTTGCATTTGCTTATGGTGCAGTGAAATCGTTCGCGAAAACTTCACTGGGCGCGGGTCTTGCAAATATCTGTCGTAATGCACTTGGTTTCGATGCTTTGTACAACATTGTTTTCGTTAAGCCTTATTTGCTACTGGCTAAAATCTTTGGTCGTGATCCAATTGACGGCTTATGGCTTGTATTGCCTGCACTTGTTAAAGGCGGTAATAGCTTTACAAGTTCACGTCAAACAGGTTCATTGCGTGAATACGCATCTAGTATGGCATTCGGTACGTTTGCATTACTATTGATCCTGGTCGTGATTCAGGTCGTGGGGAAATAAAATGGAAACTCCAAACAATTTAATTCTACCCGCTCTGATCCTTATTCCGTTCATTGCAGGTTTTGTATGCTGGCTTGTCGATAAACTCGACAAGCACTTACCACGCTATATTGCCTTAATTGGTATGCTATTAACGTTGGTGTTAACCGTCGTTTTATGGCAAAGCGGTACTTATAACTACGAATTGGGTACACAAGCTCCACAGTGGGCTGCTCAATTTAACCTACCGTGGATTACCACTTTAGGGATTAACATTCACCTTGCGGTGGATGGTCTTTCACTGCTTATGGTAGGTTTAACTGCATTACTGGGTGTACTTGCGGTCGGCTGTTCATGGGGTGAGATTCAAAAGAACGTTGGTTTCTTCCACTTAAACCTACTGTGGTCTTTAGGTGGTGTGATCGGTGTATTCTTAGCGATTGACATGTTCCTATTCTTCTTCTTCTGGGAGATGATGCTGGTACCAATCTACTTCTTGATCGCACTTTGGGGTCATAAAGGGGCAGAAGGTAAGTCACGCGTTTACGCTGCAACTAAATTCTTTATCTATACTCAGGTTGCGGGTCTGATCATGTTGATCGGTATCTTGGGTCTAGTGGTTGTTGGCTTCCAACTTCACGGTCAAATCAGCTTTAACTATGACTTCTTGATGAGTGTTGCACACACTGTTGAGGCGAAAGCTCCAGCACTTGCGTATGCATTCATGATCTGTATGTTCATTGGTTTTGCGGTAAAACTTCCAGTTTTCCCATTACACGGTTGGTTACCAGATGCACATGCGCAAGCACCTACAGCGGGTTCTGTCGACCTTGCAGGTATCTTGATTAAAACTGCGGCTTATGGTCTTTTACGTTTCGTAATTCCATTCTTCCCAGTAGCATCTGCTCAGTTTGCTGACATCGCGATCATTCTTGGTCTAATCGGTATTTTCTACGGTGCATGGTGTGCATTCCAACAAACAGACATGAAACGTCTGCTTGCGTACACATCTATTTCGCACATGGGCTTCGTACTTCTTGCTTTGTATGCAGGTAACATCCTGACATTCCAAGGCTTGATGATTATGATGCTGGCTCACGGTCTATCTTCTGCTGCATTGTTCATTATGTGTGGTCAGGTTTACGAACGTCTGCATACACGTGACATGCGTTTGATGGGCGGTATTCGTGGTCAGTTCCAATACCTTTCATTCTTCTTAATGTTCTTTGTTGCGGCACTTGTAGGTATTCCGGGTCTAGGTAACTTCATCGGTGAATTCCTGATCTTGATGGGTTCTTATGACAAGTTCCCTGTGTATACAATCCTTGCTGCAGTAAGCTTAGTATTTGCCGGTCTTTACGGTTTAATCCTGATCCACAAAGCATTGTTTGGTACACCAAACGAAGAACAAAAACAGCATTACGCAAATCCGTTGAAAGACTTAAATGCGCGTGAAGTTGTGATTCTTTTAATCTGTGCTCTTGGTCTAGTATGGCTTGGTCTATTCCCACAAAGCTTCCTTGATATTTCAAATTCAAGCATGGCGTGGATTGCAAATAGCTATATTCCAGTTCAAGAAGTCGTTGATGTTGTGCAGCAGATTGCTGTACAACCTGAAAATGTGGAGATGCAATAAGCCATGGACTTCACAATGTCATTTTCTGAGCTTATGCCATTAGCTCCTGTGATGATCGTGGCTTTAACTGCGATCGTCGTGATGTTGCTAATTGCAATCAAGCGTAACCACAATTTAGTTGCAACGACTTCCGTTATCGGTCTGAACCTTGCAGCCTTTTATATTATTTTTGTTTTCGTTGCAGGGCAGTATGCACCTGCAAACGTAATGAATTTGTTCATCGTAGATCCATTTACGATGTTGTACCAATTCGTTATTTTGATTGCAGCACTTGCTTGCTGCACATTGTCACATGCGTATATCGAAACCTATAAAGATAACCGTGAAGAACTTTATATCTTGATGCTGTGCTCTGTAACAGGTGCATTGTTAATGGTTGCAAGTTCGCACTATGCGTCATTCTTTATCAGCCTTGAACTAATGTCGATTCCTGTATACGGCCTATTGGCTTATACACACCAACGTTCACAGTCCCTTGAAGCGGGTGTGAAATACTTGGTACTTTCAGCAACTGCTTCTGCGATGTTGTTGATGGGTATGGCTTATGTATATGCGTACACAGGTACAATGGCATTCGTTGCTGAACCAGGCAAAATGTTCACAACATTCAGCCAACCGGGTGTAGTCCTTGGTCTTGCACTGATTGTATTTGCTGTTGCATTTAAATTGTCTCTTGCGCCATTCCATAAATGGACACCGGACGTGTATGCAGGTGCGCCAGCGCCAATCGCGACATTCTTAGCGACTGTGGCTAAAGTGGCAATGATCGGTCTATTCGTTCGTTACTTCTTGGCTTCTGGTTTAATCCTTTCTGATAGCTTCATCACGATCGTGACCATCATTGCAGTATTGTCTATCCTTGCGGGTAACTTGCTAGCAGTACGTCAAGTGAACTTGAAACGTATCCTTGCATACTCTTCAATCGCTCACTTTGGTTACTTACTTGTTGCGATTGTGAGTGCACGTAATACTGACTTTGTTCAAGTACAAGGCTTTGCAACATTCAGCAGCGTCAACGTGTATGTGATTACTTATGTATTAACAACGATTGGTGCGTTCGGTGTTGTGACACTGATGTCTAGCCCTTACAACAACAAAGACGAAGCAGGTAGCCTTGCTGAGTACCGTGGTTTGTTCTGGCGTCGTCCAGTGTTGACTGCAACACTGACTGTCATGATGTTATCTCTTGCAGGTATCCCATTAACAGCTGGCTTTATTGGTAAGTTCCTTGTGATCAAAACAGCGGTTGCTGGTGGTTCATGGTTCTTAGCTGCGATGGTGATCCTTGGTTCAGGTATCGGTTTGTACTACTACCTACGTGTGATGATTGTGATGTACATGACTCCACCAGAAAACCCACGTATCGACGCTGTCGATCATTGGGGTCAAAAAGTGGGTGGTATTATGGTGCTTGGCGCAGCTGCACTTGTGTTGTTGATCGGTGTATATCCAGATCCAATCATTGCAGTATCTCAAGTGGCATACTTTGCGATCTCACCTGAATTACAACAGTTCATTTTTAGCTTAATTCAAAGTGGATTTAACTAATGAATTAAGCAATTAATTTGCTTATTACAAAAAAGCCTCCTGTAAAGGGGGCTTTTTTATTTTTATCATTTGTTAAATAGCTTTATAATGGTTGAAATTTTATCTTAACCTTTTAGGTGTTCTCCCGTGGCTATCCATGAAATCCGTCATCCGCTTATTCGACATAAACTCGGCTTACTTCGTCGTGCAGATATTAGTACTAAAAACTTCCGTGAGCTTGCTCAAGAAGTGACTATGCTTCTGACTTATGAAGCAACGAAAGATTTACCAATGGTCGATCATGAAATTGATGGTTGGAATGGTAAAGTAACTGTAGATCGTATTGCCGGTAAAAAAATAACAGTCGTACCGATTTTACGTGCAGGTATTGGTATGTTGGATGGTTTCTTAAACCTGATTCCAAGTGCGAAAGTATCTGTATTGGGTTTAGAGCGTGATGAAGAAACTTTAGAAGCGCGTACTTACTACAAAAAATTAGTACCAGACGTACAAAACCGTTTAGCGATGATTATTGACCCAATGCTTGCAACGGGTTCATCGCTCGTTGCTGCTATTGACGTTCTAAAAGCCAGTGGTTGTAAAGATATTCGTGTCATGGTGCTTGTTGCAGCTCCAGAAGGCATTAAACGTGTAAATGAAGCTCACCCAGATGTGATCATTTATACAGCATCTGTAGACCAAGGTTTAAATGAAAACGGTTATATCGTTCCTGGTCTTGGCGATGCAGGCGATAAAATTTTCGGTTCAGTTCAAAAAGACTAATTTTTGCATCATGAACAGAAAAGGGGCTTTTATAGCCTCTTTTTTATATACTAAAGACATTGGCATAAATGGAATAGGGTACTTTATGAAGTCCGAACAATATAAAGGTAAAGTGAAGCAGTACAATCCTGAAAAGGGCTTTGGCTTTCTTTCATGTGAAGAAGGTGATGTATTTTTCCATATCTCTGACTTTCCCGCAGATGGTGTCGAGCCAAAACGTAATGATCGTGTGAAATTTAATGTGGTGGAAAATGGTGATCGTTATAAGGCCATTAACATTGAGCGTGAAGAAGACAAATCTGCAAAAGCTAAAAAATCTAAAGTCGTGGCAAATAACCAGTCGATTACTTCAGCATTGCTTTCAAATTTGCGTAAATAATGTGATTTTAAGATTTCATGGAAATCATTGAAATCGAAAAGAGGTCTATAGGGCCTCTTTTTTTATTATCATAAGAGTATTAAAAGAAAAGATGAGAGACAATTTTTATGTTTAAAGAGGGGAAAATCAAAAGCTATAATGTTGAGCGCGGCTTTGGATTTATACAACAAGATCAAGCACAGGATTTATTTTTTCATATTCGTGATTTTCCTAGCCGACACATCGAACCACGTGTTGGAGAAAATCTCAAATACAGGATTGAAGCAGATCAAGGTAAATTTAAAGCTGTAAATATCATCCGTTTAGATTTGAAAAAAGAGCAGTCCACTCATGAACAGATAAATCCGTCATTTGAATCAATGCTAGATCGAGTAAACGATCAAGTTACTCCTCACGATATAGCCAAAGGCACAGTTTGGGGCAGTAAAATCATCAGTATTATTGGACTCATTGTGATTCTAGTTTTAGCTGTGGCCGTCTATAGTAAATATCAGCAGTACCAAGAACAGAAGCAACAACATTTACAACAGCTCATGCAAGAAAATGAAAACATCGTAAAAGAACAACGTAAAGCTCAGGGGGATTTACCCGATCGGGTGCTGTCTGAGCAAGGTGAAAAAAATCTATACGGAACCGCTTCAACGCAAGCTCAGTCTGTTGTTCAAGACACTGCGCAGGCACCTGCTTCAAGTGATTCGCCAAGGGCAGTAGAAAAAGCTCAGCTTAGTTGTGATGGACGACAGTATTGCAGTCAAATGCGCTCAAGAGATGAAGCTCAGTGGTTTATTAAGAATTGTCCAAACACGAAGATGGATGGTGATAATGACGGTATTGCTTGTGAGAATGATTCTAGGTGGTAATGGAAGCATTCACAAAAAAAGCGCCAGTAGGCGCTTTTTTATTTAGACAGATTTTTCACAAAATTGCATAAAGGCTTTGAGACCCGGTCCTTGGTATTTCTGACGATGTACCAACATGAATAATGGACGGGCAAGTTGCCAGAACGGCGTATCTAAAACCACCAATTGACCTTTTTCACGTAAAGGCTCAATCGCCAGTTTAGAAATACATGACATACCAAGACCACCCGCCACGATTTTTAAAATGGCTTCGTTATGACCTAAAGTTAAACGAATATTGGCATCTGGCAGGTCTTTTAAAATTGCGTTATCAAATACTTCACGTGTGCCTGACCCTTCTTCTCGTAAGATCCATTCTACGTTATCAAAGTCAGCTGCAGTGATTGCACGATCCAACTTCGCTAAGGGGTGCTCTGGTGAACAGCATACTGCAAGTTCATCGTCACGCCAGTGAATACATTGTAGCTGTGGCAGATGGCATGAACCTTCAATTAAGGCCAAATCCAACTGAAATTGGTTTACCGCTTCAATCATTTGGCGGGTATTGCCGACTTGAAGTTGTAAATGTGCTTGAGGCTGAATTTGTAAGAAATCTGCCATGAGGTCTGGCATCAAGTAGTCACTGATGGTTAGGGTCGCACCTAAACGCAGATCAATACTTTGTAGTTCGCCTTTGGCTGCTTGTTCAAAAGCTTCGCAGCGCCCTAAAATTTCCAAAGCTTGTGGCAATAAAAAACGACCCAAGTCATTCAATTGCAAGCGTTTACCAAGTCGGTCAAACAGTGGAGCACCGAGACCATCTTCGAGGTCTGCCAAAGCCATACTTGCTGCACTTTGAGTAAGTTTGACAGCATCACTGGCTTTGGTAACGGTACCTTCTTGAGCGACTGCTACAAAAACAGCCAACTGGCGTAAAGTCATGCGCATGAATCAGGCCTTAACATTTAAAAAATATTAATAAATTATGCTGTCATGCTAACATGAGCACAGTCTGTCACGCCACGTTCAAATCATGTCAATTGAAAAATTTAGCTTAGAAAAGGTTTTATCTGTACACCGTTGGACCAATACTTTGTTCAGTTTTACCATGACACGTCCTGCGCATTTTAAATTTACCGCTGGTCAGTTCGCACGAATTGGTTTGAAAGTGGGCGATGAATTGGTGGTTCGTGCCTATTCTGTGGTGTCGTCCCCCTTTGATGAAACTTTAGAGTTTTTCTCTATCGTCGTTCCTGATGGTGCGTTTACTTCAAATTTGCAGCATCTACAAGTGGGCGATGAGCTGTATTTAGAAAAAGTTCCATATGGTTTCCTTACCTTGGCGCGTTATCAGTTGCCATTGCCAAAGGACTTATGGCTGTTGGGAACAGGAACGGGTCTAGCACCATTTTTATCGATGCTACAAGACTTTGAAACGTGGTCTAAATACGAAAAAATTAATTTAGTCTACAGTGTGCGCACCGTATCAGAACTGGCTTATGTAGAGCGGATTCAAGAAATCGCTGAGACCTTTGGCGAAGGGCATACGGGTTTTAAATTTATACCTATTGTGACACGTGATCCAAATGCACTGCTGCATGATCGTTTACCAGTTTTAATTGAAAATGGCGAGTTAGAACAGGCGGCAGGCTTAGCGTTTAATGTGGAAACGACGCATGTCATGCTGTGTGGTAATCCACAAATGGTTGATGACACCAAGGCAGCATTAAAGGCGCGTGGTTTGACTATGAACCGTCGTGGTGAAGGCAATATTGCGGTAGAAAATTATTGGTAAGGTGCCATGAAAAAAGCTCATCGATGGATGAGCTTTTTTTATTTTTGAAAACTAAATACGTTTTGATGTTAATGCAGAATTTTATTTAAGAACTGCTGCGCTCGTTCACCACGAGGGGCATTAAAGAAATCATCTTTACTGCAGTCTTCCATAATTTTTCCTTGATCCATAAAGATCACACGGTCCGCAACCTGACGCGCAAAGCCCATCTCATGGGTTACACACATCATGGTCATACCTTCTTTGGCAAGACCCACCATTACATCAAGCACTTCGTTAATCATCTCTGGATCAAGTGCCGAAGTCGGCTCATCAAACAACATGGCAATCGGGTCCATACTGAGCGCACGTGCAATCGCAACACGTTGTTGTTGTCCACCTGATAACTGTGCAGGGAATTTAGCGGCATGCGCACTTAAACCCACACGATCTAAATAAGCCAAGCCTTTTTTCTTGGCTTCGGCTTCTGATCGGCCCAAGACTTTAACTTGCGCAATGGTCAGGTTTTCGGTAATGGATAAATGTGGAAACAGTTCAAAGTGTTGGAACACCATACCGACACGACTACGCAATTTATTTAAATCGGTTTTTGGGTCATTAATGGAAATACCGTCGACCAAAATCTTACCGGCCTGAAAAGGCTCAAGTCCATTGACGGTTTTAATGAGCGTTGATTTACCTGAACCCGAAGGTCCACACACCACAACCACTTCACCTTGTTTAATTTGAGTCGTGCAATCGGTGAGCACTTGAAAATCTTTATACCATTTACTGACATTTTGGAGGTCAATCATCGTTTTTTGATCGGTCATACACTTAACCTCCGTTGTAATTTTTTAACTGCATAGGTAGCGATCATACTAATAGTGAAATACACCAAACCGGCAAACAGAATGTATTGAGTTAACAATGACATGAGATCGCCTCGAACATAGTTGGTGCGGAAAAAGTCTAAGAGCCCGATGGCATAAACCATGGTTGAATCTTGGAACAGAATGATGGTTTGCTGTAAAAGCAGTGGCGTCATTTTGCGAAAGGACTGCGGCAAAATAATTAAGCGCATCGCTTGGCTATAGCTCATACCGAGGGCATAAGCTGCAGAAGTTTGACCTTTAGGAATCGATTGAATCCCGGCACGGACAATCTCTGAAAAGTAAGCGGCTTCAAATAGCATGAAGGCCACAATACTCGACACGAGGGCAGTATCAATCGTCAGATAGTTACCTGTAATCCCTGTGTAGATAAAGGGTACGGCAAAGTAGAACCACATCAGCACCAAGAGCAAAGGAATAGAACGAAAAAGGTTCACATAGCCTTTAGCAAAAATATTAAATACTTTAATCGAGGACAGGCGCATCAACGCCAATAAAGTCCCAATAAAGACACCACCAATGGTTGCCGTGATCACCACTTTTAGCGTGATGCTGAAACCATGCCATAGTGCAGGGCCAGACGCTTGGAGGTCTTGAATAAAAGAACTGAGCCATTCCATTATTTATCTCCTGCAATTAAGCCAGGAACGCGTAGGCGTTTTTCCAGAAAATTCATGAAACCAATTAAACAGATGTTGATCACGATGAAAATAATGGTGACGTAGGTATAAATTTCGATGGTGTTTTGCGTGTATTCACTGATGGTTTTCATCTGTGAAATGATTTCTGCAACACCGACCAAAGACGCGACTGAGGTGTTTTTGACACAGTTGGTCAACTCAGAGCTGAGGGGTGGCAAAATCGTGCGGAATGACTGCGGTAAGATCACATAGCGGTAAAGTTGAGCCGTGCTAAATCCCATGGCATAACCTGCATTGGTTTGCCCCAAAGGAAGCGCTTCAATACCTGTCCTGACTTGCTCACAGACCCGTGCAGCTGTAAATAGACCCAAGCCGACACTTGCAGAAATTAGGGCGGTCGTATTTGCCCCAAGGTCATTCATCCACCAGCTTTTAATCGCAGCAGGGAGGAAGTTAGGTACAACATAGAACCAAATAAACAGTTGAATCAATAAGGGTACATTTCGGAAAATAGTCACGTAGGCAGTACCAATACCTCGTGCTACAGGACTCGGTAGGGTACGCATAATACCCAAGATGCTGCCGAGCACCATCGCAATGCTCCATGCCACCAAAGCGATGACAAACAGCCAGCCGATTCCAATTAAAATCCAATTCAGGTAGGTCGAATCACCTACACCAGTAGATTGGAACAGCACACCCCAATTCCAGCTATAATTCATAGGAACTCCCTATAATGAGCTTAAGCCAAAATCCGTTTGGCTTAAGCATCTTTAGAATGTTTAGGGAAAGTTATTCGTCACGGTCATGTGGATTGCTAATCAATGCTTTTAATTGATCAGACATCGGGAAATTCAAATTGATATTTTTTGGTGGAATTGGCGTTTGGAACCATTTTTTATACATGTCATTGATTTCACCAGAGCTATAGGTCGCTTTGATTGCATCATCAACCACTTGTTTAAAGCCAATATCGCCTTTACGTAGCATACAACCATAAATTTCTTGAATCGGTGCTGTACCCACGATTTCCCATTTATTTGGATCTTTGGCTTTCGATTTTTCACCCGCCAGCAAAATATCATCCATCATAAATGCCGCTGCACGACCATTTTGTAGCATGAGGAAAGACTCAGCGTGGTCTTTGGCAGAAATGACTTCACCAATACCTAACTCTTTTTCATGTTGACGAATATAACGCTCAGATGTAGTTCCTGCCGTGGTGACTAATTTTTTACCTTTAAGGTCAGCGAAGTCTTTAATCCCAGAGTTTTTTGCAGTAAGTAAGCGTGAACCCACTTCAAAGAAACCTGTTGAGAAATCAACTTGTTGTTGGCGTTCTTTATTGTTGGTGGTTGAACCACACTCTAAGTCGACGGTGCCATTAGAAACTAATGGAATTCGGTTTTGGCTGGTCACTAAGTTATAACGGATTTTTAAATCGGGAAGATTTAATTGTTTTTTAACTGCTTCAACTACTTTTAATTGAAGATCGTGCGCATAACCCACAGGTTGATTTGGATTATCTGCGATATATGAAAATGGAATCGATGAATCGCGATAGCCTAAAACAATCGTGCCGGATTTTTTGATCTTATCTAAAGTCCCTGAGTCAGAAACAGCAGCTTCACTTCCTGCAGCTTTATCCGTTGTAGGTGCTTTATTGTCACTACATGCGCTAAGCCCTAAAGTGAGCGCACTTGCACAGAACAAAGTTGCTAAATGTTTTTTTGACGTCATCGTTAAAACTCCTTTTACCCTGATTTAATATCCACTTTTTATGATCTTGTTACGTATTTAGTTTTATTGCTCTGTTTTTAAGAATGTTTCAACAATAAAAAAGAGATCATTTTCTACATCTTAGGTGATAAATCGAACAAGGCTCAAGCAAAATTTATTGCCGAATTGTTACTAAGAAATGGGATACGTTATGAACATTTTTTATAAGTAAATTTGTTGTAAGTTGTTGAATATCATTTAAATTAATTTGATTGTGAAATAAATCATTAAAATAAAAGGGCATAAAAAAACCTCCAGATGGAGGTTTTCGGGATTAAACTTTAGTTTAATCTCCGTGTTAATGCACAAACATATCCATAAATTCACGAATTTCTTGAATCGCTGTGTCTACGTCTGAAGTCAACCAAGTCGGTTCAAAAAAGCCAGCATAGTGCTCCAGTCGATCTTGGGGAACAACTAAGCGAATCGGGCATTCTTCTTCGAGCAAGCGCCAAGGAATAATAGGCACTTCATTATCTAAAAAAGCCGCAATATTTCGAATATCAATCACCATCGCATTGATGCATTCAGGGAATGGCATCACTGAAAACTCTTCAGTACGTCGGCGGAAATATTCCAAATCACCCCATTTCAACACATAACTTGGCTTACTAAATTCAATAATGCCAATAAGATGCTGATCACGAGTGTAATGAAGGGAACATTGATGAGTGACGTCAGTGTCAAGATCAAGCGTTACACCTTGTTGATGGTACGCCATAGATTTGATAACAGGTGAAAAATAAGGTGCATGATTATAGCTCATTTCATTCATCAAAAGCAGAGAATTCCATCTAGCTCAAAAAAGCATTTATTTTTGCAACACTTGATACTCTGAAAATGAATACGATTGAAATGGTACATTCATTTCATGCTCCGATATTTTTACCTTAGCGATTGATTTTAAATCTAAAAATCAGTCATCTATTTAAACAGCAAGACGGATGTAAATTGAACTGATCTTTCAAGTTACATGTTTTCACGGATTGTAATTGTTCTTCACACAACAAAGGATATTGTATTGTTAGTATAAAAGTGAACGACGAACAACAAAATAGCGAGGGGAATATGACACACGATTTTAATAAACCGCCCCATACCACCAGCGCAGAAGAAACAACACAAAAAAAACGTATCCCAGTGTATATGCTAATTTTAGTGGGTATCTTCTTAATCGCGTTATTGTTTTATATGTTTGCAGATATGAAACCGTCTGCTTCGGATGCACCACCTGATCATCCTGCACCGAATGCACAAACTGCAACTGCCAATGATACGACTAGCGGTACAGCGGGGGATGAAGCTGTTGCCAATGATTCAAATACTGCAACTGCGACAGATCATTGATGATAAATACATGAGTCAGATTTACATGATTGCAAGATCTGAACCTTAAGCATCTCATCAGAATGACACAAATAAAGCCTTGGTTATGCCAAGGCTTTTTTACATTCAATTGTGAGCTTTTGTTGGAGTTATGCATACTTTGGTTGATTAAAAAATACGCAAAAACTAAGGTGGAAAAGAAAGCTCAAGTTTAAAGCACCAATGCTGTGTGATATCGCGGCATACGTAAAAATGCACATAACAACAGATCATGTATAACAATGAGGGCGAACGTATGAATGATTATCTGGGTGGTCCGCGTGGCCGTTTTGATGCCATGTATTATTGGGAACAGTTTCACCCCATTTTAAGTGCAGTAGCAATTCTCCTGATTGGTTGGGTCATTGCTTTATTGATTGCTGCTGGCGTCAAAAAAGTTCTGCAACAATTAGGTACAAATCAAAAACTTTCAAATGCAACTGGGCACCGTTCCAATGTTGAAAATATAGTCTCCAGAGTAGTGTTCTGGATTATTTTGATCATTGCCGTCATTGGTGCGCTCAATGTGCTGAATTTGACCAGTGTCAGTGGCCCATTCAGTAATATGATTCAGCAGTTCTTGTTATTTATTCCACAGCTCTTGGCTGCGGTAGCCGTGGGTTTTATTGGTTGGATCGTGGCGAGTTTGGTCAAAGTCGGTTCAAAAAAACTGCTTGATAAAACCCAACTCGATGAAAAACTTAGTTCTGAGGTTGGCGTCAGCCCTATCAGTCAAAATATCAGTGAAATTGTATATTGGCTGATTTTGTTACTTTTCCTACCGATTGTTTTATCGATCTTGGGTTTGAACGGTCTATTGTTCCCAATCCAAAATATGGTCACTGAAGTTGTTTCTTATCTTCCCAATATCTTTATTGCCGGTGTCATCGTCTTTGTGGGTTATATTTTGGCGAAGATTGTGCGAGGTATCGTGGAAGGCTTGGTGAACAGTTTGAGTTTGCAGCAGCAAGTCGAAAAAGTGGGCATGTTTAAAAACGCAAAACTTGCTCAAGTTTTGGGTAATTTTGTCTTTGCTATAGTCATTATCACTGCATTAATTGTGGCTTTCGAAGCACTTGGTATCGAGGCGATTTCTCAGCCTGCAACAGCCATGTTACATGAGATCATGTATGCGATACCGAACATCATTGCCGCAGGTTTAATCTTAATCTTGGCCTATGTGGTGTCACGCTTTGTGGCACGTCTAGTGGTGGATGTGATCTCGGGTACAGGTGTTGATACTGTGCCAGAAAAATTAGACATTCAACGCTTTTTGGGCAATACCAAAGTGTCGGATGTAGTCGGTTGCCTGATCGTATTTTTCACCATGTTGTTTGCGGTATCTGAAGCCGCTAACCGTTTAGGCTTTGAACAAATCAGTGCCTTAATTGCGATGTTTATCCAGTTCGGTGCAAGTATTTTGCTTGGTGCCGTGATCTTGGTGGTGGGCTTCTGGCTTGCCAATATTGTGGCAAATGTGGTGCAACGAGGGGAATACAACAGTTCACGTTGGTTAGGTAATTTGGTTCGTGTGCTGATTATGGGCTTGGTTGTTGCCATGGGCTTACGTGCCATGGGTATTGCCGACTCGATCGTGAATTTGGCCTTTGGTTTAACGCTTGGTGCGGTTGCTGTTGCATTTGCTTTGGCCTTTGGTTTAGGCGGTCGCAATCCAGCGGAACGATTGTTATCAGATCTAATTGATAAAGCAAAACGTGAAGCTAATGAACCGAATCCAGTACAGGAACAGGCGAAGGCAAAAACCACATTTAATACGCCTACATCGTCTGCAGTAAGTCCAACGCCATCAACATCTGTGATGACTTCTGAAGTGAAAAAAGATGATGGCTATCCAAACATTCAACAGGCTGCTCCCGGCATTAGTGAAAAAGAAACTGCAACTCCAGATCAGTTGGATGTAAACCCAAGTGATCAACCACAAAATAATCCATTTGGTTCAACTGGTGAAGCTGAAAAAGAGGTCGATGCACCTTCGGCACCTGTAACTCCGCCAAAACCGGATGACCCTAATTAACCTGTTCCGTCTGTACAAAATCGGCCACGCTTAGGTGGTCGATTTTAATGCTCTATAAGGAATATTGTATGGCAAAAGCACCGAATAAATTTTTAGCCCCAGTGATTATTGCAGGGATCACGGTGGGTTTTTTGGCAAGCGCACGACGTTTTATTTTTGCAAAACCAAAACGCACTAATTTGGAGCAGGAAGAACAATCACCGCCAAACAGTGAAAAAAATTATACCAATCAGTCCAAAAATAATGATTGAAATTTACCCGAAAATTGGTATTTTAAGTAATAGTGATATATGGAATATTACTTAAAATATAAAAACTTAGGATTCATATTGCTGTCATGAATGACACTTATGATCCGTGCAAAGGAATGGCAAAATGGGGGTAATTTCAATGCTCAATACTTTAGTATCGACACTCAAACAAACCGCAAGTGTGCAACCACAACATATTTCAGTTGCCGTTGAAAAAATGGATTTGACGATTCAACGAACTTCGTCGTCGTCAGTATCATTATTTAAAACTGACTATCTTGAATAAATCAGATCGGATAAGAAAAAGGGCTGAATGAATCAGCCCTTTTTTATGCAGAGATCATCTGCAGGTTATGTTTAATTAATTCTTGTCGAGATCAGACGTATTCGGAAGCTGCATGCGCAGAAGCCCATGCCCATTGGAAGTTGTATCCACCTAAATGACCTGTTACATCAAGTACTTCGCCAATAAAGTACAAACCTTTCTGTTTTTTACTTTCCATGGTTTTTGATGAGACTTCAGTGGTATCGACACCACCCAGTGTAACTTCAGCAGTACGGTAACCTTCAGTGCCTGATGGTTTTACTTCAAAGCTTTCTAAACGGCTTGCAATGAGTTCTAGTTTTTCATCACTGATATTGCCAATGGCTAATTCAGCTTGTTCAGGCCAAATCAGATTTTGTAATTCCACAACCACGCTTTTCGGTAAGTGTTCATTGAACAGTGTGCGCAGTAACACTTTTGGTTGACTAGATTTCTTAGATTTGAGGAAATCTAAAACATCTAAAGTTGGTAGGAAATTGATGTTAAAGCGTTGACCGACATCCCAGTAGTTTGAAAGCTGCAATGAGCTTGGGCCACTTAAACCACGGTGAGTAAAGAGTAAAGCCTCGGTAAAACTATTTAACTCATTCGATAACGTGGCTTCAACAGCATTGCCGCTCAAGCGAGTGGTGACTTCTTTAAAACTATCTGAGAAAGTGAAGGGTACTAAGCCTGCGCGAGTGGGGTAGACGGAATGTCCGAATTGTTTGGCAATTTCATAGCCAATTCCTGAACCGCCTAATGTAGGAATAGACAGACCACCACTGGCAATAACCACCGATTCTGCTTCAAAATAGCCTAGATTGGTTGCCACTTGAAAGCCTTGTTCAGGTAAGGCATTGACTGCTTTTACTTCACAGTTGGTTTTAATATCCACCAATCCTGTTTTGTCACATTCTGCCAATAGCATGGCGAGAATTTCTTTTGCACCATTTTGGGTAAATAACTGCCCATGTTTGCGCTCTTCGTACTCAATGCCATATTCGCAGACCATACCAATGAAGTCCCAGTTGGTATAGCGAGTTAATGCTGAAATAACAAAGTGTGGATTATGTGAAATATAATTTTCTGGTTCGACATACAAATTGGTGAAATTGCATTTACCACCGCCAGACATCAGGATCTTTTTGCCAACTTTATTGGCTTTTTCAACCACCAAAACTTTGCGTCCACGCTGCGCCGCTTTATATGCCGTCATTAAGCCTGATGCACCAGCACCTAAAACAAGGACATCATATTGATTTTGCGACATGGTAAGTTTCCGCGTGGAAGAAAGGACGCAGGATTATACGCTTTTTAGCGCTTCGGTTGAACCTTTCAGGCGACCTTGTAGGCCACCAGTATGAATCACTAAAACACGCTGATGGTTTGTAATCTGACTCCGCTCAATCATGCTGAAAATACCTCGCAACATTTTAGCCGTATAAACCTGTTCTAATGGGATCGCATAGCGATGTTCAAAGTCTTGCATAAACTGTAAAAGTTCCGGCGTTGTTTTGGCATAGCCGCCACAGCAAAATTCATCACTGATGTTCCAATTGGTTTTCTGCGTCAACTGAGCAACATCGTCGCAAAGAAAATTTCCTTTGAGCGCAGAAAAACCAAGAACATGTTGATGTTCCGCACTGGCTTCGATCAAGCCCGTTATGGTTCCACCTGTACCGACTGCACAGCAGATGAGATCAAAATTTTGTTGATTTTCATGGCTTAAGATTTCCGTACAGCCACGGATAGCCAATGCATTGGTTCCACCTTCAGGAATGACATAATGTTCGGGATATTCCTGTCGTAATTGCGCTAAAGCGTCTACTTGTTTCATTTCCCGATACTGTTGGCGTGTGACAAAATTGAGCTGCATACCAAACTGTTCGGCGGTAGCTAAAGTAGGATTTCGGGCTTGATGTTGTAATTCTTCCCCACGGATGATGCCTAGACTACCGAATCCAAATAAATGTGCGGCAAATGCGGTGGCTGCAATGTGATTTGAATAAGCGCCCCCAAAGCTAAGCACGTGTTTAACCCCTAATTTCTGCGCCTCAATAAAATTGTATTTAAGTTTATAAAATTTATTGCCTGATATTTGTGGGTGTACTAAGTCCAAACGCTTAATACACAAATCAACCCCTTGATATTGAATAGTCTGCTCAGGAATGGCGTGGGCGATAGATTCAAACATGTTAGTGATCGTTATCTTGGCGGTTAGAGGTCAAATAGGTAGGCATTGTAAAACGGGAGGTGCGGAAGATGAAATCCTGTTGAGTATATTTAGTTTCCAAGAGAACGATTCCGTTTATATCAGCACATATCATATGATTCTATGATTAGTATAGGAAACGACATAGAGACATCATTCCTGACAATTAACCCTAAATCGGCAGATAAATAAGGTGAATATCTGCACAAAAATGCTATGCTGAATTTATAAGCAAGATAATTATAAAAATGGAGGGCATCCAATGAGCAAATTAAGTCGGGCTGTGCTGCCTATGCTGTGCCTGTGCAGTTTTTGGATGGTTGGCTGTGATACGACTGACGAATTGCATCGTCCTCAAAATGAACATCGCACTATGATCATTGGCGGTGTCCCTGTAAATGACCATGACTATAAATTACCGCGTGAAGATGTTGCGCTCAATGAAGCTGCCGCAGATGATGATTAGCAGATATATGCATCAAAAATAGGGTGGACATACTGTCAGTACACGGTAGTGAGACGTGACATGTAAAGAGTCACAGATGCAGTGTGCTACGTCAGATGTGTGAACATTTTGAAGTAGACGTCTTACTTCTGCAGTTTAGTTTGTTGGATTAAAGCCTTACAAACATTTAAAAAGGCTCTGTACTCGCCCAGTATGCCCGAACTGGAATGAACCGTGGTTCAAATGCTTAAATCAGGTCAATCTATCAGGTCTATTTGCCAATTTGATGCCTGAATTTCTAAGTTATTTTGTCTAAGTTGCTGACTAATGCTATCTGCCTGTTTCTGTAAATCTGCCACTGCAATGGTTTTAATCCAACGGATTTCACTTGAGCTATAACGACCATTTTCACGGCGTGAGCTGTCAATAGCTTGTTGCAAGATACGATGCTGTTGGGTCAATAAATCACGTTCATTGAGGACCGAAAGCATGCAGCGTCCTGAACCGGTTTTAGCTTGTGCATTGGTGGCGTGAATCTTTTCAATTAAACCATAAAGTTCTGTATTTACAGCAAATGCTTCTTGAATTAAAGCATTTGGTTCTTCGCTAGGTGCATCACCTTCTTGAATGAGCACGTTGTTATTGATTCTTTGTTGCAGCGAGGCCAATTTTGTTTGTAAGTCACTGCGTAAAAGTAGGGCTTCGGCTAATTTCATTGTCTTGATATTAATTTGTACTTTTAGCGATCATGCGTTGGATTAATGCAGTATTCAAGTTATTTATAGTGAAAAATTTGGTCAATTAAAATAAACACTGCAAATTATAGGGAGAAATTCAGAGATTCTGTCTGTAAAATTGCCACGAATTTAAGTGAAAACGGTGTGACAGTGGAATCATTTTGGATATTAGGCTCGATTGCGGCAGCACTATTACTTGGTGCAATGAGCCCGGGGCCAACGTCAATTTATGTGGCGAAGAATTCCATTGCGATTTCACGTAAACACGGTTTATTTACTGCACTTGGTACAGGATTGGGCGCTGCAATATTTGGGCTTTTAGCGGTATTGGGTTTACAGGCATTTTTATTGGCTGTACCTTCTGCATATTTGGCTTTAAAAATTTGTGGTGGTTTATACCTGCTTTGGATGGCATTTAAAATTATAAAACATGCCAAAGAACCGATTGAAGCTGGTGATGCCAGCAGCTCGCAGATGTCACTCCGTCGTGCCTTTACGACTGGTTTAATTACCCAGTTGTCGAATCCGAAAATTGCAATTGTGTTAGCCAGTATTTTTACGGCACTTTTACCGAAAGACATTCCGACGTATTTTTACTTTGTACTGCCAGTTTTGTGTTTCTTTATCGATGCAGGGTGGTGCTCATTGGTCGCTGTGGCTTTGTCAGCAGAAAAACCACGTAAAATCTATTTGAAGTTTAAAGCGGGTTTTGATCGGGCAGCTGGGGCCGTGATGACAGTGCTTGGGTTAAAGCTGATTTTTGGAATGAAGTGATTGAACGAAGCAAAAAAGCCTCTTTGATAGAGGCTTTTTTATTGGGTTTATTTTTAAATTTACCATGAAATTCTCTCTCCTTTTAGGAGCTGAGAAGCACTTGCTTTGCAAGGGGGGATGGGTTTTAGTAAATTTGACCAAAATCTTTCTTGTGAACCGTAATTTCTATTGAATTCTCTCGATCAGATGGTTGTTTTTGGCGTAAATCTTCAACAATGGCGAATACAGTCGAAAAAATAGCAGATCTCGTAAATTGAAGTAAATTCTGAAGACTACTTTCAAACTCACTTATTTTTACATAAGTATGTGTCGTATCACTAGATAACTCAAATGAGTTTGGAACTAAAAATAAAATATGATGTTCTAGAGAATTTCTCCAAATTTTATAAAATCCAAATTGTCCATTTTTTTCATTCAGATCGTATATAAGACTATTAATTGCAATCAAAGCAAAATTTTCTTTTTCTTCAAGTTCTAATTTGTTTGTATGCCAAAAATTATTAAAAGCCGTATTTTTATTAATTGTTAACCCAAAATATTGGCAAAGGAAAATTGCTAATTTATCTAGAATAGAAAAACATAATCTAAAACAAGTTCTAAGTTTCTCCGATCTTATATTTATGATTTCATGTTCATCTAATTCTGAATAACAGCTTTCAAAATCAAGCTTGGAACTCTCGGTGAATTTAGATTCATAGTAGAGAACTCTAACCAATGAAAATTCAGCTTTAATTCGGTTTAAGTATTGTTCGTATTTGAGAATCTTTTGAGAAGAAATAACTCCTTCAAGTAATGTCAAACTATCTCGCTCATTGGCTATACATGAACAATACATGCCGTGAATATTCAAAGTTAAATTTTCTTTGATACACCATTGTCGGAATTCAGACATTGAGGAAATTTCTTTAGATGTCTCTAATTCGTCAATATCTAAATTTTTGGAACTTAGTTGTTTGGTTAAATAATCTATCTTGTGATTGTAATAGGGTATCCAAGCTTTAGGGATTAACGGAGATTCGCTAGCAAATCTATATCCTTTTAATATTTCAATAATCATTTTTTCAGTGCGATGATCTAATAATTGATCGAATTGCTCTAAACATGATGTTCGATTTAGCCATGCTTGAGGGTAGGGAGTATTTTTTTGAATTACGGAATTATAGAGTTGTAAGGCTTCCGAAAAACGAAATTGTTGTTTTAGAGTATTTGCAAGATTAATTATATTTTGCTGATATAAATCGTAGTCATTTTCTTTTTTAATTAATTTATATGCTTTCCAATATAGGTTTTTTACATCATTGTATAAATCTATATTATTAAAAGTTACTTTTTCTTCAGAATAGCCACAGTCATTTGCTAAGGATAATTTTCCATTTGCTAAATTATAATAATAGTTAATATTAGATTGAATTTCATAATACTCTGAGTTTTTTTCTAAAATTTGGATTCCTTTAGAAACGGCATTTTTATTTCTTAAAGATGTACCTACATCTATAAATTGCCCTGCTAAATTAAATAATAAATGTAATACTATTTCGGTAGTTTCATACTTTCCAAGTTCAATTAACATCATCTCCGAACCTAACAATGCTTCATCATATTGTTCAATATCAATTGAATAAGAAATAGCATTTATTGCTTCATTGATTTTTTTTAATTCTAATTTCATTTGATTTACTTAAATAAAAAGCCCTACTAAGAATATAGCAGGGCTTCTCGTAAGTGTCTAAAAATTAAGAAACTTTATCGCCAACTTTAGCACCTGTTTCAGGTGAAATCACCCAAACACCTTCGCCATTACCCGCAGCTAAAACCATACCGTTTGAAATACCAAAACGCATCTTACGTGGAGCAAGGTTTGCCACCATTACCACCAATTTGCCTTTAAGGTCTTCAGGTTGGTAGAACTCACGAATACCGCTAAACACGTTACGTGGTTCAGCTTCACCGACATTTAAAGTCAATTGAAGTAGCTTGTCAGAACCTTCAACGTGAGCTGCTTCTAAAACTTCAGCCACACGTAAGTCAACTTTCATAAAGTCTTCAATGCCAATAATTTCAGCTTCACCGACTTTAGGTTCAGGCTTTTTCTCAGCAGCTTTCTTCTCTTTTTTCTTCTCAGCTTTTGGTGCTTCCGCAGGTGCAGCTAAAGAATCTTTAGATGCATCAACCATAGCAGCAACCGCTTTCGGGTCTACACGCTGCATCAATGGTTGGAATTGAGCAATTTCATGATCCACCAAAATCGTTTTACCAGACGCAAAGTCGAAAGATTCTAATTTTAAGAAGCTTTGAACTTCTGCTGCCAAGGTAGGAAGTACTGGTGCAAGGTAAACAGCCAATTGACGGAATAGGTTAATACCTACTGAACACACGTCATGTACTTGTTGTTCTTCGCCTTCAATTTTCGCTAAAGCCCAAGGCTTTTTCTCGTCGATATATTGGTTGGCTTTGTCAGCAAGCGCCATGATTTCACGGATTGCCGCTGAGAATTCACGTGCTTCATATTGAGCAGCGATTGATGCACCTGCATCAATAAAGCTTTGAACTAACTCAGGCTCAGCACACGTTGCAGAAAGTTTGTTATCAAATTTCGTATTGATAAACTTCGCACAACGGCTTGCGATGTTGACCACTTTACCAACAAGGTCTGAATTCACTTTTTGAACAAAATCATCAAGGTTCAAGTCAGAATCTTCAACTTTGTCAGAAAGCTTAGATGCAAAGTAGTAACGTAAATATTCAGGGTTTAAATGCTCTAAATATGTTTCCGCTTTAATGAACGTACCGCGAGATTTAGACATTTTTTGACCATTTACAGTCAAGAAACCATTTACGAATAAGCTTGTTGGGGTGCGGTAGTTTGCACCTTCAAGCATTGCAGGCCAGAACAACGCGTGGAAGTAAACGATGTCTTTACCAATGAAGTGATAGACTTCATTTTGAGAATCTTTTTTCCAGTAATCATCAAAGCTTAAATCAGGACGTTTAGTCTTGATGTAGTTTTCAAAGCTCGACATATAGCCGATAGGCGCGTCTACCCAAACGTAGAAGTATTTGTTTGGCGCATCAGGAATTTCAAAACCGAAATAAGGCGCATCACGGGAAATATCCCAATCTGACAAGCCTGCTTCAAACCATTCATCAAGTTTGTTGGCAATCGACACAGGTAAACGACCTTCGTCACGTGTCCATTTTTGCAGGTATTCACCAAAGTTCGGTAGCTTAAAGAAGTAGTGATCTGAAGATTTCTCTACAGGTGTCGCACCGCTCAAAGTCGATTTTGGATTGAGTAATTCAGTTGCGTTGTATGTTGTACCACACACTTCACATGAGTCGCCGTATTGGTCTTCCGCTTTACATTTCGGGCATGTACCTTTAATGAAACGATCCGACAAGAACATTGCTTTTTCAGGGTCAAACAATTGCGTCACAGGGCGTACAGCAATGTTGTCCGCTTCACGGTTCTTAATGTAAATCTCTGAAGCGCGTGCTTGGTTTTCAGGGCTATTAGTTGAGTCGTAATGGTCAAAGTCAACTCTAAAGCCAGCAAAGTCACGTTCATGTTCTTTTTGCACATTGGCAATTTGCTGTTCAGGCGAAATACCATTGGCTTCCGCACGTAGCATAATCGCTGTGCCGTGAGCATCATCCGCACATACATAAGTCACGTTATGACCCATTGCACGCATGGCACGAACCCAAATATCAGCTTGGATATAACCGAGTAAATGACCCATATGAATTGGGCCATTCGCGTATGGAAGGGCGTTAGTAACTAAAATATTACGCACGGATATGACTCTCTCATTCGTATTTATGCAATGGGCTGTAATTTTACATGAGATAGCCAGTACTTGCACAAGGGAATAGGTGAAATCTTTGCAAAAGTAAAAAAATCTATATTGCTGACACAATTACAGTGATAATAGGGCATAACTGTGATGCCTAAGAGTAACAAGCCCATGTATGAAGATGACTATGAAGACGATCAGCCAATCACTCGTATTCCTCAAAATGAACAGCGTCATAAATTGGGGCATCACATTATTAAAGATGCGCAGCAATATTTAGAACAGATTTCTGCAGATGAGCATGCCTTACTGATTCAAACCCTGCGTCATTTGGCACAAGATGAGCCTTATTTCGATATTTTGGCCGATGAATTAGATCAGCCGGTAGAAATGAAAGTAGCGAATGATGCTTTAAATTTATTGTATTTTTGGCAACTGCTTCATCAACATGAAAATGATGCAGACTTTGATTTTCTGAATGTCATCAATAGCGAGTTTTTTCAGACAGAAATGTTGAAAGCCTTTGATGCCTTAGAGATTGGTGAAAATAAAGCGCAACGTCGTTTGGTTCTACTTGAAGCTTTTAAACTGTATAAGCTGAATTTCCATGCCGGTTGTATCCCTGTCTTGTATGCACAGTTAGAAGGCATTTTAACGGATGTACTGATTCAAACGGGCTTTTTAAAGCAGAGCGGTACCAAGTTTGTCGATGTATATAAAATTGTACCGGGGCTTAAAGGCAGTGAAATTAAAAGCCTGTGGCACAAATCTAAAATTGCCAATGAGTTAAATCCGTATTTTGCCGAATTGGCGGCCTATCAAATGGATAACAGCTCTACCGTAGCGATGACCCGTCATAATATTTTGCATGGTACCGATGTCGCGCATTTTAATCAGGGACGGAGTTTTATCCTGTTTATTTGGCTGTTTTCCGCAGTGAGCTTTATGAGTACGGTCAGCAAATAAGTTTAATTTCAAGAGATCAATGCATAGGAGTGGCATTGATCTCTTTGCATTACATCATCCTTTAAAATTAAAAGCATAGAGTAAAATCGACCATACATATTTGTATCAAGCCATTGTGAAAATAGGCAATCACATGGCGTTTTCCTGTGGTTGATTTGTTTCTAAATGCGTCTATTTCAGGTATCTGCTTCAAATCGCGTTATAACTGTTAGACAATAACTGAGAATAGGGTGAGCGAGATGACAACAGAAAGCACATTAAATGATTTAAAAAATAAAGCATCAGAACTCGGTGATGACATACAACTCAAGGCCAAAGAGGCGCAACTAGAAGGCGAAAAAGCACTCGATGGTGCAAAGCATAAAGTTGAAGAGCTCAAGCTTGAGGGTGAAAAAGCCTTAAATGAGGCCAAACATGAACATGCAGAACAGCATGCAGAAACCAAAGACCGTCTAGAGCAGTTAAAAGCAGAAGCGAGTCATAAATTTGATGAAGCCAAAGTCAAAGCAGCTGAACTTAAACATGAGGTTGTCGAAAAATTTGATGAACTGAAGGTGCAGGCGACAGAGAAATTTGACGAGTTAAAAAAGAAAGCCTCTGACACACTGCATAAGTTTAAAAAAGATGACCAAGCTTAATTGGGTCTAATGAAAAAAGCCGCTCTATCTTGAGCGGCTTTTTTAGGTTTCATTGCTTTAATCCATCTAAATTTTCAGTCTTAATATTTTTGACTTGATCATCGACTACGGTAATCACGTAGCGCATATTGGCAATTTCATAGGTGTAATCTACCGCCAATTTTGCAGGCTGATTTTTCTCTTGCAGCGGATAAGACACCATTTTCATCGGAGAAGCTTGCATACGCGAGCGCATGAGATCGAGGCTATCACCAATCGCCACAGTTTGTCGGTCAGGTGTTTGAATGGCTTCAGTCGCAATTTCTGCATAGGCTGCTGAAGTCAGGAGCATCAAGGCGCATAAAGTCGTTTTATACACAGACTTCTTATACATAGTCTTCCCCATTTTTAAAATTAAAAGTACAAAATGTGCCTTTAGATTGCACATCCATCGCTTTGATTATTCTGTTGAAACGACTGAAATATAAACTGAAATTACGCTGAAAATGTATGGTTGATATGTAATCAATTCAAATTTAAAGGCTTTGGTTTAGCCGCAAAAATCAGTTGCAGGTGCATTTTTAAGCGTCACACGTTAGAAAAATTGTTTGAAAGCTGACTAAATTACTCAACTTTATAAGCTTATAGGGATAAGTCATTCATCTCCCTCTTACTCTGGGGCAGATGAACAGGTAAACTATCGCTATTATCTTTTGATGTTCCTGTTTGGAGACAACATAATGTCGTGGCTTTCTTCTCTAAAATCTGTGTTTTCACCCTCCCAAGAGGTGAAAGAGGAGGAAATCCAACAGGTTTTACAAAACTATGTACTTCCCAATTCGAATAATGCCTTAAAAGACCGTATTACTCAGGTGAATGTGCAAGGTCAGATCTTACAGATCACGATTAATACCTTTCCTTCAGAAGCCGATGACTTGCAAAAAATCCATGATGATTTGGCTGATGCGTTAGAAAAATGCGGTATTAACGAGCTGAATATGCATGTGATTCAACAAAAAACAGGGCATAAATCTGAAGGTGGTTGTGGTCATCATCATGCAGAAGGCGAAATTTGTTCTAGCCAAGAAAAAGCTGAAAGTTCAGCTGCAAAAAGTCAGTTACCTCCAGTTGTGGATGCGTCTGCGAAAACACCTGAAGCACCTGCCGAAGTTGATCCGAATAATCCACCGATTCAAAAAGCGGCTCCACAACAGCGTGATGTACCGAAACATCCACGCATTAAAAATGTCATTTTGGTGTCATCTGGTAAAGGTGGTGTGGGTAAATCGACCACCACTGTGAATTTGGCGCTCGCATTACAACAGCTGGGTTTAAAGGTTGGGGTATTAGATGCAGACATCTATGGTCCAAGTATTCCAACGATGCTCGGCAATGCAGGCCGCACGCCGATGATTGAAGCTGAGCAATTTGTTCCTATTGAAGCATATGGTATGGCTGTGCTTTCAATTGGTCACTTAACTGGGGATAACAATACGCCAGTGGCTTGGCGTGGGCCGAAAGCGACAGGGGCGTTAATGCAGCTCTTTAACCAAACTTTATGGCCTGATCTGGATGTATTGGTCATTGATATGCCACCAGGCACAGGTGATATTCAGTTGACGCTTGCACAGCGTATACCGGTGACAGGTGCTGTGATTGTGACGACACCACAAAACGTTGCATTAATGGATGCGACCAAAGGCATTGAATTGTTTAACCGTGTACACATTCCCGTGATGGGTGTGGTTGAAAATATGTCGACTCACATCTGTTCAAACTGCGGGCATGAAGAGCAAATCTTTGGCACAGGTGGTGGCGACCAACTTTCAGCCCAATACGACATTCCACTCTTAGGTCGTTTACCGTTGAACGTACAAATTCGCGAAAATGCCGATGCAGGGAAACCGTCGGTAATTGCTGGTGATGATGCTGCTGAAAGCTACATGGCGATTGCACAAAAAGTTGCAGATGCATTACCTCAGGCTGAAAAAGATAAAAACCGTATTTTCTAAGGGTGAACTGAAATTTAAGTTGATCGTATTAAAATCTGGCCTCGTGCCAGATTTTTTATAACGTGGTATTGGGAGTGTTTGAAAATTATGAGTACTGAACTTTAGACATTCAACGATGTCTATGAATTACACATCTAAAAAACGATTTGCACAATTTCTTATTTTTCCTGCGATTATAAGCCGTCTGCCAAGGATAAAATTCTTGAGGCATATCAAAGGATGTCGCGTTTGTACTTAGTTTTTACAAAATAGCTTTCACGATATTTCTATTATTTTGGCTAGGATCAATTCTTTGAACGGCAGTAACTGTACAAACGCATTGTGTCTTAGATTTTTTGCCAAATGTCCTCTGTTACAAGGGGCTTAGCATTGAAAAAATATAGAGGAACAAATAATTTTAAATATTATTTGAAGTCATTAAAACCCACCCATCAAATGAGGGTACGCCTTAGTCTAAGAAATTAAAAAGCCCGGGTAATTACCGGGCTTTTTAATTGGTTTTTTAGGAGGAAAGAGACGGGTTTGCTTTACGTTTAGCAGTGATAATATTCACCGTAATTGCGATGATGACCATGATAATGCCTACAATATCTGTAATGGTTTCTGGAATAATCATACACAGCGCACCCACACCTAAAAAAATACGCCAGAACCAGTTGAGATAAGTCTTGAAATAACCTTCAACTGCGGAGCCTAAAGCGAGAATTCCTATCACTGAAGTGACAGTAATACTCACTATAGTTGTCCATGCAGGAAAGGCAAATTCTCGAGCATTGACTGCAACATTGGTGGTATCAATCATCAGCATGGCAGGGTTATAAACGAATAAAAATGGAACAATAAAACCAGCAAGAGATAGTTTTAAGGCCTGAAACCCAGTGCGCATTGGATCACCGCCTGCAATTCCTGCGCCCGCAAAGGCGGCAAGGGCAACTGGTGGGGTGATGTTTGCAAATAAACCAAAATAGAACACAAACATATGCGCGACTAATACAGGGATATCAAAGTTTGCGAGTGCTGGTGCTGCCATGGTGGCAGTAATGATATAGGCCGGAATAGATGGAAGCCCCATGCCTAAAATCATCGATGCAATCATGGTTAAAAATAAAGTGAGAAAGAGACTACCTGCACCTAAACTCATAATTGAAGAAGTCATTACTGAACCAAAACTTGTCAGACTTACTACGCCGATAATAATACCAACGACAGCACAAGCAGCCATCACAGATAATGATTGTTTGGCTCCATCAACGAGCGCATCTAAAATATCTTTTACACCCATTCGTGTTGATTTTCTTAAAGCTGCTACAAAGATGGTCAGGACGATGGTGTAGACAGCAGCATAGCTCACAGGAATATTTTGAAATAAGAAAAAGACCAGTGCCAAAATTGGAATAAGTAAATGTCCACGCTCTTTTAGAACTTCTTTTACTTTAGGTAAATCAGCTTTAGGTACGCCTTTCAGATCATCTTTACCCGCACGGAAATGAACTTGAGCCATGACGCCAAGGTAATACAATAAGGCAGGTAATAATGCGGCTAGTGCAATCGTGCCATAACTCACGCCAGTTGTTTCGGCCATAATGAAGGCACTCGCACCCATGACTGGCGGCAAAATTTGTCCACCGACGGATGCACTGGCTTCAACGGCACCAGCAAAATTCTTGTGATAACCAATTTTTTTCATCAATGGAATGGTAAATGAGCCTGTGCCAACAACATTGGCAACAGCAGTTCCATTAATACTGCCCATAAATCCACTTGAAATTACAGCAACTTTGGCAGGACCACCTTGTTTATGACCCGCCAATGCCATGGCAAGATCATTGAACAATTTCCCCATACCTGATTTTGCAAGAAAAGCACCAAAAAGGATAAATAAGAAAATAAAAGTGACGGATGCACCAATTGCCGAAGAATATAAGCCTTCGGTTTTTAAATACATATGTCCGAAAATGTCGCTGATGGTATAAGGGCGAGTAATTAATCGATCTGGCAACCAATCAAAGTGACTGATAAATGTATAGGTCAGGAAAATTAAACTTAAAATGGGCAGCATCCACCCCATGACCCGGCGAGTTGCTTCTATGACTAATACCACACTCATAATTGCAAACGCGATATCTAAGGTATTTGGAATACCACCTCGAGTGGTCATAATAGATTGATATTCTTTCCATAAATATAAAAAACTGAAGATGGAAAGCAAAGCCAAGAACCAATCGAGAAGTGAAATATGCTGCCGGGAGCTTGCTTGACGAGCTGGATAGAGTAAGAAAATGAGTGCTAGGCCAATAGCGACATGGGCTGCACGCTGTATTAACTCAGGTAAAGGATTAAACGTAATAAATAAATGAAATAATGAATAAAAGATCGCTACAAATGCAACAAAGTAGGTAACAGATTTGCTCATATTGATTCGAGTAACAGATTCCCGATCAAATTTTTCTAATATGGCTTGTTGTTGTTTCTCATCGAGTTGTTCTAATACAACTTTATCTTCTTTGGAATTCATAGGCATTCTCCAATCCACCAAGACTTCCATTTGGGTTGATATTGAATCGAGATGTTGACCAAACTATAGTCTGGGTAACTTTGAAAAATAGACCAAATTTTTTGGTCAGCGAGGATCGTGCCTTGCATATTTCTAGAAATCACCCAGTTGATTTCATCTATATTTTGATTGACCCGCATTCTAATCACACCATTTTTTTGAAACTCAATGGGATAATTTGAGGGTGTACCTGCACCAAATGAAATCAAATCGGTGTGGCGCAGTAAAAACTTATTCTTCTGACGCTGATATTGTTCAGACCAAGCCGTCTTTTCTACTGAATGCTTCCACTGTAAATCAAATTGATCAGTTGAAATTTTGCATATATCAGTTTCAACTCTAACCTGCGTATACAGTGTTGGATAGCTAGCATAGATTACGAAGAACAATATAAAAAATGCAGTATAAACTGCATTTTTTTGAAGCTTATTATTTTTTAACCACTTCATCATAGTAGCGTTTCGCGCCTGGATGTAGAGGCGCTACAAGGCCTTGTTGAGCACCTTCAAGCGTGATTTCTGTTGCTGCTTGGTGTGAAGTTGCCAATTGAGGCAAACTGTCAAAGAAAGTTTTTGTTAGTTTGTAGACATCATCATCCGATATATCTGAGCGAACAACTAATGCATTTTTAATTGCGGCAGTTTGAATGTCCGCAGTATTGCCATAAGTGCCTTTTGGAATAATCATCGGTAAGAAATAACTTTGATCTTTAGCTATTTCTTTGACTTTATCTGCATTGATTGAAACTAACTGTAGATCAAAGCTTTGTTGAAGTTCCATGAGTGATGAGTTTGGAATGCCACTGGTCAGGAATGCTGCATCAAGCTTGCCACCTTTTAAAGCATCAGCGGCTTCAGCATAGCCCAAATAATCAACTTTAATATCTTTATAGGTGATTCCAAAACCATTCAACAGTGTACGTGCATTTACTTCTACACCTGAATTTTGTGCACCTACAGCGATACGTTTACCTTTCAAATCTTCGATATTTTTGATCCCTGATTTTTTAGAGGTTACGATTTGTACGTAGTTGGGATAAAGCGCTGCGACTTGGCTGACATTCTCAACTTTACCATTTGCGAAACTTCCTGCTCCGTTCAGTGCTTCTGTTAAGCTGTCACTCATAACAAATGCCATTTCAACTTTATTCTGTTTCAGAAGGTTTAAGTTTTCGACGGATGCACCTGTAGTCTGAGTCTTAGAATTTACACCAAAGGTTTTGTTATAAATTTCTGCAAGACTTGTCCCAATCACATTGTAAGGTCCTGATGCTCCGCCAGTTGCAATGGTTACGAACTTGGTTTGAAGTTGGTTAGATGTAGCAGTTTCTGCGCTTTTTCCTTCCGTGGTATTTTTTGAAGTAGATTGATCATTTGAGCAAGCAGTAATACACGCCAAAGTAACCGAGAGTAACGTGAGTTTTGTCCATTGGTTCATAGAAACGTCCTTTTACACATAAATTTTGAATATTGATTTGATGAATTTTAGTTTTAATTTCCACTACTCAATTGAACATAACTTAATCAATTATTTTTGAAAAGTATTTTTTTTTGATTTTTAATCTCCAATAAATAATGGCTATGCGTAAGAATGGCATGGGGCGGTATTGTTTATTTTAATAATATTTTGTTACGTGTAAAAACTGTAGGGTATACATGGAATCATGTGAATTTTCTATTAATAAATATAAGTTCAAACTATTTCTTTGAATTGTAAAGTGCTCTGAATGACTGTTCAGCTAAGGTTCTATTTTTTCTATTTAAGTTGCTGAATTCATAAAATTAAATAAGGAGTTCTCTATAAGCGATATCTATTTTTATTTTGCTAATACGAAACAACTGAATTAATCTTCGCGGATTAAGTTTGAGGTCAAAGTATGATTTCATGGTTTTTTATTGGTCTAGTTATCAGTATTTTGTTAACGCCGGGACCAACCAATACGTTACTCGCATCTTCGGGTATTCAAGTTGGGCTACGTAAATCATTCCGACTCATTCCAGCGGAAGCCTTTGGTTATCTTATTTCGATTAGCCTATGGGGTTTTCTCATTGGTAAAATTTCCGTACATCTGCCTTTACTACCGACCATTTTAAAACTGTTTAGTGCTGGCTATATTCTATTTTTGGCTATGCGATTATGGCGTACAGCAACTGTTGCTGAAAATTTTAATCAAAAGGGCATTCGTGCACGCGAACTCTTTGTTGCGACTTTATTAAACCCCAAAGCATTATTATTTGCATCTGCGATTTTCCCTGCGTTGGCTTGGCAAAATGCGCAGTATTATGTAGCTCACATGCTGATCTTTCTGTTGTTGATTGTTCCTATTGCATTCTTTTGGACCTTTCTTGGTTCCGTTTTGGCATCGAATAAAATTAGTTGGCTCAATCAAGCCAATCTACAACGAACAGCATCGCTAGTCTTGGTCAGTTTTTCGATTCCACTGAGTTATTCTGCGATTTTAAAACTCTAAATTGATTTGAAAATGACTAAATCCGCTTAGTTCGGTAAAGCTTATTTTCATTAAGTCGGATTTCAGTTAAAGTACCACGCAATAATTGATTTAAGTTTTTGGATAGAGATAAATGGCTATTAAGTCTGATCGTTGGATTCGCGAAATGAGCGAAAAACACGGCATGATTGAACCGTATGCAGAAAACCAAGTCCGTTATGATGAAAATGGCGAAAAGCTTATTTCGTATGGCGTGTCTAGCTATGGTTATGACGTGCGTTGTGCTCGTGAATTTAAAGTCTTTACCAATGTTCATTCAGCAATTGTTGACCCTAAAAACTTTGACGATAAAAGCTTTATTGATATCGAATCAGACGTTTGTATCATTCCGCCGAACTCGTTTGCACTAGCACGGACAGTCGAATATTTCCGTATTCCACGTAATGTGTTAACCGTTTGTTTAGGTAAATCAACCTATGCGCGCTGCGGTATTATTGTCAATGTGACGCCTCTTGAACCAGAGTGGGAAGGTCACGTGACTTTAGAATTTTCGAATACAACCAACTTACCTGCACGTATTTACGCGGGTGAAGGTGTCGCACAAATGTTGTTCTTCGAATCAGACGAAGTGTGTGAAACCTCTTATAAAGACCGTGGCGGTAAATACCAAGGTCAAACTGGTGTGACATTACCGAAAGCTTAATCCTTCGGATTTAGTTAAATAAAGCGGGCGAATTAGCCCGCTTTTTTGTTGGGTCATTCATCGGAAAATAGACCATTCGGTGGGGAAGTTTTTGCAATTGAGTAATTATTCAGCATAATAAAAAGTTAAGTGACTGGTCTATCACAAGTCTCCATTTAAGGAATAAATGGACAATAACATCAAAGCCAGTTCTCAGGAATAAATATAAGAGAGATGCAGAGCATCTGATAAAAGGAAGGTCGAGATGACTCAATTCACCCAGGCTAAGTTATTCCGCCAGAGTTGCTTAGCAGCCGCAGTCAGCATGTTCGCTGCACCATCTGTTTATGCGCTTCAAGATTTATCAGATGAAGCACTTTCAGCCACAACGGGTGAAGGTGTTGCACTCACTTTAGAAAATTTCAAAATGGTCTTTCAAGGCCCAAATGACCGTTCTACAGCTTCTAGTTATGCGTCAGGTATGGTTGATCCAGGGAAAAGCGATACAGGTTTTATTCGGATTATTCCTACAGGTGAAAACTATGAACAATTAGGCCAGCGTGCTTACGATAAAATCTATAAAGCTGCATATGTTGATGCCTATCAGCAAGGCCGAGTTACGGGCTATAACGGTGTTTATGACTCAACTTTTACAAGTTCAAAAAGCACCTATGAGACCAATAATGCTACACGTATAACCAATGAAACCATCGCAACATATTCAACAGAATATCGTGGCCGATTAGTACAGTCTTATCTTGAATCGCCAACGATGCAGGCATATTACAATCAGCGTTATGCAGATTATTATGATGGTTCATCGTCTGGTTTGAAATTAGAAGATGATGGTACAACGAAAGAATCAATTACACCGTGGTTAAAAGAAAAGTCTCAAGCTGCTGCTTTAAAAAATACCTATGAAATGATTGAGTTACTATACGGTAACAATAGTACGGGTAATTTACCTACTGGGTCTACGTTTTATAAAAATTATGTCTCAGGAAAAATTACACGTTCAAATCTTATTGATCCAACAAAAGATGCTCAGTTAAATGCCAAAGCTGCAGAAACCCTCAATCAGTTGGCAACGGACTATGCCAAGCTTGAAGCTCAAAAGGCGAGTGATTCAGCATTAGCAACGGTGAAGAAAAATGCTGAAATTACAGCAAAACAAATTGCCTCGACTGCGACCGTATCGAGCCTCAGATCGAAAGCAGATGTATTTATATATGGCTTAGCCCTGTCCAATAGCAAAGATAAAAATGGAAAAAGTTCATTAGCAACGCGCTATACAGACCAAGGATTTAATTGGGGTACAGCAGAAAACCCATGGCTTTTCCATGCGGGTAATCAAGATGTTGAACAATTTGCGAAAGATAATAAGGGGAATGTTGGTTACTTAGCGATTGAGGCACCATTAAAGAAAATTGCGGCAGATGATGCATCTAACAACATCAAGCTTGGTTTGTGGATGGATGTATTTTCACGGTCGTTGAATTCAAGCAATGTCGTCGATCCGATTACCGGTGCGCCGACTAGCGGCTTAGATAAAGACTATCGTTTACGTACTCAAATTGTTGCGAATGGCCTGAGTTTTAATGGATCACAAGTTCGAATTTTTCAAACCCTAAAATCTACAAATACAAATTACAACCAAACCTTAGGTTTAGCCAGTTTAATTCGTATTAATACCAATGATCGTGCTGAGTCACTGAGTATCAATGATGGAGATTTGGATGCTCGCGGCATGCGTATCAGTACAGCTGCACGCCCTGAATTGGATGATGGAACAGCAGCGACACCAGCGATGGATCGATCTGCAGCTCCAATCTTTCATGAAACTGAAGGTCTATATTTATATAGCCCAAATATCAATTTAGTTTTAGGAAATATGTATCAGCCCTTTATTGTGGGTTCAGAAGGTCGAAATATTATTTTGGAAGTGACACGTATTCCAAATGTACCTTCTATTTACAGTAAAATTTATACTTACTATACGGATATCGCTGGTAATACCACAGGTACATCGGGTTTAAATGCCTCAGACTTTAAAGGATCAACCTGTAACGTCTATAGTTGTGGCACGGAGTTAAAAGCAAACTCTTCAGATGCGACAGCACTATATCAAGGACGTAATGCAACACACAGTAGCATTGCGATCGGTACAGTAGAGCGCTTGCCTGGTAATCTGTTGAATGCAAAAAGTACGGATACGGCGACAGGTGTGGTGTTTAAAGGTGTCAATGGACAAAGCACGAATTTAGGATCTGTTGCCATAGATGGCGTATTGATTCAGCACTTAAAAATAAGAACAACAGGGCTGTAGGAGAAATCACATGTATAAAATTTTATGCGCTGTTGTTTGTGCTGCACTGACACAAACTCATGCAGGTTTAGTGTCTATGGATAATAGGGAACTTACCGCTGCAACCGGTCAAGGCGGTGCAGATCTCAGTTGGACACTTTCCTTAAATCATCAATATGCCAATGATATGTCGAAAAACAACATATCAATCATGGATGCGAATGGTAAAACAACGCAAGCATTTTATGGATATCAATGTTCATCCAATGAGTTTTGTCGCTTAGCACTTGCGCCCAATAATCATGTGGATGCAAATGGTAATAAGAAATGGTTGGTGTTTAAACAGTTTCAAGGAACGTTACAGATCGATCAATTTTCACTAGATGGTGTGACGATTATCAATCGTGAAGGTAATCCACAAACGGCTATGCAGTTGACATTTTATGATGATAAGCCATTAAAAATTAGGAATTTAGGCTTTGCTACGTTGGCGGTGGAAACAGGTACGACAGGTAAGGAAGGTTACGAGAATACCAGTACTTATACGACCTATACCGAAAAGAAAGCTGATGGAACAACTTCAACTTTAGCTGTGCCTGATTTTGATCGTGGTTCAGAACAAGGATTTATGGGTGTTAATGTGCATGGCAACATGCACATGAGTGGAAAGTTAAACATCTTCAGTTTTAACTGCACTGGAAATGGTGCAGGTCGCTGTTAATCAGCTGTGACTGAATATAAGGATATAGTGATGAAAAAAATAACAACTTTGACGGCACTCGCAACCAGTATTTTACTTGCTCAACACACCTATGCTTTTGAAGCAATGACCGACGAAAGCTTGGGTGCAGTTACTGGCCAAGATGGTATTTCGATTACCCATGAAGTTTCTAGAGTCAAAGTCGATCAATTAAATTGGGTTGACCCAACCGACCAAAATAAGATGAAAATGGGTTTGCACAATGTGCAAATAGATGGCGTTGGGCAAAGCACCATTACATCAAAATTAGATTTTGATGTGGGGACGACGGATGCTGGTGTAGGCATGCGTATAGCTGCAAGTGTCAGTCCATTTACGGCTGTTGCACAAAATATTATGCTGCTGTGTCAAGGTGCAACGTGCCAAACGCCTACGCAAAATTTAGGTTCACTTACGATTGCAACATCTTCACCTTTAAAAGTATTACTTGAAACCAGCAATGGTCTATTTAACCGTAATGATACGGCGTATATGGAATTTCAATTGCAAAATGCCAGTATTAGTCATGGTATGAATGGATATAGCGTAACCTTAAAGGACTTTAACTTTAACTTTGCTGGTTCAGGTTATATGTATGTTGCAGCTGATGAAGGCATTGTTCTCACCACAAAATCCACAGGGAGCAAAGATCATACGGTCAATTTGGGGCGGGTCAAGGACACATCAGATGTGCATAGCTCACGTAGCGATGCCACAAACCCCGGCGTTAATATCGATTTACGATACGGTACCGATGGTGGTGCACAGCGCAATTTAATTCGTATGGGAGCATCGGGTGCTGTCACTAATGCACGAGTGGCCTTAAACGCCAATCAAGAAGGAATCAAAGATTTTGGTCTAGCAACGAAAGCTTCAGGATATGAGTCTGTTGGTTCAGGTGGTTTACATTTAGGAGTGCGCGCGGATTTTACTTCAAAGGATGATCCGAGTCTTGTTGCAGGTCAAGCACCGACAACCTTAGAAATTGGCCATACGGGTATTGGTAGTTATGCCATTGAATTTTCTAATTTAACGTCTTTAGTTGCTGATAAAAATGCCTATATTGATTTTGGCGATATTTATATCAATACCATTCAAGCCAAAAGCCTTGATTTTCTGGTAAATGATAAATTAAAAGCGACATTAGGCTTAACCAATAATGTTTTAACCCAGAATCTGTCAAATCAAACGGCGGGTGGAAATTTTGCACTTGTGGCGATTCGTGGTATGGATTTTCAGTCCATCGCGCGTACCGCACGATTTATTTCTGATAACTCAATTGCTGCAATTGCAAGTAATGACAACAGTTGGGGGATTGGTATCCCGATTTATAATATGAATGCCAATGTTGCATTATCAGAGAAAAAATACAGTTATAAAAATGCGGCTGAAAAATCAGGTATTGGCTATAACCTTGTAATGAGCACAGATGGTTATGGTGTTGATAAAAAAACAGGAACACCAAGTACAACTTCCATTATTTTGATTGATGGTAAAAAAGGTATTAATGGTCAAGAAGTCAATTATTATGCAGGCTTACGAAACATCAATGCCCTTATTCAATCTGATGGTGTGATTGGTTATGAAAATGATGGCATCTATGTACGTGCAGATAATTTATTGATTGCAGCTAATGCCGAGTTAGCGATTGGTCAACTTCCGGGTTCAACCTATAACTGTGCGACTACAGCTTCTGCCAAATGTGGGACTACAGTACCTTTAGATAATTTCTCTAAACGTGATGATGTGTTGACGAATATTGCGTTTAAACTTGATGGTAAAGGTGAGCTATTTATAGTACCGGGCCTAAATGACAGTGCAGAAAATAATTATTTATCTTTTCGTGGCAGCTTTGAATTTAAAGCATTAACAGATGCTGAAAAGAAAGATCAAAAAGTTATGGGAAGCTATTTAAGTTTGATGAATGAAGATGTAAATGCCAGCGGTGTCGTTTCAGCTTCAAGTATCAATATTAATAAAATGCAGGGCGATCTAGGTTTTGATGCTCGAATTAAAATGAAACAAGATTCGGTAGAGTTTGATAATCAGGTGAAATTCAATCCAACCAATAATATGTCTAAAGCGTTTCGTGCAGAAGTATCGATGTTAACAAATGGCAATATGCAAAAGATGGCGGATATAGCCCTAACCGGTGGAACAATGCGAAGCACCATGGGGATTACTCCACGCTAATAATATTAAATCAATAACAAATAAATAAAATAACGAACAGGGAATTTGTTATGAAAAAGAAGTTAATCAGAGGTTTGATCTTCTCGACATTTGCGATGAGTAGCTTATCTCATGCAATGATGGCTTTAGATGATGAAAGCTTATCAAAAGTTGATGGTCAAGCATTACTCTCCATGGAATATACGCAGGGGTATAATTCTGTGGATGAGAGTGGACAAGCCGTAGACCAATCCAATGTCGGCTTTTATAAGCTTGGTTTAGAAGCTGAAATGGAGCTCAATGCCAATATTAAAAAGCTGCAATTGGGGTGTGGTGGTGCAAATGGCTCAGGTGCTTGTGATATTGATATCGATCATATTTCATTGAGTGGATTGCCTGTAAATAGCAATTATACGTCTGATGAACGTGCGGCAACTTCTGCTTTGTTGACCAATCCTTTTATCGAAATTGCAATTAAAGATCCCAAATCAGCTGCAACTCGTGAAGTGATGGGCTTTCGTCTGAGCGCTGAAAAAATTTCTGGGTTAATGACATTAGGTACAGAAAATAGTAATACACCCAATGGTATCAACACCTTTAGTGGGTATATGAAAACCAAAGCGTCTGCGGGTGTTGCAACAACTGCCGAGCGTGTGATGGACTATGCTTCTACGCAGCAATACATTGAAGGGGCAGTTAAGGGGACATTATTTGGTGCTGAAGTTGATCTACCGCTTCACTACAAATCAGATAATTATTCTTTTAATTTAAAATCAACCACAGCACCTTTTACAATTCCAGCCACTGTCGTGAGCGGGAATAGAATTAAGGATAATATTGCGGTATTAAAAGGCACAGGTACAGTTGATCGTCTAGATTTTAGTGGTCCATTAGAAGCTCAGATCTCTCTACTTGGGTTAAATATTAATTTGAATAAAGACGTAACAGGCTATCTTACTGGACTACAAACCGATATTACGGTAAATCAAAGTTTAGGTTTGATCCATGCACTTTATCTAAATAACCCTGCTTCGTTATCCTTACAAGCTCAAAAAATACTCTGGCCTGGTGCTGCAGTTGCAGCAGAAAGAGGTTGGTGGTTGGCGATGGAAGATGAGGTCGATTTGGGGAGTATTACACCTTCAGATAAAGTGGCGATTACGGATGAAGTGTTGAAACAAACGATCGCTGGAATTAACCATGACCTAAGTACCAATGTTCGTAATTGTGGAGATTTAATCTTTGGTTGTGTTGCAGGTTCGGCTTTAGATGTTAAAGAAATTAAAAACCCGTCATTAATTGATTTCCCATTAAACAATTTAAAACTTTCTGGACAGGAGTTTCGTTCTAACTGCTTCGGCGGGCTGAAATTCTGTTAAGGCTTAAAGTATTTAATATAAAAAAATCCCGCACTTAGCGGGATTTTTTTATATTTAGCGCAAATTATTTTGCAATTTTCGCTAAAAGGTCTTCTTTACTGAGGTTGCTTGATTCTTCATCACGGCGACCTTTGTACTCAAATGTACCAGCATCCAAACCTTTCTCACCAATAACGATACGGTGTGGAATACCTGTTAACTCGATATCAGAGAATTTAACACCTGGACGTTCATTACGATCATCTAGAAGAACATCATAACCAGCAGCAGTTAATTCTGCATACAGTGCTTCAGCTGCTTCTAACGTGCGCGGTGATTTATGCGCATTCATTGGCACAATAGCAACTTCGAAAGGAGCAATTGCAGACGGCCAAATAATCCCTTTGTCATCGAAGTTTTGTTCAATTGCAGAAGCAACAACACGGGTTACACCAATACCATAGCAACCCATAGTCACAACGAGAGGTTTGCCGTCTTCACCTAAGACTTTACAGCCAAGTGCTTCAGAGTATTTTTGACCCAACTGGAAGATATGACCAACTTCGATACCACGTTTAATCAAGATTGTACCTTGACCGTCTGGAGAAGGGTCACCTTCAACAACATTACGAAGGTCATAAACTTCGGTGTATTGTGCATCACGTTCCCAGTTTACACCTACAGCATGTTTATCGACTTGGTTTGCACCAGCAACAAAGTCTGAAAGTACAGACGCTGCACGGTCAACAATAACTGTAATGCCTTTTTCGGTTAAGCCTTGAGGGCCACAGAAACCAGCCGTTAAACCTAAGTCAGCCAATTGTGCTTCAGTTGCAAAGGCCAATGGAGCAGCAATTAATGGGTGTTTTTCAGCTTTAATTTCATTCAGTTCATGGTCGCCACGTAGGAATAAGGCAACCACTGGCGCAGCTTTACCTTCTTCAGCAACACCTTGAACCAACAATGCTTTTACAGATTGAGCAGGTTTTGATTTAAGGAATTCAGAAACATCAGCTATGGTTTTTTGATTTGGTGTATCAATAATTTCAAGTGCTTTAGTCGGAGCAGCACGTTCACCAACTAGTACGGCTTCAGCCATTTCTACGTTAGCAGCATAATCTGACTCTGTAGAGAATGCGATGTCATCTTCACCGCTAGAAGCAAGTACGTGGAATTCATGAGAACCCGAACCACCAATTGAACCTGTATCCGCTTGAACTGGACGGAAATTTAAACCTAAACGCGTGAAAATCTTGCAGTAAGCTGCATACATGTTGTTATAGGTTTCTTGTAAAGAGGCTTGGTCAACATGGAAAGAATAGGCATCTTTCATGATGAATTCACGTGAACGCATCACACCGAAACGAGGGCGGATTTCGTCACGGAATTTGGTTTGTACTTGGTAGAAGTTTGCAGGCAATTGCTTATAGCTTTTCAACTCATTGCGAGCAAGATCTGTAATCACTTCTTCATGTGTAGGGCCAAGTACAAAGTCATTGTTATGACGGTCTTTAAAACGTAAAAGTTCTGGACCATATTGTACGAAACGACCTGATTCTTCCCATAAAGATGCAGGTTGAGTGACAGGCATCAGGACTTGAAGTGAACCAGCGCGATCCATCTCTTCGCGGATAATCGCTTCAACTTTATTTAATACGCGAACGCCCATCGGCAGCCAAGTGTATAAACCTGAAGCCAATTTACGAATCATCCCGGCACGAAGCATAAGCTGATGTGAAATAACTTCAGCATCGTTTGGGGTTTCTCTTAACGTTGCAAATAAAAAGCGACTCGCGCGCATGGAAACTGTCCTAAAAAATTAAGCGTTAAAGTGGAGAGTATACAATAAAAAATGAGGTGAACATTTTCCAAAGTCACCTCATTTTAGATTTTGTCATTATGACATGATTTTTTTGGCCTGACGTGCAAGGAAGTTTCGGAAATCATCCAAATAGGTAAAAATCACTGGAACAACCACGAGTGTCAGTAAGGTAGAAGTAATCACTCCGCCAATCACGGCATGTGCCATTGGCGCGCTTTGTTCACCGCCTTCACCTAGACCAAGTGCAAGCGGAACCATACCCATCACCATTGCACTGGTGGTCATTAAAATGGGGCGTAAACGGGTTTTACCTGCTTCAATAATTGCGTCATAACGATCTACACCATGATCCATGGCTTTTTTAATAAAGTCGATGAGTAGAATTGCGTTCTTTGTCACCAAGCCCATGAGCATAATAATCCCAATAATGGAAAAGAGGTTCATGGTTGAATTAAATAAGAATAGGGCTAAGAAAACCCCAATCAATGATAAGGGTAATGAAGCCATAATGGCTGCAGGGTGAATGAAGCTATTAAATTGTGAACCCAAAACAATATAAATAAATACAATAGAGAGGGTAATCGCTGTCATTGCATAACCCGCAGACTCAGCCATATCTTTATTGGCACCTTGCGTGACAAAACTATAACCTGGTGGCAAGTCGAAGTTTTTCTCTATCTCATTGATTTCGGCACCAATATCACCCGCAGGACGTCCTGCTGTGTTGGCTTCAACCATCACTTCACGTGCCAGATCACGACGGTTAATTTGTGAAGCACCCAATGTTTCTTCAAAGCTAGCCACACTTGCCAATGGAACCAAGATAGGTAAGCCTGTGGCATCGGTTTTTTGCGATGTGATGTACATGCTTTGAATGTCTGTTGGTAGTCGACGCTGATCTTCAGTGAGTCGTAAATTTACATCATAGGTTTCGCCTTTATCATCCTTCCACGTTGTTACATTATCCCCCGCAAGTAGAGGGCGTAATACATTGGCGATTTGATTGACGGATAAACCTAAATCACTGGCTAAAACACGATTGATATGTACACCTAAGGTCGGTTTAGGTTCTTTGAGTGAGCTTTCTAAGTCGACAATGCCTTCGACTTTGGAAACTTCAACCAAGAAACGGTCAGAAATGCGTTGTAACTCATCTAAGTCTGGGCCTTTAATCGAGATCATGACCGGCTTTTGACCTCCCGAAACTGTTTCATCAGCTGAGGCAATCGAGGTAATAGTAATTCCTGCCACATGTTTTAAACGGGTACGGAATTCATTGTTGAGATCCGTTAAGGTTTGACTACGCTCTGTACGTGGTGAAACGGTGACACGAATGCTGGCATGGTTTTTACCGCGATCAGTGGCACTATTAATGGCACCATAAGTGGCTTTGACTTCTGGATGCTGGCGAATGATACGATCGACTTGCTTAAGCTTCGCCTGCGAATATTCAAGGGTTGCATCAACGGGTGTTTCAAATTTGATCCGAATTTCACCTTTGTCTGGTACGGGTACAAATTCAGTTCCGATCATTTTGGATAAAGCTAATGCGCCAAATAAAGACGCGACGGCGATTAAAAGGGTAATGAGCCTAAATCTTAAAGCAAGCTTGAGTAATTTTTCATAATGATGGCTTAGGTTGTCGAGTTTGCCCGAAATCCAGTTAAAAAAGCGTTTTATTTTGCCGGGCTTTTTATTTGGATCATGGCGCTCTGCCCAGTGAGCAGACAACATCGGGTCAAGGGTGAAACTCACAAACATCGAAATTAGTACAGCGGTACTGACGGTTACACCAAATTGATAGAAGAAACGCCCAATAATACCGCCCATAAATGCCACAGGTAAAAATACGGCAACAATGGTCAAGGTTGTGGCCAATACAGCTAAACCAATTTCTTTTGTACCGTCGAGTGCTGCGGTGACATGGTCTTTGCCCATATCGGCATGGCGGACAATATTTTCGCGTACCACAATGGCATCATCAATGAGTAGACCGATACTCAGTGAGAGAGCCAGTAGGGTCATCATGTTGATGGTAAAACCAAAAATCCAAACAAAGGTGAGGGTGCCCAGTAGCGAAATCGGTAGGGTTAAACCTGTAATGGCTGTCGAACGAAATGAGCCGAGAAATAACAAAACAATGAATACTGCAAGTACCGCACCTTCAATAATCGTTCGTGCTACATCTTTAATGCTGCCTCGAATACCTTTAGATGAATCAACCACAATTTCTGCGGTCGTGCCTTGCGGCAATTGCTGTTGAATTTTACTTAAGGTTTTACGGGTATTATCAACCACCTCAATCACATTAGAGTCCGAACTTCGCAGAATGTCGACAGCAACGGCTGTTTTGCCATTCAGATAGGCACTCGACTCCATTTCGGCTTGACTATCTTCTATTTCGGCAATTTGTTTGAGATAAATCGGGGCGCCATTTTTATTGGCAACCACTAAATCACCGAATGAGTTTGGGTGAATAACCCGAGATTTAATTTCGACCACCAATTCTGAGTTCTTTTGTTTTAAAGTTCCCCCCGGAACTTCAATATTTTCAGATTTTAGGGTGTTTATAACTTGGTCTATCCCAATCCCGAAACTTTGTAATTTTTGCGGATTTACTTGAATACGAATTTGACGCTGTGCATCACCCAATAAATTGACCGTACCGACACCAGGAACTGTTCTGAGTTGTGGCACAATCCGTTGATTCAGATAGGAACTCAAATCACGTAAAGACATGTCCTTTGATTCAAAAACAATCGACATAATTGCACTGGCAGTAGGGTCATAACGTTCTACGATGGGGTCATCAATTTCATCACGAAATTGTGCGGTTACCGGTGCAATTTTATCTCGAATATCCTGTGCAGCTACAGAGGATGAGACGTCTAGATTAAATTCGACAATGACCGTGGATAAACCTTCACTGGACTGTGAAATGACTTGCTTAAGGCCTGAAATGGTATTGATCTGATCTTCAAGTTTCTTGGTGATCTCAGATTCGACAGACTCAGGAGAAGCACCCGGATAGTTGGTGTAGACCACAACAAAAGGGAAGTCGACATCAGGAAACTCTTCAACGCCCATACGCTGCCAAGAAGCGAGTCCTAGCACCATCAGACAGAACATCATCATGATGGTGAAAACAGGATATTTCACACTAATTCGGGTTAACCACATAACAACTGTCCTGCCTTATTCTTTTAATTTTGGCTGATACTTACATCTTGTTTGATATCTGAATTATTAAATTTAATTCGGCTGATCAGATCACTATTTTGTAAGCCCTGAACAATCGCGGTGTTATTGCTATAACTCTGATTCAAAATTTGTACAGGCACTTTGGCAATTTTATTTTGACGTATGACCCAGACATAAGGTTGGTCTTTTAGACTTTGAATGGAATCGAGTGGAATTTTTTGGCCTGAAATATTATCTGTACCTAAAATGTGACCTTCGACAAAAGCACCAATACTTAATGATGTAATGGTTTCATTTGGGGCTGCAAAAAATTCAATTTGGCGACTTGCTTGATCAGCAATCGGTGAAATCCGACTGATTTGTGCAGTGAGTAAATTGCTATTGCCTTGGATGTTATATTCAATTTTTTGTCCAATTTTCAGTGCAGCTTGCTGATCACTTGGTAATTTGGCTTGAATTTCCAATTGGTCTGGATTGACGATTTCAAAAAGGGTTTGTCCCGCAGCAACCGTTTGTCCCGGTTCAACATCACGTTTGGTAATCACGCCTTGGATAGGGCTATAAATGGTGCCGTCTTGATTGGCTTTACGTGCAATATCGACATTGGCTTGTTGGGCTCGAACATTTTCCAGTTGAGCTTGGTAATCGACACGACTTTGTTCAAACTCTACTTTGGAAATAAAGCCTTGATTTAGCAAACGCTGTTTGCGCTCCATCATCAGTTTGGCTTGATTGGCTTGAGCTTGTGTGGATGCGAGGTTCGCTTGTGATTGAGCAAGACGTGCTGCGTTGTCTTGATTATTTAAATGCACCAACACTTGGCCTTTGCTGACACGTTGTCCGACCTCTGCATTCACATTGGTTGCAGTCGCAGTGACTTGGGCTTGAATACTGCTCTGATTGACTGCCCGAATGGTGCCTGTAAAGGCTGTTTTTGAAATGGCGTTGCCTTGTTCGATCGTCACCAGATCTTGTTGAATCAATTCAATCTTATTTTCTGGTTTTACACTTTGCTGCGGATCTTCTTTTTGACATGCAGCCAAAGTCAGGCTTATGCAAAGCAGGCTAAGCTTTAAAAAAGGGGATGATTGCTGTGCAGATTGCATAATGGTCCTTATATCAGCGGTCTACAAAAGCAATTGAATAACAAGTTTATTCCATCGCTTTTAAACGCGTAATAATTCTGTCGTATTCAGCTTCTGTATTTCGATAGCGAGTTTGTAACGATTGAATGTATTCTTTTTTCGCTACCATATTTTTTTGATTATTATCCAACATTGTTTTTAATTTTGCCGGAACGGTTTCACCTTTTCGAAAATGTTCACGTTCTTGGCGAACAAATAATACACGATCATTTTGTAATTGTTTTAATTGTTCTTGTTCAAACACGATCTGTTTACGTATACCCGTCAGTGCATCACGCTTTTTAATGGCCGCAGTTCGGCTATTGGTATAGGCTTTTTTAAGTTTGATATCTGATGCTTGCTGACGTGCTTGAGCAGCACGCTGAGGAGCTTGTCTAACATCAGCTTCAGCATTGTAGGGGCGGTTACGTTTAATCACTTGCATATTTTGATCAAGTGCTTCATAACCATAGCGGATGTGATTTGGTGTCACATTGGTACTGATATTTGCTACGCCTTTACTGTCATAGTAGCGATACCAAGTCGCCTTTTGTGGTTGCTGTGTATTGGTTGGTGCAGCAAATAAAAGCGGGGTATAAGCTAGTAAACAAGTCGTCAGGATGACTTTTTTTGAGAAATGTTTAAGGCCAATCAAGTGAATTTTTTTTGTAAGCGGACTCAACCTTGTACTCCCCAGTTTAAAGTTGACTAAATTACTTATTTTAAAGTAATAATCTTGCTATAATATGCTTAATTAAGACAATTAAATACTATTCCAAGTTAAAAAAAAATCGTTGGTCATCGGAAAGTGTGAAGCAGTTAATAAAAACAAGAAATCTTGTGTGTTTGCGCAGAAAATGTTCATTGAAAACGCAAGTAAAGATATGTTAAAAATGTTCACAACTTGTAAATAATAATGCTGCTAACTTAATTGTTTGTACATCCTCAATGGGTAGGGTCAATAAATGGACGATAAATTCCAAAATCTAAAAGTCATGGTAATTGATGATTCAAAAACCATTCGTCGTACGGCCGAAACGCTGCTTCAGCGTGAAGGATGTGAAGTAGTCACTGCTGTAGATGGTTTTGAAGCACTTTCAAAAATTGCAGATGCGAATCCAGATATCGTATTTGTCGATATTATGATGCCACGTCTAGATGGCTATCAAACTTGTGCCCTGATTAAAAACTCTCAAAATTATCAAAATATTCCTGTGATTATGCTTTCAAGTAAAGATGGTTTATTTGATCAGGCGAAGGGTCGTGTTGTAGGTTCTGATGAATACTTGACTAAGCCATTCAGTAAAGATGAATTGCTGAATGCAATCCGTAATCACGTTACAGCTTAATTAGATTTTTTATTTTTTGGGGAAAAAGCATGGCACGTATCCTAATCGTTGATGATTCACCAACAGAAACATTCCGTTTTAAAGAAATTTTAGGTAAACACGGTTTTGAAGTGATTGAAGCTTCAAATGGGGCAGATGGGGTGACAATGGCTCAAGCTGAGTTACCTGATTTGGTCTTGATGGATGTGGTAATGCCGGGTGTGAATGGATTCCAAGCAACACGTCAAATTGCACGTGGTGCGACCACCAAACATATCCCGATTGTCATTGTAAGTACCAAAGATCAGGCAACTGACCGTGTTTGGGGTAAACGCCAAGGTGCTTCTGATTATCTAACTAAACCTGTAGACGAAAAACAATTAATTGATGTGATTAAGCAACACCTCAATGCAGGATAAAGCTCTATGGCAGCAAATGGATTTATCGAATTACTTCGAATCGCAAAACGAGGAAACAAGAACTACGTTTCCACTGAAAATGAAGTAAACCGATGGTCAGGCATTGCTTTTGAGATGATGGGGCAATATTACGTTGCTCCTTTAGGTGAAGTAGCTGAAGTGATCTACCCACCAAAATATACGCCAGTTCCCAACACCCAACCTTGGGTGATAGGACTAGCCAATATTCGGGGACGCTTACTTTCTTTGTCTGACCTAGCACAATATATAACCGGTCATCGAAGTAGTTTTTCACCCACTCAAAAAGTTTTATGTATTAGTCATAATGACCATTATGTCGGTTTGGTAGTCGATCAAGTTTTGGGTATTCAACACTTTAATAAGAAAAGTTATTTTTCTAAACATAATGAGTTGGATCGAAATTTACAGGAATATTGTCAGGGGTATTTCCACCAGCATAACCAGCAGTGGAATGTATTTCTCTTCAGTCGTTTACTGCAAAATCCAAAATACATGAACGCATCTATAAAATTTATAAATTAATTGTCGCGCACGAACGAAAGAAGGCGTAATCGGGGAGAAGCTGAATGGGCTTTAAACTTAAAAAGAAAAATACGGGTGAAAGCACCAGTGGTCGTAAAGGCGGTAATGCTTTTCTGGCAAAACTGCAATCACAGACAGATCAATTATCTCGAGTTTTTGGTGATAGTGAAAAATCCAAACCATTTATTTATGGTGCGATTGGTTCATTAGTACTGGCAACGATCATTTTATTATACCTATTCTATAGCGTTCCTCGCGGTAACCAATTGACGCAAAGTTTGGGTGAACTCCGTCTTCTTTCGCAAACAATTTCGCGTCAAGCAACTGAAGCAACAGCTTCGGGTACTGAAGATGCAATGAAAAAATTAATTGCTTCTCAAGATTCGTTCAAAGAAAACTTAGAAACTGTAAAAGATATTCATGCAAATACCGATGCGCTGAAATCTGTAGATACGCAGTGGGCTGAAGTTTCAAAAAGTATTGACTTGATTACTTCGCAACAAAAAATCATTAACAAGCTATATGACACGAACATCGCGATTGGTGAAACCATTCCGGGGATTCAGGCGGAATATAACTTGATGGTCGACCAAATGGCACGTCAAGACATGCCTTCGAACCAGGTGGTTATTGCGAAAAACCAAGTATTCATTGCGGAACGTATTTTACGTTCGATCAGTTCGGTGCTTTCAGGTTCTGATAGCTCACGTGAGTCTGCGGATGACTTCAGTGCAGATACGGAAACCTTCGGTTTGTACTTAAATGCTCAATTGGACGGTAGTGCAGAGCTCGGTGTACAGCGTATTGAAAGCCCTGAATTACGTGAATCACTTGAAGGTATTAAAGCCGAATATGACGACGTATTAAAATCAGCTTCAGCGACGATTTTGAAAAACTCAACGCAAATTGTGAACGTACGTAAAGCATCTTCACAAATTTTTGCTGAGTCAGACAATTTGTTGGGTAATTTAAATCAATTGTCTTCTAACACTGGTCTGAAAACCATTTTACCTGCGGTACTGTTGATTCTTGCATTAACTGCCTTCTTGATCTGTGTATTCAAACTTCTTTCTTTACGTGGTCAATCGGATAAATTCCGTGTAACCCGTCTTCAAGAAGAATATGACCGTAACCAGAACGCGATTTTACGTTTACTCGATGAAATTGCCGATCTTGCAGACGGTGACTTGCGTTCGTATGCGACGGTATCTGAAGACTTTACCGGTGCGATTGCCGACTCGATTAACTTCGCAATCGACCAATTACGTGACCTTGTATCGCGTATTACAGAAACTTCTCAAGAAGTTGCACAATATACGGCGAATACGCAGGGTATTACCAACCAGCTTGCAGAAGCATCTGAGCATCAGGCGCAAGAGATTGCTGGTGCATCTGCCGCGATTAACGAAATGGCAATGTCGATTGACCAAGTATCTTCGAACGCTGAAGAATCAGCTGTCGTAGCAGAACGTTCAGTACAAATTGCTGCAAACGGTGCAGATGTTGTAAACCGTTCAATTGAAGGTATGGACACGATTCGTGAGCAGATTCAAGAAACTTCAAAACGTATTAAACGTTTGGGTGAGTCTTCTCAAGAGATTGGTAACATTGTCGCACTGATTAACGATATTGCCGACCAAACGAACATCTTGGCATTAAACGCAGCAATTCAGGCGTCGATGGCGGGTGAGGCAGGTCGTGGTTTCGCCGTGGTAGCGGATGAGGTACAGCGTCTTGCGGAACGTTCAGCGTCTGCAACCAAACAGATTGAAGGCTTGGTAAAAACCATTCAAACGGATACTAACGAAGCCGTAATTTCGATGGAACAAACGACTTCGGAAGTTGTACGTGGTGCGAACTTGTCTAAAGATGCCGGCGTAGCACTGGATGAAATTCAGTCTGTATCGGGTAACTTGGCGAAACTGATTGCAAACATTTCGGATGCTGCAAAACTTCAGTCTGCTTCTGCAGGTCATATTGCGACAACGATGAACGTTGTACAAGAAATTACCTCGCAAACCACCAGTGCAACATTTGATACTGCACGTTCGGTATCTGAATTGGCGAACATGGCTGAATCATTACGTGAATCTGTATCTGACTTTAAACTCCCAGAGTAAGTCAGGCGCAAACCTGCAGTACCTTAGCTACGGCTAGGGTACTGCACCGATTACAGATAACACATCGATAAGGTGAACTTAACGTCACAGTTAAGTCTTAGGTGATGGTTACAATTAAGTTTGAGCAACCTTCTTGGTGGCAAAACATAAGAAGCCTTAGCTATGAAAGAAATATTAAAAAATTTAGTTGAAACAACTACGCTTCCTGAAGATAGTTATCTTGATCAAGATGCAGAAATTTTAGAGATTTTTGTTGAAGAAATAGAAGAAATCTTTGAAGAACTTGCGGGTTTATTTACAACTTGGTTGGAAAATCCACAAGATAAAGACACTTTAACGACGATTCGTCGTCATTTCCATACCCTGAAAGGTTCGGGTCGTATGGTCGGGGCAAAATCGGCGGGTGAAACTGCATGGGCAGTTGAAGATACGCTGAACCGTGTTATTGCGGGTTCGGTACAGTTAACGCCGACCGTTCAAAAGTTTGCACAAACAGTTTTAAATGTTTATCAATATAAGCTCTATCCACGGTTTAAAAATGTTGCCGAATTGGATGTTGACTTACGTCCATTGGTTTTAATGGGGCAACAATTACAACAAAATATCAGCCTTGAGCCTGCACTCGAAGAATTATTAAAACTGGCAGATCAATTAAAATCTGAAGATGATGTCACTGGTTTAGAACTGACTGATGTTGAAGCTACGTCACCTGTAGAAGTGCTTGAAAGCACGATTGATGTGGTCGTTGAATCAGAACCTGTTCTTGAGCAAGTGGATGCAGATGCGTCACTGGTCGAAGAGACAGTGAGCATTTTTATTGAAGAAGCTGAAGAACATCTACAAACGATTGATCAGTTCCTCCAATCTGATGACAGTAAATCACAAGACTATAATGGCTTGATTCGCGCGCTACACACCTTGCGTGGTAGTTCGTCAATGGCGCAAATCGAAGAGATTTTTGAAGCCAGTTCAAAAGTTGAAAACTTATTCAAAACCTTATTACAAGACGAAATCGTATCGAGCTCGAAAGAAACTGCTTTATTGATTCAATATGCTGAATTTGTTCGTGATTATTTACACGTGCTGCGTTCAGGAGATAAGGCAAATCTTGCGTCTATTTATGAAACCTTTAAAGCCGCTTGGGATGATTATGGTTTTGCAAGCCAAGATCAATTGGCGCCTGAAGATAATCCGCAAGGTTTGGTTTCTAAACTAATCGAATTAAATATTGATCAGTTATTAGATGCTGAATTTGAGTTTGATAAACGTGCCCTTGCTGAATTCCCAGACTATATTCAACAGCTCAGTCAGCAAGCTTTAGAGTTGATTGAACATACGGATAATCGTGCGTCTGTTGGAATCCATGATTTCACAACTCAACTGCGTGCAGCGTATCAGTCTTTAATTGAAAAGCCTGAATTACTCCATACTGATTATGGCTATGAGTTATTTGCGCAAGCACATCAAGAGTTTATTCATTTATTTGACACTTTAGCTGCGGGTCAGCGTGTAGTGTTAAGTGAAGAGGTTCAACGTTTCTTAAATGAGCTGACTGCATTTGTTCAACAAGACATTGAAGCAGTTGCAGCGACGACAACACCAGAAGCCCATGTAGTTGCTGAACCTGTTGCCACTGTAGAAGATAAAGCCGCTGTTCCAAATACAACAGCAGTAGACTTCGCACAATTAAGTCAGCGTATTCAACTTGATCATCAACAGATGCAAGCGGCAGATGCGAATAATGACTTTGATGAAGATCTTTTGGGGATCTTTATTGAAGAGGCAGAAGAGTTATTGGTAGGTATTGACCAAGACCTCAGTACTTGGACACGTGATCAGACCAATACTTCAGCTTTGAATAATTTAATGCGTTATTTGCATACCCTAAAAGGTGGTGCAAATATGATTGCCGCATCTCATGTGGGTTTAATTTCGCATGAATTAGAGTCGATTTATGAGCGCATTATTCGTCAGCAAATTTCGATTACGCCTGCGTTAATTCAAATTATTCGTTTAGTGCAGGATGATATTTCAGATCGTATTCAAACCATTCGTGACCAAGGGATCGACTACCCAGCGAATAATGTGATCGATATTCTCAAGAATATTCAGTCAATTGTGGCAGGAGAGCGTTCAGAAGCTGTTGCATTGGCTTCGGCCCCTATTTCTGCTGAAACTGAACAAACAGCAGTAGAACCAGATGTATCGGTGTCAGAGCCGATGGATGTTGCTGAAGACACTGCAGAAGCAGTGGTTGAAGCTCAAACGACTGCTCACACTGAGTCTGCTGTTGAACATCTTGAACATGCGGTTGCTGAACATGTTGAGCATCCAGATGACGATCTACGTTCTGTCATGGAAGAAACCTTCCTTGAAGAGTCTGAGGAAATTCTTGAACAAGCCGTTCAATTATTAAATCAATGGACTGAACAACGTAGTGACCGTAACGTATTGCTTCAATTACAACGTGCTGCCCACAGTATTAAGGGTGGTGCGCGTATGGTTGAAAATGAACCTGTTGCCGCAATTGCGTATCAACTTGAGACGACGTTTGAGCATTTCGCGGTTCATCATTTCAACTCAAATGCATATGACGGCTTACTCAAAACGACGTTGGCATGGTTAAAAGAAGCGATCTTCAACCACGACTATAGTAATTTTGATAGCATCAAATTGAGCCTAGAATCCATTCAGTATGTGGATGTTACGGTTCAATTACCAAACCGTGTTGCAGAATTAGAACAAGGTATTGTTAGCAAAGGCTTTGAATTTATTCAAGGTGATGGTGTTGAACCGCCATCTATGTTGGGTGAATGGTCTGAAGCCAATTCTTCTGATAACAGTAATGAGATGATTCGTATCTCGGCTGATCTCGTCGAGAAGATGATTGACTTATCAGGCGAAAACTCGATTAACCGTTCACGTATTGAGATGGACTTAGGTCAGCTAGGCAATACCTTGAATGAAATGGAGTTAGCAATTAAGCGACTTGCTGACCAGTTACGTCGAATGGATGGTGAGCTTGAGTCACAAATTATTGCCAAACATGGTTCTGAAAATTCACGCTATGCGGATTTCGACCCATTGGAGATGGACCAATATTCATCGATTAACCAATTGTCAAAATCTCTAGCCGAATCTGCGTCGGATTTGGTTGACTTCAAGAGTACTTTGGCAGAAAAAATCCGTGATGCAGAAGGTTTGTTATTACAACAATCACGTATTCAGTCAGAAATTCAAGAAAGTCTGATGCGTACCCGTTTGGTGCCATTTGATCGTTTGTTACCACGTTTACAACGTATTGTGCGTCAAACTTCTTCGACCTTGAACCGTCCTGCAGAATTGATTGTTCAAAATACAGAAGGTGAATTGGACCGTACGATCTTAGAGCGTTTGGTGACACCATTTGAACATATGCTGCGTAATGCGGTCGACCATGGTTTAGAAGATACTGCTGACCGTTTGGCTTTGAAAAAGCCAGAAATGGGTAGCATCGTCTTGAACATTAGTCGTCAGGGTACTGATGTACTGGTGTCTTTCAGTGATGATGGTAAAGGGATTGATGAAACCAAAATTAAAGACAAAGCCTTAAAACTTGGTTTAATCAAAGCGGATCAGTTCCTCGATAAACAAGAAATCTTGCAATTGATCTTCCATCCAGGTTTCTCAACGGCACAATCGGTAACGCAAATTTCGGGTCGTGGTGTTGGTCTGGATGTGGTGCAAAGTGAAATTAAAGCCTTGGGTGGTCATGTTTCCGTTGAGTCTGAGTTAGGTAAAGGGACGACCTTTACCATTCGTGTACCAACCACAGTAGCGGTCAGCGATGCCTTGATGGTGAAAGCGGGCGATCAGCAATATGCGATTTCATTAGCGCAAATTGAACGTATTGTCCGTATTGCACCTACGGCACTCGAAACTTACTTCAATAGTAAGGATGACGTGTTTAAAATTGACAACACCAATTACAAACTACGTTATCTATCAGAGTTTGTGGGTAATCAGCCAATTCCACGTTTAAATAATGTCGGCCATTCATTGCCTGTACTACTAATTAAAGGCAACAGTGGTCAAACCATTGCTTTATTGGTCGATCAGCTGGTGGGTTCACGTTCTCAAATCGTGGTGAAACCAATTGGTCAACAATTTACCAGTGTAGCCGCGATTGCAGGTGCCACGATTCTAGGTGATGGTCATGTATGTTTGATTTTGGATGGGCAAAATATTGCACGTCAAATTCAAACTACGCAGCGTGTTAAACATTCAGCTGAACAGCGTGATTTGGGCCGTCAAGCCAATGCGCGTCGTTTAGTGATGATTGTCGATGACTCGGTAACTGTACGTAAAGTGACTTCACGTTTACTTGAACGTCAGGGTTATGACATCGTGACTGCGAAAGATGGTGTGGATGCAATTGAACAGCTTGAAAATGTCCGTCCAGACTTGATGCTACTCGATATTGAAATGCCACGTATGGATGGCTTCGAAGTGACAAACTTAGTTCGTCACCATGACATTCACCGTGAGCTGCCAATCATTATGATTACATCACGTACAGGTGAAAAACATCGTGAGCGTGCATTTAGCTTAGGTGTGACTCACTATATGGGTAAACCATTCCAAGAAGCTGAATTGCTTGCCAATATTGAAGCTTTAATTGCAGAAAAGCAGGGGTAATCTATGAGCCAAAATACTGTTTCTCAGATTGTCAGCGATAAAATTGATCAACAGGAACTGCAACATCTCATTACGGTATCTACCGGGTTTATCGATGCATATATCATTGATTGTCATGGTAAAGAGCCAATGTTGTTGCCACAAAATATTGTGCTATCAGCGCTCGATAGTGCAACCAAGGTTCCTTTTGTTGAATGGCATGAATTGAAATTGCCTGTTTTCTCAGTCAATGATCCTGCCAAAAATCAGGGTGTGGCTTTGGTGATTGAAGGCGATGATGTTGGACAGCGTTTTGCACTGATGTGTAATGAAATGCCGAAAACCATTCGTCTGCGTATTTCTGAAGTGGTTGATGAAGAAAAAGCTGTGAAAGACGCCAATATTTTCCAATATGTACGCATGGCCGATCAGGTATTTCATATTCCAAATTTAGCTAATATTCAAAACAGTATTGGGCTTCAAGCGGCTTAACATTTGCAAAACGCGATATAAAAAAAGGAACTCAATGGAGTTCCTTTTTTTTGACTATGCAAGGAATATTTAAGCCAACAGGTTTTCTAAAATCTTTTCGTAAATTTCAGAAAGTGGCTCCAATTCTTCCACATTGACGTGTTCGTTGATTTGGTGAATCGTGGCATTTAAAACACCCAGTTCAAGCACCTGCGCACCTGTAGGCGCAATGAATCGACCATCAGAAGTACCACCACTGGTCGAAAGTTCAGTTTCAGTCCCAGTAACTTCTCGAATGGCATCACGTGCGGCATTTACTAACTCACCTACTGGGGTTAGGAATGGCAAACCAGATAAGGTCCAAGAGATGTCATATTCAACGCCATGACGATCTAAAATTTCCAAAGTACGTGCTTTGAGTTCATCTGCCGTTACTTCTGTTGAATAACGGAAGTTAAACAGTAAATTCATCGTGCCCGGAACAACGTTGGTTGCACCTGTGCCGGCATTAATATTGGAAATTTGGAACGACGTTGCAGGGAAGTATTCGTTGCCATTATCCCACACGGTATCGCAAAGCTCTGCCAGTGCCTTTGATGCAGTATGAATTGGGTTAATCGCAAGATGTGGGTAAGCAACGTGCCCTTGTTTACCTTTAACTGTTAAATTGGCATTTAGCGAACCACGACGACCATTTTTAACAATATCGCCGAGTGTGTGGGTGCTAGATGGCTCGCCCACCAAACACCACGTCATTTTTTCATTACGCGCTTCTAAAGTTTCAACAACTTTAACTGTCCCGTTGATCGAAGGACCTTCTTCGTCAGAGGTAATGAGAAATGCAATAGAGCCTTTATGATTTGGATGCTTTGCAACAAAACGTTCTGAAGCTACAACCATAGCTGCCAACGCTGTTTTCATATCTGCGCTGCCACGACCATACAGTTTGCCATCGCGAATTTCAGGAAGAAATGGGTCAGAACCCCATGCATCCAAGTTACCCGTAGGTACCACATCAGTATGACCTGCAAAGCAAAATACTGGTGCTTCAGTCCCTTTACGTGCCCAAAGATTATCTACATCATCAAAACGCATATTTTCAATGTTAAAGCCAATCTTGGCTAAACGTTCCGCCATAATGTTCTGGCAGGTATGGTCAATCGGTGTCACCGACGGTTGGCGCAGTAATTCTAGGCTGAGATCAAGAGTTGCTGTTGAGGTCATGCTAAATACAGAAGTCAAAAATGTCGCAATATAATAGGCGAATCAACAAGCGAAGGGAAATTTAGACGTAAAAAAACCCTATTTAAAAATAGGGCTCTTTTATAAATTCTTGGGAAAGAAATTAATTGCGGCGAATTTCTTCCGAAGTTTTCTCAGCAGTATTGGTTACAGCATCTCCAGCTTTAGATACGTCTTTACCAACACCTTTTACTGTATTACAACCTGTCAATACGAAAGCAACCATAAGTGATGCAGCTAAAATTTTTTTCATTGAATGTAATCTCCATTATGAAAGAATAATTTTTTAGAGGACTAAATTATTCTGTTGTGAGATTTAGATTAAAAAATAGCCGTATCAAACAGTAGGTGGTTTTTACGGTGGTTGAGTAAATAAATGTAAATTTCTACTAAATGGTGCATTGAGTCTTAAATTGTTTGCGGCAAAACCAAGCGTGGCTGTCTATACATATAATAGCTTTCATCACTGTCTTTTTTATATAAACCATCTGTCCACCAATGTGCGGTTGCACTCGTCGGTTGCTGCTGCACGCAGATCCATTCATGTCGTTGTAGGCGATAATAGCCTTGAGTCGTAGATGGAATGACATGTCCCCATTGACCTATTCTACGCGCAGGATTGACCCAGTTTGGTAATGTGCTGGTACGCTGAATAGGTAAATATAATTGACCCTTTAAAACGCAATAGCGTTGTTGAATCTGCTGCCCAAGTGCTTCATCAAATTGGAATTGTTTTTGGGTGAAATGATTAAGCTTTCGAGCCAAAGTATCACTACGATTTAAGCCATACCAATAGGGTAATTGAAAATCGCGCTCGGCTAGATAATATTTTAAAGCCACTTCCCAATGTTCAACTTTACCACTTTCGGTATTTTTTAAAACAAAATCGAGTTCACCTACTGTACGAGGGCCGTCAATTTTTTGAATGCTATGTCCGAGTATCTGGTAGGGATGGTATGGGTGATCGAGAAGCCAAAACCATATAAACATTTCGAAACGTAAACCAAGGCGAGTACTTTTTAATTTTTGTAAAAATTCTACTAATTCACTTGGGTGTTGTTCAAGTTGTTTTAAACGGGGAAGGTAGGCTTCAAAATATTTATGCCAAAGCTCGTTTGGATGAAAATGAAAGGGATAACGGATTTCGAGTTCATTGGGAATTTGCTGCAGAATATTTGGGCTAGCAATACAGAAAGCCAATTGGCGAACTAAGGGCTGTTTAAATTGCAACCATGGCTCAAAATAAGACGACGTTGTCGGGGCTACAGCCATATTGAAACCTTTTGAATAATGCAGAATAACAACGGATAATTGTTAAAAACATCTTATACTACCTGAATTGAAAGTTCAGGGTAGCGGTATGAAGACGTTGTTTTGGCGAAGCTTAGTGGTTGTCTTTGTCATTTTAGGCTTTATAGGGGCTTTATTGCCGGGAATGCCCACGACAGTCTTCTTAATATTAGCGGCATGGGCAGCTTCAAAAGGCTGGCCACAAATGGATGCTTGGTTATTGAATCATCCTAAATATGGGCCAACCTTACGCGCTTGGCGCGAAAATGGTACTGTCCCACGCAAAGCAAAATGGTTTGCATCGATCATGATGTTTGTGAGTGGTCTGATTATGCTTTTTACTTCAGCACCGATTGCCGTCAAGATATTCACTGACTTAACCATGTTGATCGTTGGTATTTGGTTATGGACACGACCTGAGCCAAATCAGATGCGGACTATTGAACAATCGAAGCAGACACAACCAGTAGATAAAGATAAGCAGAAAGAGCAAGAGCATGTCTGAATATACCCAAGATCAAGCTGATATCCTGATTAACTTGAAAGATCAAACCTTAACTTTGCCGAAGCTGAATAAGTTTTACCTCATTTCATCGGGTAAAAATGGCATTGGTGAACAGGAAAATAGTGGTAAGACTCCACGAGGCTGGCATCAAGTGGCTGAAAAGTTTGGTGGACAACAACCTCAAAATGCAGTTTTTAAAGCACGGCAGTGGACCGGAGAGGTTTACGACGAGCAACTTGCCGCATCACATCCTGATCGGGATTGGATATTATCTCGAATATTATGGCTCAGTGGTTTGGAACCGGGCTTTAATGCAGGTGAGGGCTGTGATACTTATCAACGCTATATTTATATCCATGGCACACCAGATCGCGAGCCTATGGGTATACCGATGTCACATGGTTGTATTCGCATGCGAAACAGCGATGTTGTAGAACTTTATCAATTGATTCCATTAAATGCGCTGGTTTACATCACTGAACATTGAACACGTCGTTAAAAGCACAAGCCATGAAAACCGAAGTTCATGGCATCAAAACAAAGATTTGAAAAATTAAAGTGAGTTTGAAAGGCGTTTTTTTGTCAGGACTTTTGTCAGGACTAATGCTCGCAAACTAACAGAAAATCGTGTTTGAATGTATTTTGTACACTAGGGTGTTTTAGAATGCAGTGTGTGTGGTGAATTAATCGTCGGTTTGCTGAATGATTAGTTATGAGTCCACGCGAAAAACTGTTTTTATGTGAATGATGCAGAATATAAGTCATATTTTTAGTAATAAATTTACAGGTTTATAGCTAAAAAATGTTCAAAAGTACTGATTTTTCCGCAATATAACTTATTTTTTAATCACTCAAACAGAAAAAGTGGAAAAGAGTTAGAAAAGCGTTTGACAGACCGTGAGGATTCTCTATAATGCACCTCATCAAACGATGAACATGTTTTGAAAAGGGCGCTTAGCTCAGTTGGTAGAGCGTCTGCCTTACAAGCAGAATGTCGGCGGTTCGATCCCGTCAGCGCCCACCAAGCCTTTTCAGCGTTAAGATATTTAGAGTGCAGCGGTAGTTCAGTTGGTTAGAATACCGGCCTGTCACGCCGGGGGTCGCGGGTTCGAGTCCCGTCCGCTGCGCCACTTTAAATCTTAATTCGTTTGAATCACGATAGCGACATTGTGTAAGTGCAGCGGTAGTTCAGTTGGTTAGAATACCGGCCTGTCACGCCGGGGGTCGCGGGTTCGAGTCCCGTCCGCTGCGCCATTTACATGATAGACCTTTTGAGGGCGCTTAGCTCAGTTGGTAGAGCGTCTGCCTTACAAGCAGAATGTCGGCGGTTCGATCCCGTCAGCGCCCACCATATTTTTTGCGATGCAGCGGTAGTTCAGTTGGTTAGAATACCGGCCTGTCACGCCGGGGGTCGCGGGTTCGAGTCCCGTCCGCTGCGCCATTTCAAAGAATATAATTGTTGTACCCTTTAAGGGCGCTTAGCTCAGTTGGTAGAGCGTCTGCCTTACAAGCAGAATGTCGGCGGTTCGATCCCGTCAGCGCCCACCATATCTTTTAAGATATAGGTTGTGTTTCGAAAGAAACTACGTGATGCAGCGGTAGTTCAGTTGGTTAGAATACCGGCCTGTCACGCCGGGGGTCGCGGGTTCGAGTCCCGTCCGCTGCGCCATTTATCTTAAAAATCTCTGTTCAAGAGAATGCCTTTAGAAAAATCTTCGATTTTTCTCTTGCGCTCAGACAAAGCTTCGCTTTGTTACTCTTCGCTCAGGGCGCTTAGCTCAGTTGGTAGAGCGTCTGCCTTACAAGCAGAATGTCGGCGGTTCGATCCCGTCAGCGCCCACCATATTCTTCTATAGAAACTTCTTTATCCAAAAGCTTGCCTAAATTTTCTGATTTACATAGAATCCGCTCTATAATAATTTTAATATTGTATGTGATCTATGAGAAATCCATATCAGCGCAAGGCAGCGTCTAAAACTCAAACCACAAATTACAATCCTCAAGAAACCTATAAACAATTTATTGAAAATATGGTCGCTCAAGGTGGCGTGATTGCGTTATATCAAGATGGTTGGGCACTTTGTGCGACACCTACAGGTCAACGTTCCTTCGCCATTTGGCAAAACCGTGGTTTGGCACGTTTATTAATTAAAGACAATTGGTCCAATTATGAAATTCAGGAAATTTCATTAAAAGACTTTATCGAAAAAGTCATTCCGTTTTTACGCAGCGAGAGCACTACAGTATCTTTAGATTTAACCCCAGAAGGGCAAAATATTTTGGTTGCGCCTGAAAAGATGCTGTTAGATATTAAAAATTATTTATATCAAGTCTATCAACAGCGCCCAGAAATTTTTGAAAACCTTAAAATTCCTTTGCCACGTAGTATTCGTTTAAATTAATGGTTTATTTACAGCATAAAAAGTCCTTGTTCATTGGTCGAACAAGGGCTTTTTTAATATTCATTGAGTACAAAACCACTCAAAAAGGCAAAATATTCACGTAACCAAGAGTTGTAGCGGATGTACAGCGGTGTAGGTGCTGCAATGGTATACACTTGTGTATAGCCTAACTTTCGTGCAATTGCTTTTGCACGTGGGAGGTGAAAGTCACTACTGGCAATTGCAATGGGGGCATCAAGAGAAATCTGATGTTGTTTTAAAATCATTTTACTGTTGATCAGGTTGAGTTCTGTACTGGTACTTTTACTTTCTTCATATATGCCTGCCGCTGAAATGTCATAGTGTTGAAGTAAATAGCGTTTCATGACGGAAGATTCGGTCATTTTTTCATTAAAGCCTAAACCACCGGTCATGATCACAATAGTATTGGATTGTTGCAAGGCATACGGTGCTGCGGCATCGAGACGCGCCTTTAAGGTCGGAGAGGGTTGACCATTTTCAATACCACTACCCAAAACGATGATGGCTTGGACGGAAGTAAATGGCTTGGATTGCTGGCTATTGAAGTGTAAATACGCAAAAAACAGTAAAAGGCTCAATAGCCAAAGCCAAAACAACCACCATGTAGCACGCCAGAGCCTTTTGAGTTTAGGGTATTGATCTAAAATATTGTGGATTTGGGTTGAAAATAGTCCGGATAAAATAAAAATACACCCAATGACTAAGGGTAAAAGGATGCCTAAATGAATTTTATCTAATGTAAGTAACCAAATGGCATCTACGCAGAGCAGCAAGCCTACACAAAGCAGTAGTATTCTTTTCATGCAAAAAATTAAAGCAGTATTCGTATTTGGCCTAAGTATAGCGTGAAAAAAACCAGACACGAGGTCTGGTTTTTAGTTGGGACTATTTATGAGTAAACATCTTATTAGTAAACATCACGACGGTAACGCCCAGCTTGACGCAGTTCAGCAACAACATCTTCACCTAGTATATCAATCAATGCGTGGTCAACGTCCGTTGCCATACCATTGATACTACCACAGACGTAAATCACGGCACCTTGTTCTACCCATGATTTTAATAAGGCCGCTTGATCACGTAGCTCATGATGCACATAGCGTTTCTCCGTTTGATCACGAGAGAAGGTGAGGTCTATGCGTTGAACTAAACCGGTGTTTTGCCATGCTTCAATGACGTCTTGATAAAAGAAATCATGTGCGCGTTGGCGCTCACCAAAAATCAGCCAGTTTTGCGTATAGTCTTGACGAACTCGTGTATGTAACAGGCTGAGTAAACCAGCAATACCTGTACCGTTACCAATACAAATCACAGGACGATTATCTGCAATCAGGTGGAATGATTCATTGGTGCGAATACGCAGTTGTAGTGTGCTATTGATCGCAGCATGTTGTGTTAACCACCCTGAGCCTAAGCCGAGCTCACCATCCGCATTGGATTGCTGACGCACCACTAAGCGTAATACTTGCTGACTTGGAATACTGGCAATCGAGTATTCACGAGTTGGAAGCGGTGGAAGCTGTTCAAGCAAATGATCAAGGTTGGCAAATGGTTCAACATCCGTATTTAGGTTACGATCCCATAATGCATCTTCAATGCGTTGCTGGGTAGAATCAACCACTTGTTGACTTTGAATTTGGTACTTTTGCATGAAGTTTGCAATACGTTCAGCACTATTACCCGGCTGAATCTCTGCAATATCACCCGCTTGCCAGTTGGCTTCATGTTGCGGTTTTAACTCAATATTAAATGCAGGTGCACCTAAACTGTTCGGGTTGAGTAAATCACGTTTGGTCAATGTCCATGCATCAAAAGTTTTTTCAATTTGCATGTGCTGAAGTTCAAGTTTAGTCGCTTTGGCTAAAGCGCTATTCCATGCTTGAATGGCTTGGGTGTCGCCATTATTGACTTCAATCGTGTTAAACAGGGGCTTCGCAGCATTACTCTGCATCCAGCGATGAATCGCATGACCAAAGCTACAGAAAGTATCCGGATATTCTTCTGAACCTAAAGCTAATACGGCAAACTGAACATGACTAAAATCGAGGCCTTGTGCCATCAGTTTACGTTCAAAGCTTGAAGCAAGGTCAGGTGCTTCCCCAGTGCCATAGGTACTTGCAACAAATAAAACCTGAGAGGCTTGCGTTAAGTCATCTGCTGAAAGTTGCTGAACAGCTTTCACTGTGACAGGCTGACGAGCCTCTTGTAAGCTTGTTGCTGTACGCCATGCCAATTGTTCAGACTGACCTGTTTGTGATGCATAGCAAATTAACCAAGGCTGTGCATTTGGGTCGATGGTAACTGGTGCTAAGCTTTGACGGGCTTGCTGTGTCAGTTTTTTCTGTTTACGACGTTTGAGATAGAGCATCCATCCTGTGACAAAGAACAGCGGCATCATGAGGGATGCAATAACCACAAAGAACTGATAAATCGGTCCGAAGAAACTACCGCGATGTACAGGCAACATGCTGGTCATGATTTTTTCATTTAGCTTTTTATCTTCGTATAACTCGATATCGGTAAGAGCATCCGTTTTGTAGTTATAAGTCGCTTTGTTGCGCGCACGCTCATGTTGAGGGACGGCATCCACAAAGTTAATTTCTAATTCACCATTGGCTTTTTTCGGAATATTAAAAGTGACACTTGAGTATTCACGACCAATATTTTGATTAAAGCCATTCCAACTTTGCGTAAGGGCAATATTCACTTGTTCTGGTTTTAGACCACGTTTTTCTCCGCGACCTTCAGCACCATGTTTATTTTCTTGAGCACCGTGTTCAGAGGGACTCGACGTTGCAGGATTTCTTTCAGAACGTGCTTGGTGTTCGCCATGAGTTTGTTTTGCCTCAGTGGCTTGTTTTTCACCACCTTGCTTTGCACCCGCTTGTTCAGCAGGTTGTCCATTCGGTTTTGGACGTTCTTGTAACTGGGGCTGTGGACGTTCAACGCCCATGACTTTAAACATGCCATTACGCCACCAATCATAAGACCAGTACAGACCTGTACATGCCAAAATGAGATAAAAAACAATCACCCATGTGCCGACGACTGCATGTAAATCCCATAGGAAATTACGTCCTTTGAGTTTCGGTTTTACTGCAAGCCATTGTTTTACAGAATGTCTTTTTGGCCAACGCAGATACAAACCACTCAATACAAAATAAATCAGCATCAGTGTACATGCGCCGGTAATTTGTTTACCTACAGGGCCAACAGTTAAATTACGGTGTAGTTGCTGTACAAACTGGAAGAATTTTTGACCTTTGATTTCAGGTAAAACTTCGGCTGTATAGGGGTTAACCATCATGTTATAGCCACGACGAGCACCTTCCTTGACAATATTCACGGTACTTGAGGCGGTAGCATCTGAGGCAATAGAGATGCTGTTAATTTTCATGTCAGGATCAGACTGACTAAAGTGCTCATAAAGCTCAGCAGGGGTTAGTTTAGGCTGCTGTTGAACCTGAACTACATAACTGTCCTGATTGATTGCTTTAAGTATTTGCTGTTCATAGGAATAAATGGCACCTGTAACCCCCATGAGCGAGAGTATTAAGCCGGCACTAATCCCCAAGAACCAGTGAATCTGGAAAAGGGTTTTCTTAAACATGATGGATTTAATATTGATAAAAGGTTGCTGAATTGCGACGAATTATAAACGATGATGTAGTAGAGAATGTGGAAAAAGTAAGTAATATTCATTCTCATTATTGTAATTATCAATGATCATTCGAAAATTAAACAGATAAAAAAACCTCCACTTTTTGGAGGTTTTTTTATACATAAATGTCTGTTTGGCTTAAATTGCTTTAGCTGGGCCTACAGTTTCATTTAAGTGCTTACGAATGGTCGAAAATGGAAACTTCTTGCTATCCATACGTTTAGGCAAGATGTATGCACCGTCTTGACCCTTCACTTTAAAGTTTAAAAGGATGAAGTCTTTGGTGTCATACCATTCATGAATGTCTTTCCAACCGACAGTCATCGTACCCATGTTTGCGCCCATACGTTGCTGCATTGAGATCCCATGCGGCTGAACACCCATACGAATGCCTTTAATTTCTTGTACAGGGACTTCGTTCAGTTTGCGTTTCGCATACCACTCGATACCGAATTTACGCACAAGGAAGTAAATCACAACACAGACAATAGCTACCCAGCAAAATACTGTTGAATAGTTCTTAATAAAGATAAGGCCCAAGAGTGCCAGTGCAAGAATTGCACCCATAATTAGCCATGCTTTTTTGCCAATTTTGAAGTTACTGCGAGACAGAACAAGTTGAGCATAACGTTGTTCTTCTTCAGAAATTTCATAAGCCACTGGCTCTAGCGTGTAGGCATATAAATTTTTTGCGGTCATAGTGAAAGTAACAGATTTAAAACTGTAAAAAGTTTAGCATTATTTATACCAATTCAGTGAGTATATTGTTCCAAAATCATCCAAATTATAGCGAAGCCAGTTCAGTCGATGCCTGATCATGCTCATGACTTAGATTTTGTTTCAATTGGCTAAATTGGTTCAACACATTAAACATCAAGGAAAGCTGTTGTAGCACGATCAAGGATTTCTGATCTTCCTCACTATTTTGTGACAAACGCTGACGGATTTCTTGCAACATATTTTGCGCCGTTAAGTCCGGTACTTCGTCACGTAGTAATGCACCTTGAATGTCATCCGTAGCTTTATCCAATAAGGTTAAGACTTGTTGATCTTGAATTTTTTCACGATGCGCACCTAAGGCTGCGATATAACTAATAAAGGTATGATTGAGACACAAAAACTCAAAGGCCAAAGCTTTTTGAGTCGGATCGGTATCGGGTTCGGTGGCTAAAGTGGAAATCAGTGAAGCCACTTCTGCATCGGTATTATGGGCTGCACGACGGACCACACGATAATTCAACCCGTTATTACGACCAGATTTATATTGTTCAACCACTTCGGCCAAATAATCACACTGCGCTTGAATCGAACGGCTGATGGTCCGAGGTAGGCGACGGAACTTCCAGTCTGGGAAAATGAAACTCACACCAAACCATGCCAAGGCACAACCAATCAGTGTATCAATCATACGCGGCATAGCTGCGGCAAAACCCATGCCATCTAAGTTAAAGTTGATCAGCGCCAAAATGGTAATAAATGCAGTGGCTTGTGCATATTGCTTACTGCGTAATTCAAAAAACAGCACGCCACTTAAAATGAGTAGCAGTAACTGACCTTCGACAGAAGGAACAAAATATAAAATCGCATAACCTAAAATAATTCCGACCAAGGTGCCAATGATACGTAAATAGAGGCGGCGCTTGGTGGCGTTAAAGTTTGGCTGGCTGACAAACAGGGCAGTCAATAAAATCCAATAGCCATAACTGATATTGGTCACTTGGACAAAAATATAACCAATAAATAACACGGTCGACAAACGCACAGCATGACGGAACAGCACCGACTCAGGACTCAAATGTTGTTTGAATCGAATGACGATGTCATCCCAACCTTTTAAATCATCATCTTTTAAACGATTTTCAATCAGGGCTTGTCGGTCAATATAACGCTCAGTTTCGACGTTGCGTAATTGTGCATCGATGCCTTTTAGGTTTTGGTATAAAGCAAATAAAGAGTTGATCCAAACTTCATCGTATTTTTGCTCTTCACGCAGCTTTTCGAGTGACAATTTTAGATTGTGGAATGCATGCTTAAAACGTTGATTATGATGATAAGGTTTTCGCTGTAAGATGCTGATACTTAAATCTTTACAGGCTTTACCTTGAATCGAAAGCACACGTTGAAAGCGAAATAAAATATCACTATGTTCAAAAATACGGGTCAATTTTTGATAATCAATATGCGCGGAATCGGCACGTTCATGAATGTCTTGCGCGACAAAATAATATTGTAGGCTACGACGTGTATCTTTTTGTCCACGGTCGCCTTTTAAACGCGTTAATAAGGCCGTTTTCATATCGTTGAAAATGCCAATTAATTTGCCATTTTCGAGCGACAGCTCAATTAAACTTTGTTGGTAACTTTCTGGTGTCATATCGACATCAAACAAGTTAGATTTTGCAAATAAGAAGTCGCCAAGAGACGAATAGCTTTGGGCTAATTTGTCTTGAACTTGACGTACAGGAAACAGTAGAAAGCTCAAAGTCGAAAGCAGTCCGTACCACATCGCACCGATGACCAATAAACCTGCTTGTGTATACCAATTTTCAAAAAGTTCGACCCCTAGCATGGAATACACGGAGATCACCAGACAGCCATAAGAAATAGTGGCATAGCGACGACCCAATGAACCCAAAAGAATCCAACCAATACAAGAAACGATCAGCCCCAATGCAAATAAAATCGGATGCGGGAACAACAGATAAATGGATACCGCAGTAACAAAGAACCCAATATAAGTATAAATTTGATTGAGCACGCGGACTGAAAAGCGGTCATCGATATCACTTAGACCTGCGGCAACCACACCCAAGGTGAGGGGAATGGTCATCAATTGCTGATCTAAAAAATATGGGACAAAGGCTGTTCCTGCGAAGGCAATGACCATGCGCAAGTTATACATAAAGGTCGTGTTATAGGTTGCTTGTTTCAGTCGTGCGAGCCAGGCGTTCAAAATTTTTCCTTTGCTAAAGCGATGGGACAGTAAGCAATGTGTATCGTGTGAATTTTCACATTGAAGCCAAGAAATAATACTATGTGCAGTGTAAACTTGTCTGCAAAACTTGCTTGCGATAAATGAATTATTCTTATGAAAAGCGTCGAATCACAAAAGGAATTTTCTCAACGCTGGATCGTCTTGTTGGCGTTGCTGACTGCTTTAGGTCCACTTTCAATCGACATGTATTTGCCGGCTTTACCTCAAATGGCCGACGATTTTGGTGTGACAACGCAACAAGTGGCCAATAGTCTTCCAGCGTATTTCTTGGGTTTGGCGATTGGACAGTTAATTTACGGGCCGGTCAGCGACCGCATTGGGCGTAAAACACCGCTATATTTCGGTTTGGTTTTATATATTTGTGCCAGTTTTCTGTGTGTCTTTGCCAAAAGTGAATGGAGCTTGATCGCGGCTCGCGTTTTGCAAGCCTTGGGTGGCTGTGTTGGTGTGGTGATTGCCCGTGCAGCAATTCGTGATCGCTTAAGTATGCAAGCTTCTGCTCAAGCCTTTGCCAGTATGATGATCGTGACAACAATTGCACCGATCATTGCACCTACTTTAGGCGCATGGGTATTGCAGGTGTTTGAATGGCAATACATATTTGCGGTATTGGTACTTGTCGGTATTTTTTGTCTTTTCTGCGTACATTTTTTCTTTCAAGAAACCCTGCCTGTTGAGCGACGCTTAAAATTAAGTTTGAAACAAGTCTTAGGTTTATATGGTGCGATTTTACAGGACGAAACTTTCCGTAAACCGATGCTCACAGGCTGTTTTTCTGGCGCAATTTTATTTTGTTATATCAGTGGCTCATCTGCCATTTTAATGGATGGTTATGGTCTGAGCCAACAGCAATTTGCTTATGTATTTGGGGCGAATGCTTTAGGGATTATGGTGTTTTCAACCCTCAATAAGAAACTTGCAAATCGACTGGATGTTCGCCATCGTTTGCAATTGGGTAATGCACTCCAATTGTGTGGTGTGCTGATCTTATTGGCGGCAGGATTATTTCATCTTTCCTCTACCTTTGTTGTAATGTTTGGCATGTTCTTATGTGTTGCTTCAATCGGCTTCACTGGGCCAAATGCCATGGCATTGGCGATGTCTGAACAAGGCTCACGAGCTGGCACAGCCAGTGCCATTATGGGAAGTATGCAATTTGCCTGTGGTCTATTGGCCGGAGTGTTTTTGAACTTTTTAGTATGGTCAGCGCTGATCAATATGGCCCTGATTATGTTGCTATTTGTAGTTGTTGCAATGATTACTATGTGTAGTTTAAAAGCTTCAGCCATGGGTTGAACTGAATGCAGGTGATGACGTTTATAGCTAGTTTGACTTAAACGTCGGTCATCAACGTACGTGTCTTATTGATCAAATATCCGCGTCACTCATGATAAATGTTCATCATCCATAACGATGAATGAGGTCGCTATTTTCCCATTGTGAGTTCAATTGCTGTTTGCTCGAAACATATATCTAAGTAATCATGCATTTGAAAATAAAAAGAGAAACTGTAGATCGCTGTTGTCCTACCTTTATGAAATAGAGCAACTGATAAATAAGTATTATTTGCATTAAACACAGTGCTTTATGCTGGATCAATACATTGTGAATGTCTCTATCGGTAATATGTCGGATTTTATCATTTTTATGACATACCTATAGGGTATGGATATTTACCTTTAAGGTATGGGTGTTGAGCTTTTTTGCCATCTGAATCGGCTAAGTCTGAATTTTAACTAAATATTTCAGTCTATTTTCAGTGATGGATTCAGCGTTTTTGCTTTTTGCTTTCAAGTATTTCGTTATTGGGGGCTACAAGTTGGGGCTTTAATGCGACTAAAGCACGGATATGCAGCTTGAAATTTGTCCGCTCAAATAGGCGAATAACAAAGCGCCCGGAGTTAGGGCATACAACAATGACAGGACAATAGAGAGCTTAGGATGAAAACTCAAACTGTATTCCACCCAATGAAAACCCTTGTTGTTGCCATGAGTTTGGCAACGGTCTCAATGGCTCATGCAGGCAGCAATACTTCGGAAATTGAACAATTACGTGCAGAAGTTGCAGAACTGAAAAGCTTGATTAAAGCACAGCAGCAAGTTCAACAACAGCAACAAACAGAGATTCAGCAAGTTAAAGCGCGTCCTGTTGCACCGCCACCAGCTACTCCAGCTGCAAGCTTAAAATCTAAAACAGGTGCAGATGTAAGTCTTTACGGTTTTGTTCGTGGTGATGCAAACTACATCATTGAAGGTGCTGATGATGACTTCAACAAAATTGCGTCTACAGATGGAAATACAAAAGATAAATTACGTGCGACAGCAAAAACCACACGTTTTGGTTTAGATTTTACAGCACCGGTCGGTGGTGATGATAAAGTGGGCGGTAAAATCGAGGTCGATTTCAATGGAAGTGGCGAAACTATTCGTCTACGTCATGGTTATTTAACCTTTAACAACTGGTTATTTGGTCAGACCACATCAAACTTCTTGTCTAGCCATGCACCAGAAATGATTGATTTTGCTACTAACGTGGGCGGTGGTACAACTCGTTTGCCACAAGTGCGTTACAACGTAAAACTTGCACCGCAAACACAATTATTTGTAGCTGCAGAAGAAGGAGACAGTAAAGCATCAGCGATTTCGAGTGTTTCCGTTACTGACTCTGTAGTAAAATATAGTCTTCCAGCTTTGACAGCTAAACTGACTCAGGGTTTTGCGGATGGTAAGGGGAATGCATCTGCACGTGCGCTTGTGGAACATCATAAAGTTCAAGGCGGTAATGATGATGAATTAGGGTGGGGTTTGGCAGCTGGTACAACGTTTGATGTGACGAAACAGCTAAAAATTAATGGTGATGTATCTTATGTAGAAGGGAACAGCAACTATTTATATGGCTCAAATACCGCATATGTTGTTGATGCTAATGGGGATATTGAGCAGAATAAATTTACCGCAGTACAAATCGGTGCAACCTATAAGTTTAATGAAAAGTTGCGTTCAACTTTAGCTTATGGTGCATTATTTGCTGATGAAGATACAGATTATGCAAAAGCATTTAAAGATGTTGGAAATAATTCTGCAAACAAAGAAGTACAGCAAGCTTGGTTAAATGTAATTTATACACCAGTGAAACCAATTGATTTAGGTGTTGAATATGTGAATGGTAAACGTGAAGCGTTTACTGGGAAAACATATAAAGATAACCGCGTTGGCTTAATGGCTAAATATAGCTTCTAAGCTCAAACTACTGATCTAATCAATCAAAAAAGCCTGACTCAGTTCAGGCTTTTTTTGTTTAAACAGGGAGTGTAACAAAGCAGATGAACAAATATGTCTGAGCAATTAAAGTCACTGAATAGCCTAGTCATGATGTCGTTGAACCACGTACAGTATATGGATTACGCTTAAATCTTTAATATTTTATATAGATTAAAAATGCGAATGTATTTAAATAAAAACAATTAGATATAACTTTAAATTATAGAAAAATTAACTTTTTGTAATAAAAAATACTGAAATTTTATTGTTCAGGCTGCATAATGTGCGACTTTTCAGAAATAGTGCGAAACAGTACAGACATACACAATGTTCTGTCATTGAATTTGCTTCATTTGAGGCTGTTTCTCAGTTTAAAACTTTTAGCGATTTGTTAGTCATTTTGAGTTAATTTTTAAAGCTCAGACTTACTTATTTGAATCAGATGATGAATATTTTTCAAACTCTTTAGCTTGAGTCGTTGAATTGCATTATTATTGATTTGAAATTACAAAATGTAGTTGTATTTCAGACCATAAAGGCAGCTAATGCTGATAGAAGAGCTTTAAAAATATTCAAATAATTTTGGACAAATTATATGGAATTTAGTTTTAACGCGTTTTATACCTTAATCGCAGCGGTAATTGTGCTTTTGTTGGGACGATTTCTTGTTAATCGTATTGGATTTTTAGGTCGATACAACATTCCAGAGCCTGTTGCCGGTGGTTTAGTTGCCGCGATTATTTCTTTGGTGGTACACAGTCTTTGGGGCTATAGCATTACAACGAGTAGTGAATTACAAACGAGTTTCATGCTGATTTTCTTCGCTTCTATTGGCTTAAGTGCAAACTTTGCCAAATTAAAAGAGGGCGGAATCGGCTTGGTCATCTTTATCGTCGCTGTTGCTTCATTCATCATGGTGCAGAACCTCGTAGGTATCAGTCTTGCGACGGTGCTAGGTATTGACCCTCTTATTGGTTTGATTGCAGGTTCTATTACCCTTACCGGTGGTCATGGTACTGCAGGCGCATGGGGTGAAATTTTAGAAGTGCAACATGGCATTCAAGGTGCATTAGCCTTAGGTATGGCAAGTGCGACATTTGGTTTGATTATTGGCGGTATTATCGGTGGTCCACTGGCGAAGCTATTAATTAACCGCTATCAACTTGCAACGCCTCGTACTCATGAACAAATTGAAAAAAGTGATAACACTCCTCTAGCAGATATTAATTCAACAGAATATGTGCCGTTTGAATATCCGCATCGAGTTCGTCTCATTACAGCAGATAATGCGATTACCACATTAGGTTTATTTGCAGGGTGTTTAGCATTTGCGGACTTCATGACCGATTTTAGTAAAGGTACTGTATTTGAATTACCGACATTTGTTTGGGCACTGGCTGGTGGTGTAATTTTGCGAAATGTACTGGAGGGTATTTTCCGCGTACAAATATTTGATCGTGCAATTGATGTATTTGGTAATGCTTCATTATCACTGTACTTAGCAATGGCATTATTATCGTTGAAACTATGGCAGCTATCAGATCTTGCAGGACCATTAGTTGTGATTTTGGGAGCCCAAACATTAACAATGGCACTATATGCTGCGTTTATCACTTTCCGTGTCATGGGTAAAAACTACGATGCTGCTGTTTTATCAGCAGGTCACTGTGGTTTTGGTATGGGTGCAACCCCGACGGCTGTGGCAAATATGCAAGCGATTACAAATATGTATGGCCCTTCACATAAGGCATTCTTAATTGTGCCGCTATGTGGTGCATTCTTTGTTGACTTAATTAATGCGACGGTTATTCAATTAATTCTCAAATTTTTCGCTTAATTCTACAAAGGCTCTAATTTAGAGCCTTTGTTTTTGTATTCGCATTTTAGGTATTGATTATGGATGAACAATTAAATGCAACTCTCATGGGCTGGGTCAAAGTTTTTAATGATCCGCTTTGGGATTTCTTAGTCGTATTCTTAGTGGCGGTTGGTATTTTCTATACCTTAATCACTGGCGCAGTTCAGATTCGTCTATTTTTTCATAGTATTAAAGTGATGAAATCTAGCCGTAAAGAAGGCGATGATGAACATGGGATTACACCATTCCAAGCCTTTGTGACAGGATTGGCCAGTCGTGTCGGCGTAGGTAATGTCGCAGGTGTTGCAATTGCGATTGCGATTGGTGGGCCGGGTGCGGTGTTTTGGATGTGGTTTACCGCATTTTTAGGCATGAGTTCAGCATTTGTGGAATCTTCACTTGCACAGCTCTTCAAAGTGCGTGATACGCAAAATCAGCAATTTCGTGGTGGTCCAGCGTACTACATCACGCAAGGCTTGAAGCAAAAGTGGTTGGGTGTGGTTTTTGCCATCGCGCTGATTTCAACTTACGGTTTTGTCTTTAATGCGGTGCAAGCCAATGCGATTACAGGTGCGACCTCACATGCGTGGGGCTGGGATAAAGCCAATATCATTTTAGACTTAGGTGGTTTCGGTTTCGAAATCTCTTGGGTGGGCTTGTTCTTGGTGTTCATTACTGCGCTGATTATTTTTGGCGGGATTAAACGAATCGCCAAAGTTGCAGAAAGATTTGTACCCTTTATGGCGTTGCTTTATCTCGCAGTTGCTTTCTATGTTGCATTTGCTAACTTTGCGATGCTCCCAGATATTTTTCAGTTAATTTTCAGTAAAGCCTTTGAATTTGATGCTGCGGCAGGTGGTTTTTTCGGTGCCATGGTTTCTATGGCAATGATGCAGGGAATTAAACGTGGTTTATTCTCGAATGAAGCGGGTATGGGTTCTGCACCCAATGCCGCAGCAGCATCAGATGTTAAACACCCTGTCAATCAAGGCCTAGTTCAGATGCTCGGTGTCTTTGTCGATACATTTGTCGTGTGTACCTGTACGGCGATCATTATTTTGGCATCTGGCTTGTATGAAAATGCAGGCTTTGAAGGCGTTGCTTTGACGCAAATGGCGCTTGAAAGCCAGATTGGCGCATGGGGAGATGACTTCCTTGCTATTATCTTGTTCTTATTCGCTTATTCTTCAGTAATCGGTAACTATGCTTATGCTGAAGGTAATGTGCAGTTTATCAATAACAATCCTAAGGTCATGTTTGTATTCCGCGTATTCGTCCTCATGATGGTGTACTTTGGTTCAATCATGAGTGTGCCTCTGATTTGGAACTTAGCGGATCTCTTCATGGGCGTGATGGCGAGTATTAACCTCTTTGCAATTTTATTGCTGACTCCATTCTTATTGATGTTGATGAAAGACTACACCTCACAGTTAAAACGTGGTGTAAAAGAGCCAGTGTTTAAGATGGATGAACATCCAAAATATAAGGATCGTGTTAATTCCGATATTTGGTAAAGTCAAAAATTAACTTTAAAAAGCTCCGTTGTCGGGGCTTTTTTTGCTAGATAAGAGCTTAAATCCTGATGTGGAAATTCTGCTAGACATTGAAATTTTGACAGCCAATGACTTTCTAGGTTGTATGTCAATATAATGTGCATCGGTCAGAGGCATTAACGAATAATAACAGTGACGTGAATGCGGACTGATTAGACTACTTTTTCTCTTCAAATCTCGAGTTGCATTTGGAATATCTCTCAATGAAAAGCATAACTGTTTTGATGACTGCATTCGCAATCAGCCTTGTAGGTTGTCAAAGTGTGGGCTCAAAAACGGTCAGCGCTGAAACAACCGCACAAATTCGGACTTATACAGCAGCACCTGCACAGGTGGCGAATAACCGCATTGACTTTAAAAAAGTGAAAAAGCAGGAAAAGCGTCCGATTGTTGCTTTGGTTTTAGGGAGTGGTGGGGCACGTGGTTATGCACACATTGGCGCCATTCAGATACTTGAACAGCAGGGAATACACCCAGATTTCATTGTTGGAACCAGTGCGGGTAGCATTGTGGGTTCAATCTATGCATCAGGTAAAAGTGCCAATGAGTTAAGAGATATCGCCTTAAATATGAAAGCCAATGATGTTCGAGAAATACGCTTGGACAAAAAAGGCTTTTTTGACGGTAAAAAAGTTGAAGATTATATCAATGAGCAAGTTGATGACGTGCCTTTAGAGTTGCTAAAAACCCCAATGTATGTGGTGGCAACCGAGTTAAAGAATGGCAAAAAAGTCGTGTTCAACTATGGCAATACGGGGCAGGCTGTTCGTGCTTCGGTGTCGATTCCAAGTATGTTCATTCCCACGATTATTGAAGACACAGAATATGTTGATGGCGGATTGGTCAGCCCTGTTCCTGTGGATGTTGCACGCGATTTAGGGGCAGATATTATTATTGCAGTAGATATTTTGGCACGACCTATTCATACCGAAACGTCTAATGTTTGGGGCTTGTTTAACCAAAATATCAATATTATGCAAAATCGTTTAGCTCAAGAAGAACTCAAGCGAGCAGACATTGTGATTCAACCTGATTTACGTGAAAAAGCACATATATTTGATGTAAAAGGTCGTGAAGTGACGATGCTTGCAGGTGAAGAGGCAACCTTAGAAAAACTTGGAGAGATTTCTCGGGTTTATGCTGAACATCAATATAGCAAGGGACATCATATTCCTTATTTAGCAGCCAAAGACTAGGTTGGTACGATCCGTAAATTGACATGCATCCTGTTCACCTAGCAGGGTGCATTTTTATTTCAGCTAAGCATTTTAATTTTTGCTCTCAGCTCTTCCCATGCTCAATAGTATCTAGTAATCATTAATATATTGGATGTTGATTGGTTTTAGGTCTTAATCACAAGATTTGCCAAATATAAAAATCGTAATGATAAGAAAATATACAGTTAATTATTTGAAATTAATTAAGAAAATCATATTAATTGGTTTTACGTAGATTTTAAGAGTATATACCTATATTAGCGTTTTTATTCATGTGCTTACGTTTACCAATACTGTTGAAGTGTTTAGAATATCATCAGGTTATTAATACTTAAAACCAATAAATATTTTAAAGGTGGCTGTAGATGAAAACGCTTGATGTAGGACAAAAAGTAAAGCTTGCGATGATGGAAGATAACGTATTTATTGTCACTCATGTACATGTAGATAATTCTTACACGCTAGAAAGTACCAATGATGGTGGACAAAAAACAAGCTATGACAACGTATCTTTCGAGATGTTAAAAGTCTTAGAAGATTAAGTTTAATGCCGTGCTATGTTGAATCGATGAACAACGCGTTTTAATGAATATGTTTTAAATATAAAACACAGCATAGCTTGGATTAAAAAAAACTGATAGATAGCGCGATAAATACTTGTTTATCGGGTGTATATCGTTATCGATATATATTTTACTGAATGATGGTATGATCACTATAAATAATAATGATGGTTTTTTTGCCGATTTGAACATTTAATTTTGATTAAAATCTATATAATAATCACATTAATCATTGTTATATCACGAGTCTAGAGAAACAAGATGTCCCCATTAGATCAAATTGCGAATGCACTAGACGACCAGTCAGAATTATCGATGTCAGTTTTAATGACTCCTGACATGGCGAATTTTTCGGGTAATGTGCATGGTGGAACGATTCTAAAATTGTTAGACCAAGTCGCGTATGCTTGTGCAAGTCGCTATTCTGGTAGCTACGTGGTGACACTATCAGTCGATAAAGTAAATTTTAAAGAACCGATTCACGTGGGTGAGTTAGTGACTTTCCTTGCAAGTGTGAACCATGTAGGTCGTACTTCTATGGAAATTGGTATTCGTGTTGAAGCGCAGAACATTCAAAAACGTACAGTGCGTCATACCAATAGTTGCTATTTCACAATGGTCGCTGTTGATGATCAAGGTAAACCAAAACAAATTCCGGCATTAAATCTAGATAATGACTGGAAACGTTGTCGCTTCGAAGCTGCGGAACATCGTAAAGTGGCGCGTTTACAGGAAAATCATCATCCTTCTTGCAGTATTTATAAAAAGTCGACACAAAGCTAATCGCTTTGGTGGCTGAATATTTGAAAAGATCGCTTAGGCGATCTTTTTTTTAATCTGAAATTTGTTTGGATAGTGCAGTAAGGATTTTAATTCCGAGTGTGCGACTAAAGTTTATTCTTCAAAGCTCAGTTAAAGATAGTCATTCAGTCCAATACTGTTTAATATAAAACGATACGTATCGTTTCGTTTTTTAAATTATGAGTGAAACTGAAAAAACTTCTCGGCGTAAGCAATGTATCTTACAAGCGGTCACAGATGCTTTGGCGGAAAGTGATTATCGAAGCATGACCATTGAAGATATTGCGGCTCGCGCAGGCGTGGGAAAATCGACGATTTACCGTTGGTGGAAGCATAAGTCCGATCTGGTTTTCGATGCTTTTAAAGCGCACACCGCGTCGGTGTTTGAGCTCGATTTATCACAAAGTTTAGAGTTCAATCTAAATCAACAATTGCTCAAACTATCACGGGCTTTAAATCAGCATGTGGGTCGAGCATTGCTGGTCGTTTTGGCGGAGCATCGTGAAGCAGCGGGTGAGTTTTTTAAACAGTATTTGTTACCTCGACGCGAAGCGACACGTGAGCTGATTCAATTGGCCATTCAACGTGGAGAAATTCGAGCGGATTATCCTTTTGAGCTGATGTTAGATATGTTGTATGGCCCGATTCATTATCAGATCATTTTCTTTAATACTCAGCCAGATGAAGACTATATCAAGCGACTGGTGCAGTTGGCGCTTAAGCCGATTCTGATTGAATCAGAAGCCACACATGGTGGTGAGGCAAGGACATCATGATCCATCAAAATCATGCATCACTATGGAACAAGTCTTTTGTTTTTTGTTTGTGTAATAACTTGTTTTTATTTAGCTATTACTTTGCGCTGCTGACCATATTGCCCATTTATATTATGAAAGAATTGGGTGGTACGATTCAGCAAGCGGGTATGGCTTTGACCTTATTTTTAGTGTCATCCATTGCGATTCGTCCCTTTTCCGGCATGATTGTTGAGCGTTTTGGTAAAGCCAATTCTGTGCGTATTTCAGGCTTTATTTTTGTCGTTTTTGCGCTGAGTTATTTGTGGATTGACAGCATGTGGTCGTTGTTGGTCATTCGTTTTTTACATGGTTTTTGGTTCAGTATATTAACCACGGTCAATGTTCCCATCGTAAATGATTACATTCCAGATCACCGAAAAGGCGAGGGCATGGGTTACTTTGTCATGTCGACCAACTTAGGCGTGGTGATCGGGCCATTTTTAGCGCTGAGCATGATTCAATTCAGCAGTTTTAGTACCTTATTTGCAGTATTAGCCTTCTTGGTTGCAGTGGGCTATGTTTTTACGTGGTTAGTTCAAATACAAGAACACGTACAGCTTAAATCAAGTGATCAAGCGAGCAAATCCGCTGCCATCCAATGGCGTGATGTGATCGAAACACGGGTACTTGCCATCAGTTGTGTGGCACTACTAACTGCGTTTGCATATTCGAGTGTGATGAGTTTTATCACCGCTTATGCAGAGTTGAAGCATTTACTCGCTTATACCAGTATCTTTTTTATTGTCTTTGCTGTGTCGATGTTGGTCGTCCGTCCTTGGGTTGGCAAAGTCTATGATCGCAAAGGCCCGAGTGCAGTCATCTATCCGTCCTTTATTTGCTTTGCCATTGGTTTGGTGATTGTGAGTTTTCTCACGAATCAATGGGTGCTTTGGATATCGGCAGTTTTTATGGGCATCGGCTACGGTTCAGTGTTCCCATGTCTGCAAACGGTCGCGATTCAAACGGTAGAAAAAGCCCGAATGGGACATGCGATATCCACCTTTTTTGCCTTGTTTGATATTGGCCTTGCTGTTGGTTCGGTCATGATGGGTGTGCTGATTGCATACTTTGGATTTCAGGCAACCTATTTATTTTGTGCGGTGATGGTGCTGTTCACTACGTGGATGTATCGTCTATTCGTGGCAAACCAATTCAAACGCAGTGCTTTAGGAGCTGAATAATGGAATTACGACATCTACGATATTTTGTTGCGGTTGCCGAAGAGCTAAATTTTACCAAGGCTGCGCAGCGAATGTGTACTGTGCAACCTTCTTTAAGTCAGCAAATTAAAGACCTAGAACAGGAAGTTGGGGTGCAATTATTGATGCGAACCAACCGAAAAGTTGAACTGACTGCAGAAGGTCAGGCCTTTTTAAAAGAAGCGCGTTTGAGTTTAGAGCATGCTGAAAAAGCCATGATAGATGCGCGTCAAATTGCGAAGCTCAGTAAAGAACAACTGAATATCGGCTTTGTTCCTGTGGCTGAAATGAAGGTCTTTCCTTATATCATGCCGAATATCCGTGCTCAGTTTCCTGAGTTGAAAATTCATTTTCATAGTTTAATGGATGTCGATCAGATCAGTGCAGTGCGTAAAGGGGAAATTGATATTGCCTTTACCCGTTATGTCGAAGAAAGCCCTGATATAGAATCTGTTCAGATTTTTACTGAGCCTTTGGCGCTGATTGTACCGAAAAATTCGCCTGTGGCAGAACAGCGGCACATTAGCATTAAAAACATGAATAATCAGGATTTTATTATTAGTGATGAACATTCATCACCTGAGCTATACCGAATTATTCAAGATTTCTTTAAGCAAAATAAACTGAATGTGAACTTGGTACAGCATTCGACCAATATTTTGTTAAATGTCAATTTGGTCGGTATGGGCGTGGGGTGGAGTTTGGTACCGTCTTATGTCATTCCATTGCTCGGTGATAAAATATTGGTTAAAAGTACGGTTGAACCTTTGCCGACCATTGGTTTGTATGCGAGCTATCGAAAAGATCGTAAAAATGATGCAATCGAATTGATTTTAAAAGTCTTAAAAGAGCAGTTCTATATGGGCTTTTTCTAAGCCTTTAAATATTGCCCTAAGATTTAAATAAAAAAATCCTGAATTAAGCGCTTCGGGATTTTTTATTTATCGTATTTTTAATCAAAGACTCAATGATAAGTTGCCTTTATCGCTCTGATTTATTTAAACCATTTTTGTAAATAGGGTTTCATCACGCGGTAGGCAATCAAACCGATAAAAATAATCAGATAGAGTGGCCAAATCGTAATGAGAATAACCAGTAGGCTCAACACAAATTGCCAACCTTTTTGAATACCATACCACGCTCTTTGCCAGAAACTATCGCCATTTAATTGAGCAATAGCATCAAGGTTAATATCGATATGTTCACGGACAGTGGCAGGTTGAGTAAAGCCAATCACAATCGTGCTATAGCGGACACGATCTTGAACTTCTAAGCGAGTCAGGCGTGAGATTTCATTGACTTGCGCTGCTGCTACATGGTCTGGCACGACCGTTGTTTGCGACATTTTTTCTTCGAGTAGTTTTAGTTCATAGCGTTTTGCCGAATATTGCTGACGGTTCAAAAAATGCATTAGTGGTAACAGTTGATTGACGAAATGTGCAGCTTTTTCACTTGGCACACGAATGATCATTTCCGCTTGCGGATTTACTTTTTCGAAGATTTTAATTTTGCCGTCAGCAATCGGGTAGGATTGACTCTCATGCACCACAAAGTCGATATTTTTCTGTTCAATAAAGCCGCCTAAACTTAGCGTCAGTTTTTCAATTTCTAAGGCCGTTTTAACGACATCTTTCGACTCAAAACTGACATTGGCTTCTCGTACCATTTTACGAGAGGCTTCGGCTAGGTTGACCTGTTCATTTAAAATAGTTTCAGGTTTTTGTGTTGTTGCAGGCGTGGTAGACGGCTCATTGGATGTGCTTTCCGCTGCTTGATCTTGCTGTGTACTGACTTGAGCAGGTTGTGCATCTGCGCTGGCTTCAGTTGCCATTTCTTCGGTTTTCTTGGAACAGCCTGAAATTAAAATCACCGTAAACATGGCAATTAAATATTTATTTTTCATAGATGTAGAGCTCAATTGTTTGATTATCAGAAAGTCGGAGTAAATACTTTTTGCTTTAAATATAGATTCAAATTTAGCGTAATTATTAGTCGGGCGTATTGTATCGGAAAGTGTTTAAAGCAGGGATGAACGCAACATAATTCTACATAGAGCCGCGTATAGTCATAGATAGAACAACAAGGAAGAAAATAAGGATATCTACAATGAACCCAACAATGAAACTCTACAGCAATCCACGCTCACGCAGTAATACCATTCTGCCTTTATTGAAAGAATTAAATATCTATTGAAAGAATTAAATATCGAGTCAGAAGTTGACATTATTGAAGTGCCATATGAAGAGATGCATCAAGCGGCATATCTCAAGATTAACCCCATGGGCAAAGTTCCTTGCTTGGTCGATGGTACTGCCGTGATCAGTGAAACTGCAGCCATCTTTAGTTATTTAGCCGATAAATTCAGTGACAAAGGTTTGGCACCCGCCTTGGATGATCCCAAACGTGGTGAATATTTGAAATGGATGTTTTTCTGTCATGGTCCGCTGACTGAATATATGGACATGAAAAATGTCGGCATTAGTACTGAGTTGATGGATGAAAAACGTGGCAGTTTGAGTTTTGGTAATGAAAAAATACTTTTAGATTTTATTAAAACAGGGCTTGCGCAGGCACAGCCATATCTGTTGGGGGATAAAATTAGCGCAGCAGATTTGTATTTAGCTTATTGGATGGTGTATGCAATTTCATTCAAAATATTGCCATATTTAGATGAATTTAAACCTTTTATTCAGCAGATTCAGCAACGTGAATCGGTAAAAGATGTGCATTGGTTTCAGTCGGTTTAACTTGGATGCTTATTTGATTGTTGGCTGAACGTGGTATTGCTATATGTCTATTCATATAACTCTTTCTTTGAGAATTAAAAAGAAAGAGTTTTAAATATCAATCACTAAGATGATAAAGCGATTTTAATTATTGCCTAGATAATGTATGGCATATATTGCGCTAAATTAAATAGACTCAATCGTTGTTGGGTCTATTTAAAAAATCATCGGCTTCATCATCAGATAGAGGTGGGCCTAAATCTCTTTCAAGTTTGGCATATATTTCAAGCAGTCTTTTTTGATGTGGATCCATATCTAAGGCACGATGCTGCTGATATGTTAATTGATCATCAATCCAATCATAATCCTGAATCGTAGACCCGGCGAAACTGGTTTTCAAATGGAGTTTGTAATAACCATAAAAGTTGTGTTTCTTGGTATCTAGACAGAGATAGGCGAAGGTAGACCAACCACTTTCGGGAAATTTAAGGCGAGTTCGGCAGGGCTTCTTTTCTAGTGTAAATGTGGGTGAATAGACTTGGCCTTTTAGAATGATATTTTTATCTTGACCAAAATATTGAGTTTGTAATGCAAATAAAGCAAGAATCACTGTGGTGAGAAAAAAGCTGGCAATGACTGCATAAAAAAATGAAATGTATAAATGGAAGGACAAAAAATTAGATTCTTCGTTTTTGTTCACATCTTTTTCTAAGCGTAATAAATAGCAATTCAAAGAAATAAGAAAACAGAGGCAAAAAACGAAAATAGCTAACCAACTATTGGCATGAAAATGATGTATCTCTACGAAAATGAGTGAACAGATAAAAATAAAGCCCAACAAACTATAAATGAATAATTTCTGAAATCTTTTTTGCATTTTGCGAAGCTTATAATTATGTATTGAACGATTATAGCATGCGATGTTTATAGTGATTATAGAAAAAATCACCATGCTTTATGCATGGTGATTTTTAATTCTTGCAGATCTATTTAGATTATTAAGCATGCAATTTTGCAAACAATTGTTGGCTCACGCTGTCTAAAGTTTGTGGAATTGCAATCGCTGCAACAAAACGGTCTGGGCGAAGAATCGTAACAGATTCAGTGGTTTTACCAAACCAACCACGAATATCGGTACCAATATCACCAATCGTAATCACATTGTCGTACTTGGTGCGATTTTCATTGCTAAGCTGAACAGCAGGCAATACTTGGATAAATTTAACGCCCAATTTTTGCCATTTTTTCATGGTCGCATCTGACAGACCCCATTTCGGATCGACGCCCCAAGCAATGATTGCAAAGTCGTTACCGATGACTTCATCAAGTAGGACTTTTTCACCAGATTCAAGTTGAACATATGGTTGAATGAACATTTTACCCACAGGTGAATCTTTAACACCGTTATTGATCAATGCACCATCGTTGTACTTCGGCATTGGCTTGAAGCGCATTTCCAATAGATATTGTTTGATCGGTTTGATGTAATTGAGCGCATACGCGATACCATCACGCACGAAACCTTGCCATTTTTTTGGTGGCGCAAGGACATGACCCGCCATTACAGAAAGATCAATCATCGCTTTGGCATGATCTTTACGTTCAACTTGGTATGTATCTAAAAGCGCTGGGCCAGCTTTGCCTTGTACAACCATTGCAACTTTCCACGCAAGGTTGAACGCATCACGCATACCACTGTTATACCCTTGACCTTGCCAAACTGGCATGATGTGCGCAGCATCGCCTGCAAGTAAAATACGGTCTACACGGAATTTATCTGCAATACGGGCATTGTGGGTATAAACACGCTGACGAATCACTTCAATACCATCGGTCGTTGGAAGCACTTTCGACAATAATTTGGCAATGTTTTCAGGTTTGCTTAATTCTTCTTGAGTCTCCCCAGGCATCACCATAAATTCGAAACGACGAATACCGTGTGGAAGAGCAGCAGATACATAAGGACGCACAGGGTCACAGCATAGGTAAATGTGTGGCGTTGCAAGTGGGTCATTATTGATGTCGATCACGATCCATTGGTTCGGTGCAGTTTTACCATCGAAGCCGATGTTGAGGGTACGACGTACCACTGAGTTACCACCATCACAAGCAATCAAATACTGCGCTTGAATTTTTTCAGCTTCACCGTCTTTATTTTGAATATTGAGCGTTACACCATTGGCATCTTGGCTAAAATCAGACAATTGACGAGAGAATAAAACATTTGTGGTTTCGTACTGTTTTAAACCTTGTAGCAGTACATTATCGACTTGCGGTTGAATAAAGGCATTACGACGTGAGAAACCAAATTCACGAGTGAGCGGTTGAATGTCTGCGAAACAACGACCTTTAGGGGTTAAGAAACGCATCGCGTGGTTCGGTGTTGTATGCGGTAACACTTGGTCCACTAAACCTAATGATTGGATGGTACGTAATGATTCATCATCAATACCAATCGCACGTGGGTAGTCAATCAGGCTGTCTAGTTGTTCAATCACAGTGACTTTGACACCTTGCTTACTTAAGTAGTTTGCAATGGTTAAGCCGACAGGACCTGCGCCCAGAATGGCAACTTCCGTTGTGTAATTTGCTTTATTGCTCATGCGTAAACATCCAATCACTTCACATATGCCACTATTAAGTTCTAAACCGAGACTTTCAACAAGCTAGGCATAAGTCGAAACGATGAATCGAATTGTCGTGTTTTTTGAAGGGTTTTATTTTAAGTGAATGATATATATTTATTTATATGAAAATCATCAATCATTTTGAATGATTTATCAATCATTAAAATCTATTAATCAGTGGCTTTGAGCATAAAAAAGCCGAATCATTTTTCAATGATCCGGCGACTTTAATTCATTTAGCACAACATTCTATTAGTGAGGGATAAATGTTGAGCAGCAGACTAAATGAATTTAGCGTGTGGAGTACGCTATCCGTCTATTACTGAGCAGGTTGAGCTGGTGCAGAACCTTCAGCATTTGCTTCTGAAGCAGGTTGAGCAGCAGTACCTTCAGCAGCAGTTGTTTCAGTCGCTGGCTGTTCTTGAGTGCTAACCACTACTTTTTCTTGTTCAGGTGCTTCTTGTTTATCTTTGCTGGCAGCAAAACTTGTTGCAGCTGCAGCAGCTAGAGTAGAAGCAAGTAAAATTTGAGTTAATTTCATTTTGAGCATCCTTATATATTTTAGTAAGTCCTGAAAAGATCATCACGTCCATCAGGAGAGAACTCATGCTAAATCGAGAAAACCGAGTGATCAATGCGAGCAACAAAGTGAAACAAACTGGTTAACTGGATGAATACATAACCGTCCATCCTGTGTTTTAAATGTAAAAAAATATCGGAATCTTCATTTAACTTTGCAAGAAAAAATGACCAAATCGACTTCATGATTCATTCATTGTTTACATGATGATTACATCGAAGTCGTAATTAAGCTGAATCCAGAATTTTCACTAAAATCCAAATGTAAGGATTCTTTTCGATATGGCTATTTTTTTAAATATAAGAGTTAACTTTGCCAATAAAATGTGACCAGATATGTCATGCATTCATGCAAATGGAATAAATAGGCTGTTTAACAGCCAGATCATCATTCAATGCCTCGGATACTAGGCTGATCTATGCTTTAGGAAAATGAAGACGGAGAAATGAAGACTAGGCTTGCAGCATTTTTTTGAAATCATTATGGTAAAGGCCATCAATCATTGGCTATTTATTTGAGTGACTCACTTTTGAAATTAGTTTCTACCCACGGTGCGATTCCGGTTCATATTATTTCTGGCTTTTTAGGTGCGGGTAAAACCACAGTTTTACAGCAGCTATTAAAGCAAAAGCCAGCGGGCGAAACTTGGGCCGTACTGATGAATGAGTTTGGGCAAATCGGGGTCGATCAACAGATGTTGACGCAAGATCAGGGCTTTGCGGTGAAGGAATTATTGGGTGGATGTCTATGTTGTAGCAGCCAACTGCCGATGCAAATTGCGTTGTCACGGTTATTGTCAGAGGTGAAACCCGACCGACTGTTTATCGAGCCAACAGGTTTGGGGCATCCTGGACAACTTTTGGAGCAATTGACTGAGCCACATTGGCATCCGCATTTAGCCATGCGGGCATTGGTGACCGTGGTTGATGGCTCACGCTTACATGATCAAGATTGGACATCGCAAAACCTGTATGCCGATCAACTCAAAGTGGCACAAATCGTGGTGGTGTCTCATGTCGATTGTATGAGTGATGCCGATCAAGCTGGTTTGGAACGACTCAAACAAGCGTATTTACCGTATCAGCAGCAATGGATCAATGTTGTCAAAGGTGATTTAAAACTGACACACATTGATCTCGCCTATGTAGGGAGTCCTCGTAAAATTCAGCCTTTATTGGCGATGCAAAAGCAAATGCCGGTTGATGTACCCACAGAAATTAAACAGTTGCCTTATCATTATGTTGAATCCGCTCAGGGCTATAGTGTCGCAGGTTGGAAACTCCCAAAACGTTGGATTTTCGACTTTTTTGAGCTGTTAGATTTACTCTGTGAGCAGCAAGATTGGCTACGGATCAAAGGTATTTTTCAGACAGACCAAGGTTGGAAAACCTTTAACTTTAATCCTGATCAGTTTAATTATCAGTCGAGCGAGGAAAGTATCGATAATCGTGTCGAAATTATTTACCAAACTGAACGTGAATGGCTCGAATTTGAAGATCGCTTAATGCAGTGTCGTATCGATGCCGATAAAGCGGAGAAATAAGTAAATCAACGCAGCAAAAGCTTGCTAAATCTTATATGCTAAGCGCCAAATTTGAGGACTTTACCATGGCGCTAAAAGCTACAATTTATAAAGCAGATTTGAACATTGCCAATATGGATGTACACCAATATGGTGATTATCAATTGACGATGGCTTTGCATCCTTCTGAAACGATTGAACGTTTGATGGTACGTGTCTTGGCATATGCACGCTATGCAGATGAAGCATTAGAATTTACCAAAGATCTTTTCGAAACAGACGAACCAGCGCTGTGGGAAAAAGATTTAACAGGTCAATTGGTGAAATGGATTGAAGTCGGTTGCCCTGACGAAGACAAAGTCAAAAAAGCCAGTGCTCGTTGCCCACACGTTGCTGTGATTACCTATGGTTCTTCAGTAGACGAATGGTATAAACGCAACAGCAAACTGAAAACCCTGAAGAATGTTGAAATTTGGCAATTATCTGAAGCGAGTACAGCTGCCATTCAAGAGTTATGCGAACGAACCATGTCTTTACAATTAAATGTGATGGATGGCGAATGGACTTTGATTGGTGATAAAGCTCAAGCGGTGATTGAATGGACACAATTGCAATAAGCATTTGATGTGATTTAACTCATCACGATGGATGTGAGTTCAGGCTTGCATCCTGACTATAAAATTCGGTATATCTACAAACAATGAGAAAATTTTAAAGATGGGGAGCAGCCGATGTACCCTGATTTTTATTTGTTATTTGTGGCGCTTATGATTGGCGCTGTCATTGGTGCGGAACGTGAGTACCGAAGTAAGTCGGCAGGTCTGCGCACCATGATTATGGTCAGTTTAAGTTCATGTTTATTTACTATCTTATCGTTACGTATCGGCGTTGATAGTCATGATCGAATTGCGGCCAATATTTTGACTGGCCTCGGCTTTTTGGGTGCGGGGGTAATTTTTAAAGATGAAAATCGAATTTCAGGCATTACCACAGCAACTACCATTTGGATGACCGCTGCCTTAGGCATGGCTGCGGGAGCGGGCTATATCGTGCTGAGCTTGATTGGTACGGTGATTGTGCTGATCGTTTTAATTGTTTTGATTTATATTCAAGCGTGGATTGAAGCGAAAAACCAAGCACGGAGTTATCGTATCGTTTGTCACTTTCGACAACAAACGCTGGATGACTATGAAGAGCTGTTTAAAACCTATCAAATGCAAGTGGTTCGTAGTGTGCGACATAAAACTGAACATAAAATCAGTGGGCGTTGGATCTTAATTGGCTCTGCGACAAACCATAGAAAATTAACTCAAGATCTAATGAATGATCAGGATATTCTGGAGCTCAATTTTTAACAGCGTATTTACTACGGCATCCAAAGTAATCCTGTTTATAATAGGGTTTTATTTTGATTGCGGCATTTGAGGTTGAGAGCATGAGCAAAGAATTAGAAATTATTGACTTAGTGGTAGGCGAAGGTAAAGAAGCGGTTAAAGGCGCTTTGATTACAACACACTATACAGGCTGGTTAGAAGACGGCACTAAATTCGATTCATCACTGGATCGTGGTAATTATTTTGAAACGGTAATTGGTACAGGCCGTGTGATTAAAGGTTGGGATCAGGGCATCATGGGGATGAAAGTCGGTGGTAAACGTAAGTTAATCGTGCCATCACATTTAGCTTATGGTGAGCGTAAAATGGGCAATGTGATTCCTGCCAATTCAAATCTTATTTTTGAGATTGAATTGTATGACGTAAAAACTCGCGATTAATAGATCAATAGTTTTAGATCAATGACATGGACGTTATTGATCAATTGGATAAAATAGTAGTTGTTATTTTTGTCTTTTACCGTAGATTAGAATAATTGCTCGAGTATAAACGCAGGAATCAAAGCCGTTGTCTTTACAGTTGCCTTGCACCAGATTGTTCTGGGTTCTTACCTTTATTATTTTTACATTGGCACTCACTGTATCGACTGCTCAAGCACAGTATGAAACTGCTCCTAAATCGTTTTATTTAAAACATCAAAACGAAGTTAACCAAATCTACTTCACGGAAGACACCAGTAGCCTCTTACAAGGCAAATGGTTGTTTTATCCAAATCAATTTTTAACGTCTCCGAGTTCGGTTCTAGTCGGTCAAACGGTCTATCTGCCTGCATCATTTAAAGACATCACAGGGGACAGTAAAGGTTTTGGGACATTTACTGGACATTTCCAAATCCCTAAACAATTTATTGGTCGACGTATCGCGGTATTGATTCCAAATCAGTACGGTGCGTATCGGGTATTTTTAAATGGTGATGTGATCGTTCGTTTGGGCGAGGTGGGGCGTACTGAAGCAGAACAAAAAACGGAGAATGCACCGCGAATTGCCTATTTTGTGGCACAAGATGAATATTTCACTTTAACCATTCAGGCTTCAAGTTTTAACAGTATGCATGGCGGGTTTGAAAACCCAATGCGTATTGGTATCGCCAAGACAGTAAACCGCCAATTCCAACAACAAATGATGAGTATTGGGATGGTGTCGGGCGCCGTCTTGGGTGTGGGACTATTTACGATCCTATTTTCTGTTTTCCGAGGTTTACGCGGTCGCAATAGCCGAAGTAACTTGGTGTTTGGCTTATTTATTGTCTTTTTAGCACTCCATAATTTATTTTCAGCACCTTATGCCTATACCACTTTTACCGATATCAATTGGTTGTGGGGCACGCGATTAGAATACTTATTTACCTATTTGGCATCGATTTTCTTTTTAAGTTATATCCACTTGCTCAGTCGTCGCTATTTATTTACCTTAAATTATCAGATCGCGATTTTGCTGTTGTCGTTGAATATTTCAGTGACTTTTGTTTCGACGCCTGAAATTTTTCAACCTTTGGCAACTTACAGTTTTGCCTATGTGATCGTTGTTCTAAGTAATTTTGCTTATGGTTTTTACCTAACACTGAAAAAGAAAGAACCGTATTCAAAATTAAATTTAATCGCGGTTATTTTCCTGTGCATTACCTTTTTAAACGACTTTTTGCTGATGATGAATTTGATTGATTCAGTCAATTTATCGTTCATTTCAACCAGTTTGTATGCCTTGTTGATCATGTTTCAGCAATCGCACCATTATGCACAGCAGTCGATGCATACGGAACAGTTGAATAATAGTTTGCTTGAGCTAAACAGTTCACTCGATCAGAAAGTCAAAGAGCGCACCTTACAGCTCCATGAGCTGAATAAAAAATTAGAGCTACAAATTCGTATTGATGCCTTAACGGGGGCATTCAACCGCCGTGCACTGAATGCTGAAATTCAACGCTTATATTCGGAGGTCCGTTTTCATAGTCACCGAACATTGGTCTTTGCGATGTTAGATGTCGATTATTTTAAAAATTATAATGACCACTATGGACATCTTAAAGGCGATGAGGTGTTACAGCAGATCGTGAAAACCATGCAAAACACCCTGCCAAGTTCAGCCTATGTGGCTCGCTACGGTGGAGAGGAGTTTGCCATATTGATGCATGATGTTCCGTATGCGATTGCCCAAGAGCAATTACAATTGGTACTCGAAGCCATGCGTGATGAACAGCTTGAACATGTTAATCGGGGTGATGACAAAAATTATGTCACACTGAGTTTGGGCATGGCATGGATGGATAAGCAAAATGACTTCGAAAGTATCGAAGCTTTAATGAAGCATGCAGACTATTATTTATATATGGCCAAACAGGCAGGACGCGATCAACTTAAGCCTTGATACCATGAATTGTATAGGTTTAAAAACTCTGAGGTGATATCGCTAGTATTCTTTGCCAATCCTTATTTAGATTCATTTATCTTTAAATTCATCTATACAATCATCTTATTTGAAAATCTGTCCCTCTACGAACTTTATCTCTCTACTAGCAGAGTTGTTTGACTAATTTAAGAGGTACATCAGCAGGCTCAAAATCTTGATGTGCGACAAAGCCATATTTTTGGTAAAAGGCGAGTGCAGTATGGGTACTTTCTAGACTGATCTCGGTAATATTTTTTTTCCGGACACAGTGAATCATGTTTAACAATAACGCCTTACCAATACCTTGGTACTGGCGCTCAGGGCAGATATAGTTCAGTAAAATTTGTCCCTGATCACTGACTAAAATAAAGCCGACCACTCGATTGTCACTGATGTAGACCCAGCTGTCGTTATAAAGCATCCACATTAAAATATTCGATTGATTTGCCTCCTCAAGCCAAGTTTGAATCACACTTTCATTACGTTGATGGTCCTGGATACATGAACGAATGCTGTTGTGAATCACGTGAATAATTTCGGGTATGTCCTGGATTTGTGCTTCGCGTATCATAATTTTTTCTTTTTATAAAAAAACTCCAACAGCCTGCCATTTCAGAAGATATCGCCCTGTGCTTAAAGAGGCTTATTGTTGCGTTTTATGTTTTTTTGCAGCCATTGCGCCGTTGGGTTGGGTTTTTATTTCAAAATTGTTGCAAAATTTACAAATGTATATTTATAAATTAATCGTTAAATACGGATAAATAACCACATAAATGCATCTAACTATACTGTTTTTAAAGTAATAATAGATTTTTTAGAAATGTATACATACTCAATGATTTCAGCAGGTGTAATAGTTTGAAATAAATTAGCAAAGAAAATAGGCAAGATTTCAGCTTTAAAATAATTTTGTATGAATTTTAAACGTTATTGTGCGTTATATTAGTCCATAAAAATATTCGGTGATTAATGATGTGTATGCGCGTCATCGGCAGTAGGTTGTTATTATGGTTAATTTTCTCATTGTGATGTGTATTCTGATTGCGTTGTCTGCAGCAGGAATCGTGGTCAAAAAAATAATAAAAACAGAAAAATATCGTCAAAAATATACGCGTTACCAAGCACAAAAAAAATCGAACAGTATCTCTTTGGCATCGAATGATGATGCTATACGCCAAGTCGATCAGGTCATTGAAGTTGATGAATATGAACAGCAACTTTTTGATGATATTGCGGAAATTTTCTTTCAACAACAATACAAATTAGATTCGCTACAGGCAGCCGAACAGTTACAAGAAGTTTTTTTACGTCGCATGCCAGTCAATTGTAAAACTCAAATTCGCCAATTAGATCTGAATGAATGGTCGATTTATTGGAGTTTTTACAATCAATCGCTCGAGTATTATTTAGGCCGATACGGTGAGTTTTATACACATGTCGACCGTTTTGGCGAAGAACACAAAATTGAATATCGCTATCAATACTCCGCAAGTTGAAGCAAAATGCGATCTTGGACTAAATCGAGATAACTCAAATCATCGGTTATTCGGGCCATTAAAATCGCGCCTTCATAATCCGCCAAGCTGACTTTGGCAAGTTGAGCGGCATGTTCGATGCTCATGCATCGCTGAAAAAACACTTCAAAGGCAAGTTGCCACTCGTGAAAGATGGATTGTAATTTTGCAAAAATCTCGGTAGGCAAATGTTGCCGTTCCATACTTAAAATCCCGACCAAACAACCTAATCCACCTTGGCTAAAAAACTGGATGGCCTGTTGATGGATGTTCGAGAAAGCCTGTTGAGGGGATTTAGTAGTTTGCTGTAATTGCTGAAAAATACTGTGTTGTAACTTTATATGCGTCAGGTTTAAAATTTCCATCAGTAAAGCGTCTTTATTCGGATAGTCATAATAAAACGCAGCTTTTGAGAGTCCACAGGCTTCAGCCAATTTCCCCATGCTGCAGCCCATATAGCCATAGCGTTTAAAGGCGTGTGCTGACTGTAGCAATAGATATTCTGAGGTGTTTTTCCGTGGACGCATGTATCTCTCTATATGAATAAATCAATGTGATGTGTATGGAGTAAATTGCTCTAGGCGATTAATAGTTCATCAAACCTTCCTATCACTTCCTGCCATAAGGGTTCAGCACCTTTGCGGAAATATCCCATATGACCAATCTGTTTTAGGCCGTAATCTTCCGCTTCAATATTGATATAGTGCATTGACGCTTGCGCATAATGTTGCATAAAAGCATGTCGTGAATTGGGTAATGCCCAGTCATCATCAAGTGCAGCGACCGCATAAATCGGCGTTTGAACTGCAGCATATTGTTGAGATAGCTCACTCAGCTCAGGGTCGGCAAAGAAATAGGTTGGGTTTTTACACCAACGGCGCCATTGTTTATAGACATCGACAGGAAGGTCAGCGCCCATATTGAGTTTGCTCCAAGGCAAATACCCTTTGATGGCAACCATCGGCGGAAAAACGATATTCCACATAACATGAACTTTCATTTTTTCTTTAAAGGGCATATAGCCATGCCAACCTGCGCCAGTGCCAAAACAATACATGGCACGTATCTGATCGTGATTTGAGGTAAGTCCTAGTGCTTGACCGCCATAGGAGTGTCCCACTAGAAAAGTTTCCTGACCGTGTTGTTGCATATAAGCTATGGCACCAGAAAGGTCATAACGTCCCCAGTCGAGGTAGGACATTTTAAAGCCTTTGAGTTTTGGAGGAGCAGAACGTCCTATACCACGATAATCAAAAGTTAATACTTGATAACCGAGTCCTGCGGCATACTCGGCAAAACGACGGTAAAATTGTTGAGGTACACCTGTAGCACTTGAAATAATAATATTGGCCTTAGCGGCAGTATTAGGCCGATATTCAACGCCTGAAAGCGTATAACCATCGGTTGCAGGGAAACTCACGGGTGTACTATGTATTTCTTGCGCTGCTGGTTCTAAATCCGTTGACATAATTTTTCTCTTGATAGGCAGGACGTAAAGGGTTTACTCACTTTAAATAAAGGGTTATTTGCCCTGAAAATTGGCTGCGCGACGTTGTAGCATGGCCATCACACCTTCTTGTACATCTTGTGTTTTTAGTAGTGGTTGTAAGTGCTGATCCAATTGAGCAAAGGCAGCATCGGCTCCCAAATGCACCCCTTGCTGTACTGCAGCGAGTGTTGCCTGAACCGCCAGTGGTGCAGCCTGTGCAATTTGTTCTGCAAGTTCTATTGCACGAGATAAGGGCGCTTGGTCGGTGATTTCAGTCACCAAGTTCATGTCATATGCCGTTTGCGCATTGAAACGTTCACCTGTGAGTAAATAGCGCATGGCTTTATTCCAACCCGCTGCTTGCACAAAGCGAACTGTTGCGCCACCAAAGGGAAGAATGCCACGTTGCACTTCCATTTGAGCAAACTCCGTGTGACGCTGTGCGATCACGATATCGGCATTCAGCATGAGTTCAATACCCGCTGTAAAACAGAACCCTTGTACCGCGACCACAACTGGTTTTTTTCGTTGTCGTGAGTTGGTTCCCCACGGATTAATTTGCTGATCAGGAAAATTAAACAGCCCGCTGCCAAGTTTGGGTTGTAGTTCGACCAGATCTAGACCCGCAGTAAAATGATCGCCATGAGCAAAAATCACCGCACAGCGTAAATTTGGATCATCTTCATATTCAGTGAGCGCCAGTGAAAGGTCATGAATTAAATGACTGTCAAACGCATTTCGTTTATCTGCACGGTCCAAACCGATTAAATAAAGATGACCACGAATTTCTCGACTTACACGACCTTGTTGTTCTGACATTTGGATAATTCCTTCTAATTATTCTTTATGCATAGCTAAGTTTTTAAAAGATTGTTAGAAAACTGTCAAAACTGATGCGTTCAAAACATCAAAATCATCGTCTGGTGGATGAGTGGTTTGATTTAAAATTTACAGAGTTGATATGAAATAGTGTGGGATATAGCTTGCCTTTGGGCTGATTTTTTCCATAATAGCTGCAGCTTTTTTAAGGCCCAATCAACCATGTCGAACTTAGAAATATTTGCAGTTATTATTAGCTTAATCGGGGTGAGTTTAACCATTAAGCGAAATATGTGGTGTTGGTGGTTTAACTTTGCAGCTTTTTTGCTGTATGCCTACTTGTTTTATACCTACAAACTTTATGGCGAAACCATTTTGCAGTTTTTCTTTGTGGTGGTGAACTTCTACGGTTTTTATCACTGGTTGAAGGGCAAACAACAAGATCATGACATCCGTATTGAACCGATTGCGACCAAACTCGTGATCTTTCAAATGCTCTTAGCAGCGGTGGGCGGTTTGATTTTTGGTTTAAGTTTGCACTATTTTACCGATGCAGCCGTACCGATTTTGGATGCACAATTGGCCGCGTTTAGCTTACTCGCAACGTATTGGACCAGCCGGAAACATATTGCTACTTGGGTGCTTTGGGTATTTGTCGATATTATCTATGTGGGTATGTTTATATACAAAGACCTGTATCTCACTGCGGCGTTGTATGCTGGTTTTGTGGGCTTGGCGGCATTTGGTTGGTGGCAATGGACACAAGTCAAAAATAAACAGCAGCAACAGGCGATGAAAGCTTTATAAGGATCATTGGGTGATGGCAAAGCTACTTTTAATAGCCGATGTTCTGAACCCGATGAATAAGTAAAGAGCGTGCAGAGTCATGATTATCGACTTTCAACTTGAGCAGCAACTGCGTTTTGATCGACAAGCTGGGTTTCTATTGCAGCAAAAAGCGAGCTTTTTTCAGTTTGAGCAAATAGCAGATGTGTATAACGCTGAATGGCTCAAGGCATTTCCACAAGGGACGCAATGTAGCATCAGCGGTTTGGATGATGGTGCAGATGAATACGGCATCCAAATCAGTTATAAACACCAAAGCATCTTGATCGATTATTCACAACCGATCAAATTGGTACACCGTGATCGGGATGGTGTAGTGCATAGCATGCTGTTAAATTAACAACTTAAATTAAACTGAGATTTATAAAAGCAGTACCACAAAGATTTGTTATAGAAATATAAAAATAAGCGCAAGAAGAAATGAAAAGATATGGGAAGCTATTAAAGCAATGACGCAACTTGATCCCAAAGATTCAACATTTGAAATTTTTAATCAGCTATGTTTTGAACTGTTTCATCATTATGGCTCGCACTGCAAGTCTTTTGAACCTAGCGCTTTAATACATGCAAAACCAATGCAACAGCTTCCTGAACAAGCCAGCTTTGATATTTTTAGCCTCGACTTTGGTCATTGGTACGCAAAGTTGTCCTACGCGGAGATGTATTTAAAAATTGATGCGGGCTGGGAATTTCAGCTCGAGTTTAAAGATCAGCATGGGCAAATCTATCAAAAAGTCCTTTAAGGCAGAGTCCAATGAGTTGCAGTATGGCAATTCTGTTTTTCTAGCTTGGTTTCAGGTCAATGACAGCCACAGCGCTTTCCGATTTAATCCAAAGCACAGTTTTAGCAACTGTAGACTGGGCGAAATAAAACAATAAAACCAATATTGACCTGAAGGATTACGAGAATGGCACATCAATTTACCGTCAATGCCACAATTCATGGCGTTTCAATTGAAGATTTTAAACGACTAGCCGCAGATATCAGCCTGCATGAAGCGGTGTGCAAACGCATACCGGGTGAAAATCTAGAAATTTTAGAATCAAAAAAAACAGGCGATATGTATACCTTAAAACGTGCCTATAACCTTGATGTAAATATTCCAGATATTGCCAAGAAGTTTTTAAAAGATGCGTTTCGTCTGAAACGTACGGATATTAGTAATTTGGCGGCATTAACATCTGACGTCAAACTAGATCCGAACCTACCGCTCGAAGCCAGTTGTAAACGAAGTGTCAGTGGTGATGCAACACAAGTGAGTTTCAATTTGGACTGGACGGTGAAAGTCAAAGTTCCACTGATTGGTGGATTACTTGAAAAACATGCAGAAGGTGAAATTCGTCGTTTTAGTCAGCTTGAGATTGAAATTGTAGAAGATGAATTACGTAAAAATTTAAAAGCCTGAATTGATTTGAAAGTGATTTAAAAAAAGCGGTCATTGACCGCTTTTTTTAGTGACTGATGTTACGCACGTAAAAGTAATTTCACAATTTTTAAATGATATTTAAGTCTATTCGACGGGGTCTTACATCTATGGATTGAATAAAGGGATTAGCCTTCGGCTGGAGGTACTTTTGTTTAGGCAAAAGTACCCAAAACCATTGTCATCCGCAAAACTCGTTCACTAGCGTCAAATTTTTCAAAGTATTGCAAAAACAATTTTGATTAAAAGTAGTCCTGTCTCAAACACTTGCGGATGACCTTAGCGCGTATCGTTCATTTATTTGAATCAAATTGCGCTGCTGATGTTACTTTGTAACATCAGTTAGTGAGATGTTTTTTCAAAACGTTGACGATAGAGCATCGCAGTAAAGAAGGTCACCAAACAGACGGTCCAAATATAATACATGGCGCCAATGTTGCTGTATAAACTCAACCATTGAACCAATGGTAAGGTGATACCACCCGCGATGGCATAGGCCAAATTGTATGAAAATGATATGCCAGAGAAACGAATCTGTGCAGGGAACATTTTCACCATACTATAAGACACCATACCAACCGTACCTGATGCCAAACCGAGCAGCATATAGAGCGCAAACACGGTCGATGCTGCCACATGGCCCAAGCTGTTATAGAACACGCCCGCGATTATCGCAACAAGGAGTGAACCGAACAGCATCACTTTACCCGCACCGAAGCGATCTGCCAAAAGACCAGCCAAGATACAACCGACCATTTGCATCACAATAGCGGCACTTTGCATTTTAAAGGCATCTGCACGTTCAAAACCAAAGGCGCCTGTGAGTAGATTTGGCATCGCTAAAATCAATACAACAACGCAGCCGGTTAAGAACCATGTAAACAGCATACCAATCACAACGCCTGTTTTGTGCTGTTGCAGTACTTGTTTCACTGGAAGCTCTTTAGCCAATTGTTTCTTTTCTTGCATGGCTTTAAATACAGGCGTTTCTTTTAAATAACTGCGGAGATAGAGCGCTACAAAACCAAAGATCCCGCCTAGAATAAATGGAATCCGCCATGCCCAGTCATGGATTTCTGACTCTGTAAATTGTAATGAAATAAACAAAGACATTAGTGCGCCCAATAGGATACCCAAAGATAAGCCGGCAGTAAGTAGGCCGTTGGCGATACCAATTTTTTGCTCAGGCACATGCTCTGAAACAAAAGTCCATGCCGCAGGGATTTCACCACCAATCGCGATGCCTTGAATCACGCGCATCAGTAGGAGCAGGAGTGGTGCTGCATAGCCAATACTTTCAAAAGTTGGCATCACACCGATCATCAGTGTAGGCAGAGCCATGAGTAAAATAGACAAACTAAATAAACGCTTACGACCAATCAAATCGCCAAAATGCGCCATCACCACACCACCCAATGGGCGGAAAAAATATCCTGCTGCAAAAATACCGTAGGTATTCAGCATCGCCCAAAATGGACTAAGTCCAGTGGGAAAAAACAGTTCCGAAATAATTTTGGCGTAAAACACATAAATGACAAAGTCATAAAACTCAAGTGCGCCACCGAGGGATGACAGTCCGAGGGTGCGTTTATCTTGACGAGTCAGGCGTGGCTGAGCTTCCATGCAAATATTTTCCAGCAGCAAATAGCATTTGAGGATTTTAGTGATTCAAATTTTTATTGAATAATCAAACTTTGTTGCCTTATTAAAAACTTATAGTTATGAAAATATTATTAATTAAGAACAAAATAATATAGATAAAGTCGCATTAACTTAAAGAATGATTGGTGATGGATGGCGTTAAATCTTGAAATATAAATGCTAAATATCAATGATATAGTGTGGTTTGATCTGCCATTTTACTTTGTGCTCTATATAAGCCATAAAAGATTCAAAGCCATAGCACACTGTTGTTTTATACTCAAAACCGATAATAATGAATACAGCATCGTCATTATAGTCAACGTGATTTAAGTCAGTTAGACGAAAAAGGATAAAAACATGAGTCATATTGCTGCTGTTGCACAACGTGGTGAAGCAATTTTGACGCTCACTGCCGCAGAGGTGCAAGCATCTGAAATAGGTTCTGCATGGTTAACTGCACTAAGTGAAACACTTTATGCCACTATGCTTGAGCGTCAAGGCGTAGGCATTGCCGCACCGCAAATTTATGTTTCTAAGCGGGTAATTATCGTGGCTTCACGTGCAAATTTACGCTATCCAGACGCGCCTGAAATGGAGGCGATCGTGATGGTGAATCCAGTGATTACATCACGATCAACTACGACTGTATTGGGTGAAGAAGGCTGCTTAAGTGTGCCGAATGCACGAGGACAAGTCCCGAGAGCCGAGCAAATTCACGTGCGATATTTGACCCTTCAAGGTGAAGTCAAAGAGAAAACCCTGAATGGTTTTCCCGCACGGATCGTGCAACATGAGGTTGATCATCTGAACGGGATCTTATTCACCGAGCGTTTAGAATAATAAACCATGCTATTTCAAAATATAAAAATGACCAATTGAGCTAAAAAATAGCGGAAAAGTAATTTGAATAGTGGTGCAAGTGAAGTTTAAAGGCTTCAAATGTTGCACTTATAACTGTGAAATAGGCTTTCTTTTTGAAGCTAAAACCTTGTATAACTAGCGAAATAATAAAATAAAAAAGAAGATTAATGGGGAAAAATTGGGGCAATGCTGTCTGTACGAAATGGGGCGTACAATGGCGTAAGTTGAAGCATCTTTTGTTTGAATCGGACTATCTCATCATCAATTGGTCTGACTACGATAAAGGGCGTTTACTCCTCATCTTTGGCATGCTGAGTCAAGTTAGCGTGTTGAAGTGGTGCATCATGAATTTTTATTATTCGACCAATCGGATTTGGTTTAATCCGAGTGAACTCAAGTTCAGGATCATCGTCGCTTGTATAGTCCTACTCAGTTATGGCGTATTGGCAGTACTCAGTCTTTATTTCAAAAAATATTTAAATTTTAGACTGTTTTTTAGCTATTTTGCGCCCGTCCTGTTTGGGATCGGCATGATCTATGGTGGCTATATGATCGGGATCTATAGTCCTGCCACTATGGCGGGGACGGTCAATCTGCTGATGGTCGGTTTGGTTTTTTATCGTCCTGCGATTATGCTCAGTATTACATTTCCGATCACATTGTTTATTGGCTACATTTGCTATCAAACTTCGATTGACCATCTAGAATATGCACCGATTTTCAGCCCAGCTTTAAAACAGAGTGAGTTTTACGATAATGCCTTTTGGCTCATGAGTATGGCGGAGTTGTATTTGCCCATATTGATCGTCAGTGCAGTATTTTTTCAGATTTTGCTTTTACAGTGGCGACACCGTGAACAAAAGATGGAAGTCCTCAGCCGTGTTGATGGCCTGACCAATGTGTTTAACCGTCGTTATGTCAGTCATGAACTTGATACGCTCAGCAAACAGATACGGCCTGAATTTGCAGTGGTTTTGCTTGATCTCGACCATTTTAAACTGATCAATGACCAATATGGACATGATGCAGGAGATGCCGTTTTACAACGTGTTGCACAAATTTTAAATGACAATACCCGTGTACAAGATGTGGTTGGGCGTTATGGCGGTGAAGAATTCATTTTAATTCTAAAAAATCAGAGTTTAGAGCAGGCGATAGACGTGGCTGAACGCTGTCGATTGGCAATTTTTGAAGCTGAAACCATGATAGCCAACCATCAAATGTTGAAGATTAGTGCAAGTTTTGGTGTGGCAACAGCAATTGAGGGAACACCGTCTGCTTTGGTCACGCGTATGGCCGATCAAGCGCTGTACATGGCAAAGCAACAAGGTCGTAACCAAGTACGCAGCTTTCGTGAGTTAAACTTGGCAGAAGATTAAATAATTTAAATGATAGTTATGCAGCAATTACAATTTCAGCTCGGATTAGCGCAGCTCGACTTTCAGACCGAGCAAAAGAATATTCATTTTGATCACGGCTTAGCGGCTTTGGTACAAAAATGTGTTCGACATCAGTGCTTCGATGCTTTGGCAATTGAATATTTGATCTATGAAATTGAAGAAATTTTAGAACGATTACAGCTCGATTATCAGACGCAGCGCTGTGCTCAGTCGAATGACTCGATGCTGCATATATTGGCGCAGACCTTTTTTGAACATGCGACCCGCATTGACCGACAAAGCTTAGAACATGGCTTTAATGAAATGATTGAACATACCGAATATTACCAAAATCTATTTGGTGAACAGGCAATCATTCAACTCAGTTATTTCGTTTTTATTCGAGAAATGATGCACCATTTGAATATACAGCACATACAGGTTTTAGCTCAGAACGCGTCTTCACCATAAGGACTTATACAGAGGCAGCTCAATTTGTTATAAATAAAAAAGCACACAACAAAAAATAGCCCTTATGAAAACGCCTGTTCCAGATTATTTACAGCATGTCCTCAATGCCTGCGATGCCAATCAACACGGAGCTTTGGCAGATTATATTCCTGAGTTAGCTAACGCCAATCCGAATAGACTGGCTTTGGCACTGTCTACCGTAGATGGCACGATTTATTCCACGGGTGATGACGAAGTCGAGTTCACCATTCAGTCGATGTTCGATGTCTAAACCTTTTGCTTATGCCTTAGCGATTCGTCATCTTGGTTTAGACAGCGTTTTACAAAAAGTCGGTGTCGAGCCATCGGGAGAGGCATTCAATCAAATTGCGCTCGATCCACAGAGCAATACCCCGAAAAACCCGATGATCAATTCGGGTGCAATCACCACACATTCACTTTTACCGCATGACGAACACAGCACTCGAGCTGAAAAACTCCGTGAATTTTTAAGTGAACTGGCGGGGCGTGAGCTGAGTTTTGATGAAGCGGTTTATAAGTCTGAAGTGAAGACGGCTTTTCGAAATTTGTCGATCGGTTACATGCTGCGCACAGTCGGTGTACTTGAAGAAGACCCTGAAGACGTAGTGAACGGCTATATTCGTCAGTGTGCAATATTAGTGACGGTTAAAGATTTGGCAAAAATGGCCAGTGTGCTTGCCAATGGTGGCGTGCAAGCAGCCACAGGAAAACGGTTGCTGTCACGTTCGGTGGTGCGCCAAGTGTTGAGTGTGATGATGACTTGCGGCATGTATGATGCTGCGGGTGATTGGCTGACAACGGTCGGTATTCCTGCAAAAAGTGGTGTGGCCGGTGGCATCATGGGGGCTTTGCCAGGGCAGGTTGGGCTGGCAGTCTTTAGTCCGAAACTCGATACACATGGGAATAGTGTTCGAGGTGTAGAAATATTTGAGCGACTGTCTAAGGACATGGGACTACATGTGATGGAGGGAACACCTTCAGCGCAAACGATCGTCCAAAGTCGCTATACCTGCGGTATTGATCATTCGGTGGTGGTGTATGAACTGCGCGGCGTATTGCAATTTACTGAGTCGGAAATGTTGCTGCGGATCTTAGAGGATGAACCTGTTGCGAATAACCATATCGTTTTAGATCTGACCAATATTTCTTTGATACACGATGTTGGTGTTCGAATGCTCTTTGAAGGCGTAGATCGTTTAATTGCGGATGGTCATCGCGTGGCAGTGATCGACTCAGAGCATCTCTTGGAACAAAGTCGAAGTCATGCAGGACATGAGGTGGTTGTTCGAGAAGAGTTGAGTCAATATTTACAACGGTTTGAGCGTTAATTAATAAAACGTGATTTTTGAGTTAGGCAAAGGGCTCATAAGTTTAGTGCTTAGATCGGCTATAATTTTCTTTTTGCGTTAAATTTGCTTATGTCATTTGAGTTAAAAGTCAGTTTACTCCCGAGTGTTGAAGCTTTATCCCCACAGCATAAAAAGCTGAATAAACTGATTGAGCAAATCGAACAGCAAAAGCTGGATTTAGATCTTTGGCAAAATGCCAAAAGTGAAATTCAGAGTTATATCCAGCTGAAACTTGTGCCGATCTATCGTGATTTGCATGCGGTGTACTTTCGTCAGCTTGAGCAACTTTGGCTGCACATACAACAAGAAGACTTTGCCAAAGCAGATTTAGCACAGCTTGATGCCAAACTCACCAAATTGGCAAAGCAGCTAAAAAAATCCAACTATTTAAATACAGCAGAACTTGAAAAAGTCGCTGAGGTGGATGCTTTTTATCAGCAGCACCATGCACATAATCAAAAGCCAAATAAAAAAGCCAAGTCAGCCCAAACTGAACAGAGCAAAGTAGAAGGTTATGTTGATATAGAACAAGAAACGACAGAAGAATATGAGTCATATGAAGAGTGGGACAGCGAACAATATCAACGTGAGAAAGAAGAGCATCAGCGGAAACGCTTAGCGCAAAAGCGTGAACAAGCTGAAAAGTTAGTGAACCAATCACTGAAAACCGTGTATTTAAAAATCACTGCAATGATTCACCCAGACCGCGAGCCTGACGAAACTAAAAAAGCTGAAAAAACCGAGTTGCTGCAAGTGGTGAATCAAGCTCATGAAGCACAGGATTTGTTTTATTTATTAAAGCTGCAATTACAGCTAGAAACTAATAAGGGCAAAAGCCCTAAAGCTTTAACTGATGAACATTTAAAGTTTTATCAAATGGCTTTAGAGGCTCAAAGCCAACGCTTAGCTAGTCAGATAGATGACATTACAGATAGTTTTCATTGGAGTGAAAAACCGAAACCGAAAAATATGCAGGTGAAAGATGTGTATAAGGTGATTGATGGTGATGTTTCAGTGTTAAAAGAACAAGTGAAGTGGGAAAAAGAACGGCTGAAATATATGGAGAAGGTGAAGGGGCTGGAAGTGTTGTTGGAGAATGGGGTGCTTTGATACTTTTTTCATTAAAAGCACGTTTCCCTCACCCCAACCCTCTCCCAGAGGGAGAGGGAGCTGCATCTAATTAAATTCCGTCAATTGGCTTAATAATGAATATTCCCTCTCCTTGTAGGAGAGGGCTAGGGAGAGGTTATAAAATTTGATAATCTAAATAAAATAATAAAAACAAAACGTAATGAACAATAAACTCGACCCCCAACTTTTAATATTCGCCAAAACCATGCGCCACACAGCCACAGATGCAGAACACCTGATGTGGCAACTTCTCCGCGCTAAGCGTTTTATGAATCTGAAATTCCGCCGTCAGCATGTGATCAAACCTTATATTCTGGATTTTTACTGTCATGAAATTGGTTTAGTGATTGAGTTGGATGGTAATCAGCATGGAGTGGATGATGCGATTGAATATGATGTTGAACGAACAAAGTTTTTAGAGGCTTTGGGTTTAACGGTTGTGCGGTATTGGAATTATGATGTGTTGAGTCGGAAGGATGTGGTGTTGGAGGATTTGTGGCGGGCCTGTTCTGATTGATAGTTTAGATTATCCAGTTTTTATACTTTATTATCGGGAGGATTTTAATTATTTTATCTCCACGTTGAGGGTGAATCTAAATCTTGCCTAATCATTTTATTTTTTTGTAAATAACTATCTAAAATCTTTTTACTAGGGTCAGGAAGTTCATTTGTAAATTCAATTAAAAAATTTTCATTAGGTAAAATATGAAGGATTAGGTTTGAGCCTTCAGCATTCCTATCTAAAAAAATTGCATTTTTATTTTTTAATACACTAGATCTATCTTGATTAATTATTGAATATTCAATAATGGGTGATTTTTTTCTATTAAAAGTGATACAGCAATATTGACCTGAGGACTCATACGAGCCTAAAAATTTTGCTCCTTCCACATTCGCTATTCCTTCATTATTTATTCGAACATTTGCAAAATCATTACTTGAATAATTTATTACACTGTAGTCAAAAGTATCTTGATTGTTGTTAATGTGATTGGAACATCCACTTAATATTGTGATGGAGGTAATTATAAATATTATTGTATGTTTCATTGTAATTCTTTTTAAAGTAATAAAGGGTCAACAAATAGTCAGCCCTTTATACTATATATTAGATCAAACTAATAGTGCATTAAAGTGCTGTAATTTGTACCATATCCACTTTGATATTTGCTAACTGATCAGCAAATATAAGTTCTTTTAATTTTATCATCCTTAAGATAGAGCACAGACATGGCACAGGTTTCTTCAAGTACATTAATGCTAATGCCGTCATTATTTAGTATCACTCTTGCTGATTCTGGTGCATTGTCGAAATCAAAGGGTGTTGCTGTAGGCTCTAGATAAATATCAACTAGTTTTTCACCTCTTGGGGTTATTTCGAATACACCAAAATTACCGAGGTCAGTGTTTCCATCATCACTTTCATAAAAGTACACCTTATCAGAATCAGCAATACGGAACTCGAAAAGGTATTTCATACCGACTTTATTTGGATTTTTCAAAACACGAAAAGCATCAAGTTTTCCATCGCCGTTGAAGTCGATCAGTTTTGCTTGTTTTAAATGTGTGGTATCAACTTCATAGCCTTGAGGTAAAGGTGTTGGATTATTCACTAACATAGTGGATTGTACGGTTGGTGGAATCACTACAGTATCTTGTATGATAGGTTCTGATGTTGCTTGTTTTTCAGCTTTCTGCTCTATTTTTTGTTGAGGTTGCTCTGTGCAGGCAATAAGAATCAATGTTGAAGTGATGATGCATGTAAGCATTTTTTTATTTTGTTGTTTCATGTGGATTTTTTATAAGTTTTAGTGTGGGTGTGATTATACTGGTTTAATAAAAATAAAGAATATAGAAACATTGAATGTCGATAAATGTGCAATTACTCGAATTTTCTCGTCAATTGAGATCAAACTGCACCGATGCAGAAAACTTTATGTGGCAACTCCTACGTGCCAAGCGTTTTATGAACCTTAAATTCCTTCGTCAGCATGTGATCAAACCTTATATTGTGGATTTTTACTGTCATGAAATTGGTTTAGTGATTGAGTTGGATGGTAGTCAGCATGGAACGAATGATGCGATTGAATACGATGCTGAGCGAACTAAGTTTTTAGAGGCTTTGGGTTTAACGGTTGTGCGATATTGGAATTATGATGTGTTGGGGAGGACGGATGTGGTGTTGGAGGATTTGTGGAAAAGATGTTTGACAAAAATATAAATACTCAATAACAGTATTCTTGAAAGTTTATGACTACAAAACAAAAATCTTTATAAATCTAATTTAATGGAAAGGGAAAATAATGAAAGATATTTCTACAGAAAATGTTGGATTAGTTGGTGAATATCTTGTTGCTGCTGAATTATGTAAGAGAGGTTTTTATGCTCAACTTACTTTAGGTAATCATAAAAAAACAGATCTACTTATTGAAAGTGAAAATGGTGTTGGTTGCGTTTCAGTTAAAACTAAAAGAGGAGCTACTTGGCCACGTGTTAAAGGTATTTGGAAAGAGTGTGATTTAATAGTTTTTGTTGATTTTAAGAATAAATCAATTGATGAGAGAGCAGATTTTTATATACTTAATACGAATGATTGGAAAAATTTGATAAAAAAACTTAATAAAAAGAAGAAAGATAGTTTAATAGATCGTAAAACTAATACTTTATATTGGGAAGATGAAGAAGGATTTATTACTTGGCAAGGATGTCAAATATCTGTGTCACAGGTTCTGGAGTTTAAAGAAAAATGGCCTATAAATATAAAATTAAATAAATGAAAAATTGATCATTTTTCCCTTTGGGATAGGGCTTGGGAGAATAGGTTCTAAATTTAAAAAGCACCTCTCCCTAACTCTCACCTAAGAGGAGAGGGAGTCTCAATGTGAAACTTATATAGGTATTAAATCAAATGACGCTCCCTCTCCCTATGGGAGAGGGTTATCTTTTAAAATTAATAATATCTTTCAAAGCTTGAATTGTACTATTTGAACCTTGAGCTTCAATTTTATTCTTTTCTAATTCAATAGTTGTTTCTTCTTTCTTAAGAATAAAATTACGTTCGGTATTCATAAGTATTTCGATTACTTTGGACTTAATTTGGTCATCTTGAGATTCCATTGCATAAAGAATTGCTAAATATTTATTTTCAATATTAGTCACTTCATTTTGGAAATATTTGATATCATCTAAACTTCTTTTATACAAGTTTAAGAAAAAATACGAAAAAATTTCTATTAAAATGGTTAAGCTGATTCTAGGAATAAAATACATAATTGTATCAGTTGCTTGACTTTGCGAGATTGTTTCATAGGATATTAAAGAGTAAAAAATAAAAATGATTCCACTTATACAAAAGAGTAAGCCATATACTAAATTTAAGTTGGCTTTTCTATTAATATCTAACAGATAGTTTTTTAATCTTAAAATAGTATTTCTTTTTAATTTTATGGTTTCTGATACATTTTTAAGCTGTTCTTGAATTTCATTAAGGCGTTTTTCTTTTAGATTTAGCTCCGATTCAGCTTGTTTGAGTTCAGCTAAGTTTAAATCTTTCTTCTTTTTCTGGTTGTTGAATTGTTCAATCAATTCGTGATGCTGTTTGAGCTCATGGTATTTCTTAATTAAATCATTGGTATTTTTATTGTTATTGAGATATTGAAGTGTTAGATAAACAAATGTTGTCGCAGCTACTATCACTCCAAATGAGATAGTCCAAAAATTAATTGGCTGATTATTTAGTATTTCTATTTCCATATTGCTAATAATAAAGGGCTGAATAATCAGCCCTTTATACTACAAATTTGGTTAAATTAACAGCATATTAAAGCGCTGCAATCTGCTCCATATTCGCTTTAATCTTCGCTAACTGGTCAGCAAACTCAGCAAGTTTCGCTTTCTCACCTTCAACTACAGCCGCAGGTGCTTTAGCCACAAAACCTTCATTGCTAAGTTTAGTCGCAATTTGGTCATGCTGTTTTTGAACCTTGTCTAAGTCTTTTTGCAGACGACCCAATTCCGCTTTAGGGTCAATTAAACCCTTCATTGGAACGAATACAGACACATGACCCACTACAGAAGAAGAAGACAATGGCGGTTGTTCACCGTCAGCAAGGAAAGTAATGCTTTCAACTTTTGCCAATGCCGTGAACAACGCTTCAATACGCGTGATCTGTGCTTTTTCAGCATCAGTCGTGTTTTGAAGCAGAACAGGCAACAAGCGAGCATTGCCTAGACCCATCTCACCACGGATGTTACGTACCGCACCAATCAAACCTTGCAGCCATTGCATATCAGCTTCAGCTTGTTCGTTGATTTTCGCTTCATCTGCAACAGGGTACTGAGCCAACATGATTGTTTCGCCAGAAATGTTCAGTTTCGGCGCAAGTGTTTGCCAGATTTCTTCTGTTAGGTAAGGCATCAATGGATGAGCCAAACGTAAAGATGCTTCCATTACAGCAAGCAGTACACGACGTACTTCAGCTTTACGCTCAACAGATACGTTTTCGTCATTGAGAACTGGCTTAGTGAGTTCTACATACCAGTCACAGTATTCATTCCAAATGAACTCGTAAATCGCTTGTGCAGCCAAGTCTAAACGGTAGGTTGCAAATGCTGTTTGCACCGCTTGTTCCGCTTTTTGCAGACGGCTCACGATCCACTGTTCAGGCAATTCCCAAAGGTCTTGGCGAACGTCTTGACCAATCACTTGCTCTTCGCAGTTCATCATCACGAAACGCGTTGCGTTCCAGATCTTGTTGGCAAAGTTACGGTAGCCTTCAACACGTTTCATGTCGAACTTAATGTCACGGCCAGTATTGGCAAGCGCACAGAATGTGAAACGTACAGCGTCAGTACCGTAAGATTGAATACCTTCAGGGAATTCTTTACGCGTTGATTTCTCAATCTTCGACGCTTGTTTCGGGTTCATCAAACCAGTTGTACGTTTTTGTACTAAAGTTTCAAGGTCAACACCGTCAATCAAGTCTAATGGGTCAAGTACGTTACCCTTAGATTTAGACATTTTCTGACCTTCGCCATCACGTACCAAACCGTGAACGTACACTGTTTTGAACGGAACTTGCGGTGTGCCGTCTTCATTTTTCATGAAGTGCATGGTCATCATGATCATGCGGGCAACCCAGAAGAAGATGATGTCGAAACCTGTTACCAGTACATCAGTCGGGTGGAAAGTGTTTAGGAAATAGTTTTCTTTATCTTTCGCAGCGTCACCAGTCCAACCTAAAGTTGAGAATGTCCAAAGACCAGAAGAGAACCAAGTATCGAGTACATCTTCGTCTTGTTTTAATTCAACTTCAGGTGCAATGCCGTTTTTCGCACGAACTTCAGCTTCATCACGACCTACAAATACGTTACCTTCAGCATCGTACCAAGCAGGAATACGGTGACCCCACCACAATTGACGTGAAATACACCAGTCTTGAATGTTATTCATCCAAGCCATGTACATGTTGCTGTATTGCTCAGGAACGAATTTGATGTCGCCATCTTTAACCGCTTTAATTGCAGGCTCAGCAAGCGGCGCAATTTTCACATACCATTGGTCTGTTAGAAGTGGCTCAACAATCACGCCTGAGCGGTCACCGCGAGGTGGCTTCAATGTGTACGGTTGAATTTGGTCTAACCAGCCTTCAGCTTCTGCTTGAGCAACCAATTTTTTACGTGCTTCAAAACGTTCTAAACCAATATAGTCTGCAGGGGCAGGAATGGTTTTAGAAATTTGCTCGCCCGCTTTTGCGATGTATTCAAATTCAGCAAGAACTTCAGCATTTTTGTTGAAGATGTTGATGATTGGAAGTTCACAGCGTTTGCCCACTTCATAGTCATTGAAGTCGTGCGCAGGGGTGATTTTCACACAGCCTGTACCAAATTCTTTGTCTACATATTCGTCTTTTACGATAGGAACAGCACGGCCTGTAATTGGCAAGATAATGTTCTTGCCAACAAGCGCTGCATAGCGTTCATCATCAAGCGCAACTGCAACAGCGGTATCGCCAAGCAATGTTTCAGGACGAGTGGTTGCAACTACGATGTGATCTTTACCGTCGTGAGTACGAAGTGACTTATCTTCAAAGAAATATTTGAAGTGCCACAGTGAACCTGCTTCTTCTTTATCAGACTCAACTTCTAGGTCAGAAAGGGCAGTTTGTAGTTTAGGGTCCCAGTTTACGAGGCGTTTACCACGGTAAATCAAGCCTTCTTCATGTAACTTAACAAATACTTCTTTAACCGCGTTAGAAAGACCCTCGTCCATGGTGAAGCGTTCACGTGACCAGTCTACAGATGAGCCTAGACGACGAATTTGACGGGTAATGTTACCGCCAGATTGTTCTTTCCATTCCCACACTTTTTCGATGAACTTTTCACGGCCAAGGTCGTGACGGCTGATGCCTTCAGCACCCAATTGACGTTCAACAACCATTTGCGTTGCGATACCTGCATGGTCGGTACCCGGCTGCCAAAGGGTATTTTTGCCAGACATGCGGTTATAACGAGTCAACGCATCCATAATGGCATTGTTGAAACCATGACCCATGTGCAAGCTACCAGTGACGTTTGGTGGCGGAATCATAATACAGAATGAATCACCTTTTTGAGATGGCTTGAAGTAGCCTCTCTCTTCCCAAGTCTTGTACCATTTTTTTTCGATCTCGGTCGGATCGTAGGTCGTAGCAATATTTTGCGCTGAATCAGTCATAGTCTAAACAGATCAAAAGTGGATAAAAAATTAGATCTATTGTAGCAAAAAAAATGGTGAATTAGGGATGTTGGGCGAATGTTAACTTTTAGGATTTGGCAGTAAATAAAAGAGTCCGTATGATAGGACCTAAGATAAGAAGTATCCATTGATCCCAAAACTAAGATAAAAGGAGCAATATCAAATGACTTATTCTATTTCTTTAAAGATTCAACCTACGACATATCAACGTTTTGAGACGATTCATCAAAAACTCAATGCAGGTGAAACAGAAAGTCAGTCCAAAGCCTTAGGGGATAATTTAGCGGATATTGCATGTGAAATTTTAGATCAAGTTTTTGGCCAAATGGCGCGCATGAATAAGTCTGGAGACAATGAATCCGAAAAAATTATTCAGCAAATACGTGAAACGACCCGTAAATATATGCCGTGGTCGGTGTCTTTTTTTGGCAATGACCGCCTTGTACCGATGGTAAATTATTTATATGGACGTTTTTACAGCGAAGATGGTCAGCATTATATGCATTATCCGATCGATGCCTCTTTAGCCACCGACTTGCTTGCCTATGTCAATCAAATGAAAGAAGGGCAGAATCAATATGTGCCGCTCGCATTGAAGGCATTTACACAAGTGGTCGATGCCGGGGTGACGCATTTGGTGCGAGAACCGAAAAAAATGCTGAAATTTAACATGGTGGTGGATAAAACTTTAACCGGTGTCATCAATCTCACCACGCAACTCGGTTATAAACGTTTTGATAAACTCGGCAAAATTTATGATGCACAGTCAATGAGTCAGTACTTTGATCATTTTATGGTGTTTTTGAACAATGAGCCTGTACTACGTAAAGCATAAAATACATATAAATGAATAAATTAGTTATTTAAAAGGATGTCAAAATGGCAAAACGTGATGATTTGAACGGAAAAGTGGTATGGATTACTGGGGCATCGTCAGGTTTGGGTGAAGCTTTAGCAAAAGAATGTGCTTTGCAAGGGGCGCAGGTCATTTTGACCGCACGTCGTTTTGAAGAGTTGGAAAAAGTCCGTGTTTCATTATTACATCCAGATCAGCATCTTTCAGTGTGTGCAGATATTACCAATGAAGAACAAGTTCGCCATGCTTATGAACAAGTCCTTGCGCATAAAGGCCGAATTGATTGGCTAATCAATAATGCGGGATTGAGTCAGCGTGCATTGATTACGGATACGACCATGCAGACTGAACGTGCCATCATGGAAGTAGATTATTTTTCGCAAGTCTATTTGACTAAAACCGTTTTACCGACTTTTTTAGCACAAAAGTCCGGTCGAATTGCTTTTGTTTCAAGTGTTGCAGGCTTATTAGGGACACAATACCGCGCGACCTATTCTGCTGCAAAAGCTGCCATTCATATGTGGGCGAACAGTCTACGTGCAGAAGTGGCAGATCAAGGGGTGGGCGTATCGGTGATATTCCCCGGATTTGTCAAAACCAATGTTTCATTTAATGCACTCAATGGTGCCGGCAAGCCACAAGGGCATCAGGATGAAGCCATTGAAAATGGTCTAGAGGCCAATGAGTTTGCCGAAACAGTAGTGCAATCTTTGCAACGAGGGGAAGAATACATTGTGGTGGGTGGTTCTAAAGAAAAGCTCGGTGTTTGGGTGTCACGTTTATCACCGACAACGTTATATAAAATGATTCGTAAAACCAAAGTGAAGTAAATTTTATCAAGTTTAAATAGTTTAAAAGTCACTCTTAACAGTGACTTTTTTAATGAGTATCGAGATTATAAGAAATGAAAAAGAATAATTTTAACAAATGGGGAATAGCCATCATTTTGTGCGCAATCATTGGTGCAATCGGTACAGTGGCATATTTTTATTTTAAACAAAAAACTCAAAAAATTGAGCAGAAGTCAACGCTCGAAAAGCCTGAAAAAGAAATAGGAACTGTATCAGAACCCGTTATTGAATCGGTTGAGATTGAACCTAAAGTTGAAGCGGCGAGTGCAGAAGTTGTTATGCGAGGACCAAATGAGGGGTGGTTACCGATCGAAGCACTGTTTGATGAAAAAGGATTATTGAAGTCTGAGTATTACAGTCAAAATCCTCAAGATTCAGATGTTGATAAATTACCTTATAGCTCGAATAAAATTGGTGATTTTAAATGGCGAGCTGAATTTCATCCTGTTGATGATTTTAAAGGCGATCAGGCTAGATTCAAAGATCAATGTTTTGGATATTGTGTTTTAGTGAAAGATAAGTTGCTGACCAGTGTTGAATCGACTGTATTTACGGGAGCATTGATTGCGAAAGATCATTTGATCGAAGTGATTGCACATAAGGGGAGTGGCGCATATATGCCTGTCAACTATAGCTTTATCAAAATCGACAAAGCTGGTAATGCAGAGTTAATCTCAGATGATCATAATTCTTACAACGATCAATTGGCTCGTATCAATCATTCGGGACTCGAGATTGACTTAAAACCATTTAGAAAACTTCAATATTTTCTTCTAATGAATGAAAATGGTTTAAATGTGTCGATGCAAAAACCCAATAAGGTGGATGTCGAACCGACTCAGTGTAAAGAGTATTACGAAGGAACATTAGAGGCATGTCCAACTTTATATGGATGTAAAGCTGACATTGTGGTGCAAGATCTGGCACGTGCTTATGCTGGAGATGTTGCATTTAGTTATCATGATCCAAATATTGATGAAAAGAAATTTAATGAAGTTTGCTTTAAAGTTTGTCGCAATGAAAATGTGAGTTATGAAGAGTTTGAAAACACATTGTGTAAAGTAAATTAAATAGTAAAAATGAATTGGGGAGAAGTAGAGAGATCAGATGTCTCTCTTTTGAATAGCAGTTCCATACGCAAAGACTTCGACCATGCCGCCTTGCATACCCAGCTCAGTGGTGCTTAAACGCAGGCCCATAATTTGCGTTGCGCCCATCTTTTCAGCTTCTTGCTTTAAACGCACCACGGCTTCACGACGTGCCCGATCGATAATGCTTTCATAACTGGTTAAACGTCCGCCAAAGAAGTTCTGAATATTGGCAATCACATATTTAAAATAATCATGTGAAATCACTACATTACTCGAAATCAGCTGTCCGAAATGTTCAGTAGTTTTAAAACGGTTGTTGTCTATTTGAATATGCGCTAAACGTTTTTCTTGAGCTTCGAGTTCTTTGAGATGTTTTTGTTCGATATGGCGACCGAAGCCCCAGCCAATACAAAAGAGCACTACAAAGATCAGGACTTTAAAAATAAAGGCATCCATGACTTAGTCCTGAGTTGGAAATGGGTCTGGGAGTTTTGCTGAGTTGGCTTCTACACGAACTGCCGTGCCATACACAAATAATTCAGAGGCGCCTTGAGCAATATTTGAGGTTGAAAAACGGATGCCGACGACCGCATTCGCCCCTAAGGCACGTGCTTTATCAATCATACGGCTCATGGCTTCTTGACGGGATTCTTCGAGTAGTTCTGTATAACCTTTGAGTTCACCACCCACGATATTTTTTAGGCCAGCCATAAAGTCACGACCAACATGTTTACTGCGGACAGTACTGCCATAAACGACATCAAGTTGTTGTGTAATGGTATGACCCGGAACAGATTCAAGATTACTTAAAAGCATTTTTAGTTATCAATATAAAAAGGTGAATTGAAGATAGGAAACTCTTCAGCAAAAAGCAATATATTCATTTTTATTTTGAAGCTTCGATCTAAAAATGAAAAAAGCCCACCGAAGTGAGCTTTTCAAATATTACTGGCTAGGCTAAATCAAATTATTGTTTTGATGCCGCTTTACGCTCAGCAGTAGAAGGTTGGTATTGCACAGCATCAGAAGTGTTGGCTTTGATACCACCACCAAGTGTTTTATACAATTCAACTTGATTGTTGAGATTTGCTTGTTCAAGCAACAACAAACCTTGCTCAGCTGCATAAGATGCACGCTGCGCATCCAGTACAGTTAAGTAGCTATCAATACCAGCACGGAAGCGGGCATTTGACAGTTTGTAGGTTGTATTGGTTGCATCAACTAAACGGCGCTGTGCTGCAATACGGTCACCAATGTTTTGACGAACTGCAAGCGCATCATTCACTTCACGGAAAGCTGACTGAACTGATTTTTCATAATCAGACAATGCAATTTTCTGGTCAGTTTCAGAAACTTTAATATTGGCCTGACGTGTACCCCAGTCGAAGATTGGAATATCTAGGCTAGGGCCAGCAGACCATACAAAGTTGCCTGATTTAAATAGATCACCTAAGTCCGTTGAAGCATAACCCGCTGAACCTGTCAGACTAATCGTAGGGAACAGACGTGCTTTAGCTGCACCAATGTTCGCACCGGCAGCAGACAGTTTATATTCAGCTGCACGGACATCTGGACGGTTGTTCAACAAGTCACTTGGAATACCTGAACCAATGGTATTGGTCGAAGTAATTCGATTGACACGTTGGTTAGGCAGCAAGTTCGCAGGTACTTGTTGACCCACTAATAGATTCAATAAATTTTGCGCTTGAGCAATTTGAGTTTTGTAGTTCGCAACATCATTACGTGCAGTTTCTACAGAAATTTGAGCCTGACGAACAGGAACTTCACTGTCAATACCGACATCAAAACGCTTTTTGTTCAGGTTGTAAGATTCAAGCTGAGCCTTTAAGGTTTGATCTGCAAGCTTCAAGTTTGAGTTAGCGTATGCATAGTTTAACCATGCTTGAGCCACTTGACCGATCAACGCAATTTGTGTTGCATCACGGGCACTTGCAGTTGCAAGGTAACTGTCTAAAGCATTGTCTTTTAAGCTACGTACACGACCCCAAAAATCAAGTTCATAGGCAGTGACACCTAAACCGACATTATAAGAGGTGATAGGCTTTTGTGTATTCAACGTGTCTTGACGAAGTACGCTACCACTTGCACCAATGGTTGGTAATTGACCATTGGCAGTGATTTGATACTGTTGTTGTGCACGTTCAATATTTAAAGCAGCCGTACGTAGGTCACGGTTATTGGCTAAAGCTAAGTCAAGAACTTGTACCAGACGTTGGTCAGCAAAGAAATCTTTATATCCTTGTTCAGCCACAGAAGTGCCAGAAGCACTTGCTGTGTAGCTTTCGGGGATATTGGTCTGAACAACCGGCTCTGGACCACGCATGCTTTGGCAGGCAGCCAAAGCAAGCGCAAGTGAAGAAACCGCAATGCTACGACCTGCAATAGACCATACATTTTGCATCACGATAAATGCTCCTGATTATTTTGTTGTTTTGGTTTGTACTTAAAGATACTTCGGATCCATACGTAGAACACAGGAATAAAGAAGATACCAAGTAGGGTAGAACTGATTACGCCACCCAATACACCATAACCTACAGAGTGCTGGCTACCTGCACCTGCACCAGAAGAAAGGGCAAGCGGAAGTACACCAAAACCAAAGGCTAAAGTGGTCATGATAATTGGACGTAGACGCATTTTAGCGGCATGCAATGTTGCGTCAAACAGATCTTCACCTTTTTCTTGAAGTTCTTTGGCAAATTCTACGATCAAGATCGCATTCTTCGCGGACAAACCAATGACGGCAATAATAGCCACCTGGAAGTAAATGTTATTCGCCAAGTTTGGATTTTTGAAGAACACCATTCCAAGGAAAGTCAGTAATAACGCACCCAATACACCTAATGGTACAACCAGTAATACTGAGAACGGAATAGACCAGCTTTCATACAAGGCAGCAAGACATAGGAAGACGATTAACAATGAAAGTGCGTATAGGAATGGTGCTTGTGCGCCAGACTCACGTTCTTCTAGAGATAAACCAGTCCATTCATAGTCAAAGCCTTGAACGCCCATCGAAGGAAGTTTTTGTACAATTTCTTCCATCGCTTTCATCGCGTCGCCCGAACTTACACCCACACCCGGTGAACCTTGAATGTTCACAGATGCGATACCGTTATAACGTTCAAGACGTGGTGAACCATAAGTCCATTCACCAGTAGCGAAGGTCGAGAATGGAACCATTGTGCCTTGGTTGTTACGGACATACCACTGGCTCAGGTCTTCAGGCATCATACGTGCCGCAGCTTCACCTTGTACATAGACTTTCTTCACACGACCACGGTCAACGAAGTCATTGATGTAAGAACCACCCCATGCCATACCCATTGTGGTATTGATTTCAGCAATGCTGACACCCATTGCACCAGCTTGAGCTTGGTCAATCGTGATTTTGTACTGTGGTGTATCTTCTTGACCGTTAGGACGAACACCCATGAGGCGTTTATCTTGAGCAGCCATACCGAGCACCATATTACGGGCATCGATAAGTTGTTGATGGGTTTGACCTGCAGAAGCTTTTAACTGCAAGTTGAAGCCGGCAGTTACACCCAATTCAGGCATTGCTGGTAATTGGATTGGCATGATGTATGAAGCATCCTTCACGATCATGTTCAATGCCATACCACGTTGAATGATCGCACCCACTTGAGATTCAGGTGATGTACGATCTTCCCAATCTTTTAACTTGATGAATGCAAGACCTGCGTTTTGACCTACACCTGTGAACGAGAAACCGGCAACACTGAATACAGAATCGACATATTTTTCTTCGTTTTTCAGGAAGTAATCGGTCATTGCAGTGACAGTTTTATCCGTACGCTCAAGTGAGGCATTCGGTGGTAACTGTACCAGTGTCATTACAACACCTTGGTCTTCTTCAGGTAAGAATGATGAAGGTAACTTTTGGAATAAAAGCACTAATAACCCGATTACAACTGCATAAATCACACCAGAGAAAATCTTGTGGTGCGTCATGAAGTTCACGCCGCCTTGGTATTTATGCGCAACCTTATCAAAAGAGCTGTTAAACCAACGGAAGAAACGGGCAAAGATATTGTTGCTTTCTGGTTTGTTTGGATCATGTTGTTTCAACATGGTCGCACATAGGGCAGGGGTAAAGGTCAATGCCACAATCAATGACAGAATCATTGCTGTTACCAGCGTGATTGAGAACTGACGATAAATTACACCTGTCGTACCACCGAAGAATGCCATCGGCACGAATACAGCGGTTAACACAGAGGTAATACCGATAAGGGCACCCGAGATCTGTTTCATTGAGATTTCAGTTGCAGTCACTGGGTCAAGATGATCTTCAACCATGACACGTTCAACGTTCTCTACGACAACAATAGCATCATCCACGAGGAGACCAATCGCCAGTACCATCGCGAACATGGTGAGTGTGTTGATCGAGAAACCAAACATGTTAATGACAGCAAAAGTACCCAATACCACTACAGGTACAGCCAATGTCGGAATAATCGTTGCGCGCCAGTTCTGTAAGAACAAGAACATCACAAAGAATACGAGAATCACGGCTTCTACAAGGGTATGTACAACACTTTCAATCGATAACTTAATGAATGGAGTCGTATCAAATGCAAGCGTGTCTTCTAAACCTTCAGGGTAGTTTGGACGTAGTTCTTTTAAACGTGCTTCAACAGCTTCGGCTGTATCTAATGCGTTTGCACCAGTTGCTAGTTTGATCGCTACACCACCAGCAGGTTTGTTGTTGAACTTAGAGTCGAACTGATAGTTGTCAGCACCTAATTCAACACGTGCAACATCACCTAAACGTACCTGAGCACCATCACTACTGTTACGCAGGAAAATGTTTTTAAATTGCTCTGGTGTTTGCAACAAACTTTGTGCTGTAACTGTCGCGTTCAGTACTTGACCTTCAGTTGCAGGCGCACCACCTAACTGACCAACAGCAACCTGAGCATTCTGTGTACGGATAGCCGCAGCCACATCACTCGGTGTAACTTTCAGGTTTGCCATTTTGGCTGGATCTAGCCAAATACGCATCGCATAAGAACCACCGAATACTTGGACTTCACCTACACCTGCCACACGGCTGAGAGGTTCAGAAATATTCGAGTTTACATAGTCCTTAATGTCGTCCGCAGTCAACTTACCCGACGGTGAGTGGAATGCTACAACTTGTAGGAAGCTTGCGCCAGATTTGGTGACTTTTACACCTTGACGTTGTACGTCTTCAGGTAAAAGCGCTGTCGCAGACTGGAGTTTGTTTTGGACTTGAACTTGGGCGATATCTGGATCGATCCCTTGTTCAAAGTTCAATGTAATAGATGCCTGACCGTTACCCGCACTGTTTGACGAAATATAACGTAAGCCATCCAAACCATTCATTTGTTGTTCAATGATTTGGGTTACGGTGTTTTCAACTGTTTCTGCAGACGCACCTGGGTAAGTCGCAGAGATTGAAACCGTTGGCGGCGCAATGGTCGGATACTGTGCAATTGGCATATTAGATAGCGTGAGTACACCCGCTAGCATAATTACCAATGCAATCACCCACGCAAAAATGGGGCGATGAATAAAGAATTGAGCCATTCAGTCTACTCCTTATGCGTTTGAAGTAGCTTTTTGTTCAGTTTTTGGGGCAGCTTGTTCTGCAACTTTAGCATCTGGCTTTGCTGCAGCAGGTTGTTGAGCACCTTGAGGTGCAGCAGCCTGAGGTTGATACGGTTTGGCTACAACTTGTTGCTCTGGCTTAACTTTCGCAATACCGTCAACAATCACTTTATCGCCAGTATTCAAGCCTTGAGTCACGATCCAATTCGAACCTTGTGTACCAACAGTGGTTACAGGGCGAGATTCAACAGCACCTTTTGCATTCACAATCATTGCCATTGCTTGACCTGTAGGGGTACGCGTAATGGCAGCTTGTGGAATCAGGTAAGCATTTGGAATCACACCTTGAACGATGCGAGCATTGGCAAACATACCCGGAAGCAATAAATGGTTCGGGTTAGAGAACACAGCGCGAAGTGTAACCGTACCTGTATCGGGGTTCACACTTGCATCAGAAAATGCAAGACGACCTTCAATTGGGTATTCGCTACCATCTTCAAGACGTAATTTCACTTTGGTGTTATTACTGCTGTCTAAGTTGCCTTGGCTTAATTGTTGACGTAAGCGAAGAAGTTCAGCACTTGATTGGTTAATGTCAACGTACATTGGATCAAGACGTTGAATTATGACTAATGGATCAACCTGAGATGCAGTAACTAATGCACCCGCTGTGACTGTAGAACGGTTGGTTTGACCTGAAATTGGCGCACGTACAGTTGAGTAACCTAAGTTAATTTCTGCATTTTTAAGTTCTGCCTGAGATGCAGCAACGTCTGCTTCAGCCAGTTTTACTTGCGCAACAATATCGTCATATTCTTGTTTAGAAATCGCATTTGATCCCACAAGCTGACGGTAGCGACCTTCTTTAACACGTAACACGCCTAAATTTGCTTGTTGACGTCTTAAAGCAGCACGAGCACTGTCAGCTGAAGCACGGTTTGTACGCGAGTCGATCTCGTACAAGGCTTGTCCTTCGCGAACATAACTGCCTTCTGCAAATAGACGTTTCAGTACTACACCACTGGTTTGTGGACGTACTTCTGAAATTTCATAGGCAGATGTACGACCTGAAAGTTCAACAGATTGTTCAACGCTTTGCGGTTGGGCAACAATGACACCGACTTCAGTTGGTGGCATTTGCTGTGCAGCAGCAGCTTGCTGTGCATCTTTAGGATCTTTGCTACAACCAACAAGTGCAATACTTGTTGCCAATGCGCAAGCAGTCAGGGCGGGAGCCCAAAGCTTTGCAGACATCATTGTTCCACCTCAATTAGATATTTATCTAAATTATTCATTTGTTTACGCTTTACTGATTTTGATGTAACTCAAATAAAGTAGCGCGATCCAAATAAAACTTATGCTCCAACCGGATAAGACATCTGTCGGAAAATGAACCCCAACATATACTCGCGAAACACCCATACACAGCATCCATAACAATGCCAAAATGGTGATCAAGCGATGTTGAGCATGTTGTCGGTAAATCAAGATCATCAAACACGCAAGCGATGCAGCATAACAACTGTGTGCACTTGGGAATGAACTCCCGTAAGACGCTACAAGATGGTACATTTCTGGGGGACGCGGTCTGGTGAACGTAAATTTAAGCAACCATGCAAGGCCGATACTTCCAAAGATCCCTATACTGATAAAAACAATCTCTGTGTATTTTTTATACCACGCAAAGTGTAAACACCATAGCGTGGTGAAAAATAATACAAAAGGCATGCCCCCTAGCGCGGAAAGTCCGATGGCAATTTGATTAAAAACAGCAATACGGTGCTGACTCATCCATTCCACGATACTTAAATCTAATAGATTTAAATAGCTAGAATAAAGCGACAACACACTGATAATTAATGCAAAAAAACCAACAAACAGTAGCGTTCGTGGCATATTTTATTCCTTGTCATTTTAACCGGTTTGAGCTCGGTTAATTAATGGACTAAAGTGTACTCATCAGTACACTTTATTTCAAGTATGTGTAAATCATACTGATTTTATTTTTTGCGTTCATTCACATCTTACTAAAATAAAACACAAATCTGCTAATGATTGTTCTTACTGGCTTGTGTGCCATCTTCAACTTCAAGTGGGGTTTTCGGTGGCCAGAAAAAATCACTTGGTCGCGTTAGAAAATGAGTCATCACCAGTTTAGCCAGTGGTTTCCATTGTTCAAATCTTACGCGACGTGCCCGTAGTGCCACAATAATGGTTAACGTGAAACTGACGAATAAGTTGGTAAGACCGATCAGAATAACCCCTAAGAATGACACAATGATTAAGCCAATGTCTGGTGAACCATTAATATTGATGAGGCCTTGAATGAAGTTGGCCGAGGCGAAGGCGATATGGCGAATATCTAAAGGTAAACCAAAAATAAATCCAATTGTGCCCATACTGCCCAGCATGATCCCGAATAAGAAGTTACCTGCTAAAGCACCTAAGTTTCGCTCAATGTAAGCGGCAAGCTTATCCAGTCTCTCTTGACCCATGATGCGTTTTAACTTTGGATGTGCTTGAATCCGTGGTCCAACTTTGCGATAGATCGCCATGTTGTCAAAGTACCCAGCAAGCAAACCTGATAAAAACAAACATACTCCAGCTATCGCAGCATGTGGCACAGCCAGTGAGGTAAATGGATTGAGGTCGTGTAAGGTTTTAGCTGCTTTTGCATGATTCATTAATGGCTCATGTAAAGCCATGTCCCAACTTAATGCGATCAATGCTGCAACAGGAATCGCAATACTGATGTTGCCTAAGATTGCAATAAACTGGGTTCGAATGATATTAATAATCAGCGCGGCAAGCTCGGCAATCTGCGCCATTTTCGAGCCTTTACGATGCTGAACCGTCGAGGCAAGGGCGGCAGCTGTCATCGCAGGCTGTTTAGTGGCAACAGTAAAATGTAAGACATGAATCAGCATAAAGCCGAAAGAGTAGTTCAGACTATATGAAATGGCTTGCATGAGCGGTGCCATGCTGACACGGGCCATCAGTACTTTTAAAGTTGCCATACACGCAATGATCACACCGGCACCTGCCGCAGATCGGTACATGCTCATAAAGCCTTGTTTGTCCGTACTTACATAGTGTTCGCCGGTTTTACTTGCGTTTTCGGTGACTTGTAGGGCAACCAATTCACTATTGGTGGCGAGCAAATCGCGCACACTGCGCTCGCTATAAATCGCTGACGTCACATCACTGAGTAAACTACCCATAGACACATAGCGGACATCATCTTCTTCAACAATCAGGTTGAGTAAGATTTCTAAGCGATCTAAACACTGTTCTAAAAGCGACAATAAGTAAGTCAGGCTGACACTTACACCAATTCGTTTGGTCGCACGCCGAATCTTCAGCACCACATCACGACATTGTTCCAGCATTACCAACGCTTGAGAAGCATCTGGCGGTAGCACAGCACTCATTTCTTCAGCACTTTGATGGAGCTTTTTATACTGCTGAATAAAATCATTTATTTCACGGTTTTGCACCAAAAAAGGTGATTCATATTCGGTCAGTTCAGGCTGTGCATTAATAAATTCAGGATATAAGCCAATACCACTTACCCGATAAGACAAAACGGTAATGGCCTTAATTAACTCACGGCGAATTTTCTTTTTTTCTTCCTGATTGCTATGACCTTGGTTAAACAATCGAAAGAGCTGCATCCATTGCTGATCATCAATACTGTCCAGCCAATATTTGTCGCTATGACGATAAAAAACTCGACGGACTAAATCTTGTAATTGAGTTTCGTCATTAATCAGGGGAAGAAAATGTGCGCCAAGACGTTGGAACAGTTGTCCCCAAAAACCATCGAGAGACAAAATACCTGTGTCCGCATATAAACTGGTTTGTTTATATCGGCTAATGAGTTTTAGAACAAAGCTTTGCAGGGTAGAGGCTGCATCTGGCGTGATGAGTAAAGCTTGGATGAAAGCCTGAAATTTTTTCTTAATTTCGTCGGTATTTTTTGTATCTTCTGGTCGAATTCGGTTGACCAATTCGATCAGCAAGTTTTCATCCAGCACAGCCCGAGGGGTATCGAGCTGTTGCTGCATGGTCAAAAAGATATCATTCAGTTTTATATGCATAGGCAAGGGGAATTACGATGAATATTGTTAATTATTGAATTCGGTGTAATGCCAAGTTTGCGAGGTTGATTAAAGCTTGACGATATTCAGTATCTGGTAGTGCTGCTAAAGCGGCAAGTGCTGCCTCAGTTTCTTCAGTCGCTCGTTGGCTACAATAATCAAGTGCCCCAGAGCTTTGTACAATCTGAATAACACGCTCTAAATCTGCCGTACCACCTGTGGCAATACTGCGGCGAATAATGTCATGTTCTTCGCCAGTGGTATTCTTTAAGGCAGAGATTAAAGGTAAAGTTGGTTTACCTTCCATCAAATCATCACCAATATTTTTACCTAATGTTTCAGCATCTGAGGTGTAATCTAAAATATCGTCAATAATTTGAAAGGCATTTCCAAAGTGTCCGGCAAATTTTCTAAGCGGTTCACGGTACTCTGGTGTACCAGTCAGAATCGCGGCACCTTCGGTAGCGAGCTCAAATAAACGCGAAGTTTTACCGTGAATAATATCTAAATAAGTTTGTTCTGTGGTTTCGGGTTGGTGCTGTGATTGAAGTTGTAAAACTTCACCTTCAGCAATTTCACAGGTACCCGTTGAAAAGTCTTTGAGTAATACCTTGCTGTCTAGATCCACCAATAAATCAAAAGCACGAGAAATTAGAAAATCACCCACAAGTACGGCAGTTTGATTATTCCATGTCGCATTTGCGGTTGGGCGACCACGGCGTAAACCCGATTCATCAACTACGTCGTCATGAACCAAGGTTGCGGTATGTAGCATTTCTATAATTGCTGCAAGTTTACGGTGTTTTTCTAGATCTTCCGCACCACAAGCTTTTGCTGCAAGTAAACACATAATTGGACGCATGCGTTTACCGCCTGCTTCAACCACATGTTTACTGACTGCCATGACCAAGGCAACTTTAGACGTGATCCCTTCATTAATAAATTTGTCCATCGCAGCAAAGTCAGTGGCAACAGGCGCGAGAATATCTTGCTTAAAGTCGATGGTCATATGAAGAGAAACCTCAATAATTTTTGAATTACAGACGTAGTGTAGCAATTTGTTATATGAATAACAGATAAGAACTTACTCAATTGACTTAATCTTAAGTGATTTTTTTCATCAAGCGGAAGTATTGTACTTATTTTTTAACAGACTTTTATCTTTAGCATGTTGTTTGAACAGCATGTTGTTGATGTCAGTCCAGAGTATATTAGCGAATTGTTGCTAAAAATCTATGTCAAACCTTGCCAAAAGCATGATAAGTGAAATAGAGCACTCATTTTAATGGTTTTAATGACGCTGTTTATATAATAAACGCATACTCATCTAATATTTTACGGAAATGACTTGTTGTTTTTCGGGTTATCCCTTAAAATCTTTGCCTTTGCAAAACCCCAGTGACGATCGTTTTAAGATCGGTATATCCCTTTACCGGCACGACAACACGGGCATGTTTGGAGTACTTAAATGTACGCAGTAATCCAAAGCGGTGGTAAACAACACCGTGTAGTTGAGGGTGAAACCCTTAAAGTAGAATTATTGAAAGCTGAAACTGGCTCAACTGTTACTTTTGATGACGTGTTGATGCTTGTTAATGGTGACAGCATTCAAATTGGTGCACCAGTAGTAGCTGGCGCTAAAGTAACTGCTGAAGTAGTTAGCCATGGTCGTCACGACAAAATCCGCATTATCAAAATGCGTCGTCGTAAACACTATCGTAAACAACAAGGTCACCGTCAATGGTTCACTGAGTTGAAAATTACAGCTATTTCAGGCTAATTACGAGGAGTAAGTAGACATGGCAACTAAAAAAGCCGGTGGTTCGACTAAAAACGGTCGTGACTCGAACCCAAAAATGTTGGGTGTTAAAATCTACGGCGGTCAATCTGTGACTGCTGGTAACATCATCGTTCGTCAACGTGGTACTGAATTCCACGCTGGTGTAAATGTAGGTATGGGCCGTGACCATACTTTATTTGCAACTGCTGACGGCGTTGTAAAATTCGAAGTGAAAGGCCAATTCGGTCGTCGCTACGTATCTGTTGAAGCGTAAGCTTTAATAGAAAAAAACCCGCATTTTTTGCGGGTTTTTTTTCGTCTGAAGAAAATAGGTGGTATTTTTTAGATTGTTAAAAATGATGTTTATATCAATAAATAACCATAAATAGTTATTTAAATCACAAAATATAAAGAGCGTAATAGAGGGGTACAAATACAAGAAAAGGATAAGGACATGAATAAAATATTGAATACAGTTTTTATCAATGTTGACTATCAAAAACGAAATTGTCCTGATAAAAGCCAAAAAATTGTTTTAGAAAAGACACTAGCACTTGGTGAAGCGACTTCAATCGCTATTAAAACAGTACCAAAATTACTTGCTGTGAGTATTTTACTGTCATTGGGTTCAATCACTTGGGCTAGCGGTTCAGGAGAGCATACCTTAGGTGGTTCAACCTGTTCGAGTGGTTGTAATGATTCACATCAACATTCGGGCGGAAAAGGACACACAAGTCATGGGAATGGCAATGGTTATGGGCATGAGGGAGGAGGAAAACCTCATACTGGACCACAAGGACCACAAGGACCACAAGGACCACAAGGACCACAAGGTTTACAGGGCGAGCAAGGTATCCAAGGTGTGAAAGGTGATACTGGAGCGCAAGGTATCCAAGGTGTGAAAGGTGATACTGGAGCACAAGGTGAACAAGGTCTTCAAGGTTTACAGGGCGAGCAAGGTATTCAAGGTGTAAAAGGTGATACTGGAGCAACAGGTGAGACAGGAGCCACTGGATATAATGCTTATCAAGTTGCGCAAGTAAATGGTTTTGACGGTACCATTACCGAATGGCTCGCTAGCTTAAAAGGCGATATGGGGAATACAGGTATGACTGGTGCAACAGGTTTTAGTGCTTATGACGTTGCAGTTGGTAATGGTTTTGAAGGCAGCGTTACTCAATGGTTGGCCAGCCTTAAAGGAACAAATGGTACCAATGGGATCTCTAAAGAAGTAATGGATGCTGCTGACACCTATATCCTGAATGAAGCAAAAACTTATGTGAACCAAGTTGGGCAACAAACTCTTAACCAGGCAAACGCCTATACTGATAGTCGTGTAAACGCCTTGAATAGAGACATGCGAAAACTCGAAGATCGAACCTATGCAGCAGTGGCTTCAAGTATTGCAATCGCCTCCTTACCTCAACCCACAGATGCTGGATATAACATGTTCAGTGTAGGTATGGGGACTTGGGAAGGTTCACAAGGCTATGCAGTAGGTTTTAGTGGAGTAACTGAGAGCAATAAATATGTGTATAAATTGACTGCAACAGGGAACTCTGAAGGTGACTTTGGCGCTGGTGCATCGATCGGTTGGCAATGGAAATAACTCAATATTGGATTATTAAAATTGCTAAATCGTTGTTTAACTATTTGAAAGGCATTTGAATCAAATCAAGTGCCTTTTTATTTTATATTTCTCCATCATGATGAATAAAAAACAGCAATTTGCATTAATAACCATACAAAACTTCTTATTTTCTCTAAATTTAGTCAATGAAAGTGGTTTAAGATGGAGCCATCTAACAAATTGCGTTGATGCAAATATAAAAGGTGAATCTATGAAAATGCTTCGTAAAACCATCTGTGCTATGGCATTAGGTGCAGCGACACTGGCACCGGTTATGAGTACGACAGTATTCGCGGCACCAGTTGCAGCGTCGGAGCAGCAGGCAACTGCCAATTTGGTGAAACAATTATCGGGTATTAAAAGTTTTACTGCTAACTTTCAGCAAACTACAAAAGTGACCAACCCGAAAGCAACTCAAAAGAAAGGTTTAAGTGCTCAGCATATGAACCAGACTTTTACTGGGGTCATGAAAGTTCAGCGTCCGGGTAAATTCTATTGGGAAACAACCAGCCCATCTAAGCAAACCATTGCGACTACAGGTAAAACGGTTTGGATCTATGACCCAGACCTACAACAAGCGGTACGCCAAAGCTTAGATGACCAAGTTGCGAATACGCCTGCATTATTATTGTCAGGTAATACAGCTCAAATCATGAAGTCTTATCGTATTACACAGCCGAATAAGACCAAAACCTATTACACCTTATATCCAAAAAGTGATGATGGCGTGTTTCAAAGCTTAACCATTAGTTTTGGTGCGAAAAATGCGCCGACCTTAATGATTCTCCAAGACTCATTAGGTCAAACAACCCATGTACGTTTCAATAATGTGAAGGTCAATGCGTCTATTCCAGCATCAACTTTTAACTTTGTACCTCCAAAAGGTACGGACATTATTGATCAATAATTGTCATGAACGAAAAAAAGCAGACATCGGTCTGCTTTTTTTATGAAGAAATGTAAAGGACGCAAGCTGAATTTAAGTGAAATTTAGTAGTATGCTGATATTCACAGGTTGCTTAAATGAAGTGACTTGTGGTTTTGATTGTTGCTCTAGGGAACTTTGGGATGAAAAAAATCATATGAATAATATAGCTTGGGCTGTTTCAGCAGTGGTTTTAATCGGGTCATTAACGGCCTGTCATCCTCGAAACGAACCTGTTGAAGATGCAACAACGGAACAGAAACAAGCGGTCGTCGCTGATGCGATTCCACTTATTCAATCGAAATCAGTTGCGATGCAATTGCCGAAAGCACAAGCTTGCGATGCGGAAGGATGTACCCAGTATACGATTCAAACGGTTGAAACCAATGTTGATTGGATTAATCAATATTTTACTGACCGAATTAAAAAGGCAGATCCGATTGCATTTTCAACTGAGCCGAATCAAAAAATTGATTTATCGGACAAGACGGATGCAGGTTTAAGTCAAAGTACCACTTCTGTTCGATACATTAGTCAGTGGGGGCATATCGCAACTTTTGCGATCGAAAGCTATACCTACGCAGCGCATGCTGCTCATGGCATGTCGCATGTTGAATATGTCAATTTTGATTTAAAAGCCAAAAAACGTTTGGCTTTACAAGATGTCTTAGTCAAAGGTGCAGATGCGAAAGTGATTAGCGCACTTTTTGATGCTAACTATATGTGGTTAGATAGTCACGATATTGAACGTTCAAAACTTCAGTTAAGCGATAATTTTTATTATGGCGCGAACGGGATCGTATTTGCTTATCCATTGTATGAATTGGCGAGCTATGCAGAGGGCATGCCTGAGCTAAAACTTCCATATTTTATGGCTAAAGGGCTATTTAAACCTGAATATTTACCAAGTTTGCCAAATTACGACACCAAATAAGACAATTTGAGGCAAGATTATTGGTCTAATAAGGGGCACCTGTAAGCTCGGTCACTGTATTTTTAAGTGTTAAGAGCTTACACTATAGCCAGTTTTTTTCTTTACTTAAGATTGGCTATGATCGACCCGAAATTACTCAGAAATAATATTGAGGCTGTAAACTTAGCCTTAGCAAAACGTGGTGTTCAACTCAACGTAGCAGAGTGGGCAGACCTTGAAGCTCGCCGTAAGGAAATTCAGTCTAAAACTGAGTCGTTACAAGCTGAACGTAATGCTGGTGCAAAACAAGTTGGTCAAATTAAAAAAGCTGGCGGTGATGCATCTGAAATCATGGCACGTATGTCTGCTATTGGCGATGAAATTAAAGCGGCTGAACTCGCACTTTCTGAGCTTCAGGCTGAACTCGAAGCCAAATCTTTATCGATTCCAAATTTACCTCATGAGTCTGTGCCAGAAGGTAAAGACGAAAATGACAATGTTGAAGTTTTAAAATGGGGTACACCACGTCAGTTTGATTTTGAGATCAAAGACCATACTGACCTTGGTGAAATGATGGGCGGTTTAGAATTTGAAACCGCAACTAAATTGACTGGTACTCGTTTTAGCGTACTCAAAGGCCCATTGGCGCGTTTACAACGTGCAATTACCCAATTTATGTTAAATACACATACCTTGGAAAATGGCTATACCGAAGCTTATGTACCGTATTTGGTTAATGCAGACTCTTTACGTGGTACAGGTCAATTGCCTAAATTTGAAGAAGACTTATTTAAACTTCAAGGCGAAAAAGAATACTACCTGATCCCGACTGCAGAAGTGCCTGTAACCAACTTCGTGCGTGATGAAATCATTGATCCAGAACGTTTGCCATTAAAATATGCAGCGCATACGCCATGTTTCCGCAGTGAAGCGGGTTCGTATGGCCGTGATACACGTGGTTTGATCCGTCAACACCAATTTGACAAAGTAGAAATGGTTCAGATTGTAAAACCTGAAACTTCGATGGATGCTTTGGAAGAATTAACGGGTCATGCCGAAGGTATTCTTCAAGCATTAGGCTTACCATACCGTAAAGTCGTTCTGTGTGGCGGAGACATGGGCTTTGGTGCAATCAAAACTTATGATTTAGAAGTTTGGGTGCCAAGTCAAAATACCTACCGTGAAATTTCATCTTGCTCATGCATGGGTGACTTCCAAGCACGCCGTATGAAAGCGCGTTACCGTGCTGACCAAAAGAAAACTGAGTTTGTACACACGCTGAATGGTTCAGGTTTGGCAGTTGGTCGTACTTTACTTGCCGTGATGGAAAACTATCAACGTGCAGACGGTTCAATTGAAATTCCAGCAGTACTTCGTCCATATATGGGCGGTGCTGAATTTATCGATTAATAGTCGATAAAGTGCATACATTTGTGCACAAAAATTGCTTAAGACAATCAGATTTAAACTATTGAGGTCGTGTGTGGATATCTTTCCAATCTCTTTGAAGTTGCAGCAGCAACCTTGTCTGATTGTTGGTGGTGGTCGAATTGCATATAGAAAGGCTGTGCTGCTTGCAAAAGCGGGCGCTCAGCTGACAGTTTGCTCACCCGAAATTGAAGATGATTTATTGACCTTGGTTAATAAAACCCAAGGTCAATATCTCAACTCGATTTATCACGAATCGGTTTATCAAGAAAATGCCATTGCGCTTCGTCAGTTTCGTTTAGTGATTGCAGCAACCAATGACAAAGCGGTCAATCAGGCGGTTTTTGAAGCCTGCGAAGCTGAAAATGTCTTGGTTAATAGTGTCGATGATCCGCCGCATTGCCGTTTTATGGTTCCTGCGATCATTGACCGTTCTCCACTGGTCATCTCCGTTGCATCTAATGGCACATCGCCAGTACTCTCGCGCCAAATACGCACCCAGTTAGAAAGCTCGATTCCGCATGGCATGGGCAAACTGGCTGAGTTCTCAGGCCAATGGCGCGCAGCCGTTAAAGCCAAAATCGTCAATCCAGATGAACGCCGTATTTTTTGGGAAGACTTGTATGCAAGCCCGCTCAAAGAGCAGGTATTTAATGACAATTTGACTGAAGCCAATCGTTTGATTGAACAGGCCTTATTGGAATGGAAACAGCCGAAAGGTGAGGTGTATTTGGTTGGGGCGGGGCCGGGTGATCCAGAGCTATTGACTCTGAAAGCTTTACGCTTAATGCAGCAAGCAGATGTGGTGATTTACGATCGTTTGGTTTCACAGCCAATTATGGACCTCTGCCGTCGTGATGCCGAAAAAATCTACGTAGGTAAAGCTCGATCGAATCACGCAGTGCCACAGGAAGGCATTAATGCCTTACTAGTGAAATATGCAAGTGAAGGAAAACGCGTTTGCCGCTTAAAAGGCGGAGATCCGTTCATCTTTGGTCGCGGCGGTGAAGAAATTCAGGAGCTGTTTGCGGCAGGCGTTGCCTTCCAAGTGGTTCCGGGAATTACTGCTGCCTCTGGATGTTCGGCTTATGCAGGGATTCCTTTAACGCATCGTGATTATGCGCAAAGTGTACGCTTCTTGACAGGACATCTCAAAGAAGGTTCACCGGAGCTACCTTGGAATGAGTTGGTTTATCAAAATCAAACGCTCGTGCTGTATATGGGCTTGGTCGGTCTAGAAAAAATTTGTGAGAAACTCATTGCGCATGGGCAGCGTCCAGACATGCCTGTCGCATTGGTCTCTAAAGGGACGACACCTGAACAAAAAGTCGTGGTCGGGACATTGGCAGATATTGCATCTAAAGTCAGTGAATACCAAATTCAGGCGCCTACATTGACCATTATTGGTGATGTGGTGAGTCTGCGTGAACAACTTCAATGGCATGAGCGAGGATAAGCAACGCAACGCGTTGCCCGAGCGCAAGGCGAAGGCTATGCCTGAGCAAAGAGGATAAGCAAGTTCTGGTATTGTCCAATTGCAATGCGCAAGCTAAGCAAAGAGGATAAACAAGTTCTGGTATTATCCAATTGCAATGCGAAAGCTAAGCAAAGAGGATAAACAAGCGCTTGTAGTATCATCTAAACTTATGCTTTAGCTTTGTAACTATAGCCTGAGTTTTAAGCCATTATTTAACTAAAGAGTAGAGAAAAAAACTGTGATCCATGTTGTTTTATACGAGCCAGAAATTCCTGCAAATACAGGGAATATCATTCGTTTATGTGCCAATACTGGAGCGCAGTTGCATTTGGTCAAGCCATTAGGCTTTGAGCTGGATGATAAAAAACTTCGCCGCGCCGGTTTGGATTATCATGAATGGGCGCACATGAAAGTGTGGGAAAACTTTGAAGAATGCCTTGCGGGCTTAAAAGCGCAAGGTATTGAGATGGATGCCATTTATCCATTAACCACCAAAGGATTTGAAACACCGCATACCTCTAATCTAAATCGCCCTGTAGCATTGTTGATGGGGCCAGAAACACGTGGTTTGCCAGAAGATGTCCGTATGATGTTCCCGAAAGAACATTGGATTCGCCTGCCGATGGCACCAAATTCGCGTAGTTTAAACTTGTCTAATGCTACTGCTGTGATTTTATATGAAGCTTGGCGTCAGCAAGACTTTAAAGAATTGGTCTAAGTGTGATCTGTTCAAAAAGCCGCTCTATCGAGCGGCTTTTTTATTGGGAGTGAACACAGTGAACCATTTACAGCAATGAGGTTTTGTAAAATAAGGGCTTAAAAACTTCAGCATCAATATAAAAATGTGTATAAGAACACTGTGAAGAAATAAAACGGGTACTTAAAACTTGAAATCTATAAATTTAAAAGCTTTTGGTGTCGTATTTGCGACCGGATTCATTTCATCAATGAGTTGGGCTAATCCAACCGTATCAACCACAACGGAACAGACAGCAGTGACCGTCACTGCAACTACAGAAAATATTCCAGTTGTACCGAAGGTTGAGGTGATCAAGCCTTTTACTAAGGCTGAAATCCAGCAGGGCATGCTGGAAATGCAGCAAAGACAAAATCAGCGTATTGAGGAATGGGGAAAAACACTAAAAGCCGACGATTTTGAACGTTCATGGTATGGTGGTCGTCAATTGAAAAAGTCCAAGCGTCAGGAAGTTTGCGGGATCTATCAGGGTTTAGTGAATGAAACCTATGGGTTGGCACAAAAAAATAAAGCAAGATTGAGTCAAGCGGATCAAAAACAAATATCAGACCGCAACCAATTTATTCAAAGCTTAGGTTATGAAAATAATATCGTTGATACCAAGATGGGTTTTAATTGCCGCTTAAAATAAGTGATTTTTATCACTGCTTTGATTTATGTGAATGATCCATGTCCTTGATGTAAAAAATAAAGGACATGGAAAAGCTCGAGATACCTCATGAATTAATCAATTAAATTAAAGTCACTCAGTTCTGTTTGTAGATGTTTTGGATTGTTTGCAAACAGTAGTTGACCACTGGTGTATAACCAACCGAGTTGACCTTGCTGCTGGAGACGTTTCAGCAAGACGTCGTTAAATGTCGACGTTGCAAAGACAGTTTCACTAAAGACTTTAAACTCACCGACATTAGTGTTTTCACTGTCTTTCATAAACAGCATGCCGTTTTTGGTGGTTGAACTCATATCTAAAGCACGGCTGACTAAGCGGTAACCGTCTTTAGCTTGCTCATCGATCATCTCCTGTAATTTTATGCTGCGCTCTACACTATTGCTGCCGGTTGGGTAAGTTTTATAGCGATAGCTGTAAGTGCCATGGTGTGCGCTGCTATTTATACAGGTTGCAACTTTAGGACTATTTTGTTTGCCGTTCAGAACTTCAGGTCGTAAACCTGTGAAATAGCTTTTGAACTGAATAATACGGCAGCCTTGGGCACCCAGTGTATTGAGCATAGTTTCCAATTGCACTGGGTCTACGAGCGGGGAAACATAGCCGCTGTCGTAGGTATATGTCGCGGTATCGTTTTCCTTTTTAATGAAATAATCTTTGAAATTCAGGGCATTGGTCGGTCTGACGCTATGCAAGTATTGATAACCTGATTTGCCTTTTTCATTTAACTGATTACGCCATGTAAAATATATGTCAGCGGTAGAGGGTGCTGTACGGTCTGCAACAATATGATTGAAACGCGTATTTTCATTGGCAAGTTTCATGTAGTTATTAACATTACCATTGTCCAGGGTTTTAGTATCATAGCCAATTAACTTATAACCGCTTTGTCCCATTGTATTGAGCTGAGCCAAGAAGTTTACTGTGTCGGTGGTATTAATAAAATTCTCAGACTTAAAATCTGCAGTTGTGATTTTGGTTTTCGGTTTTAAATTGGTGAAGAATTCATTGGAATTTTTTGTATAGCAGCGGCTGTCCTTGAGTGGGTCGGTAATTAGACCTCGTTGCATGATGATATAGCTTGGATTTGAAATCGTCGCGTTAATTACACAGAAAGAATGATTATTTAAAAAAGTTAAAACGCGGTTGCTCGTCGCGCCACCTCTGACTGGTTGAAACTTAATCGAATGATATTCAAAGTTATTTAGTGTTGCAGCCGGCTGTATTTCACTTATAACCATGTCATGAAGTAATTGATAGCGTTTGGAAACAAATTCACCGCTGCAAGTTTTACTTGAACTATTGTGTACCGCATATTTTAGTTCTTCGTTCACTGCACTGACTGAGTTTTCACTGGTTTTATGAATTGAAATTTGTGGTAAATCGCAATTATTGTTACCGAGGGCAGAATTCCCTTGAATCCATTCTCCTGTGAATTTATCCGCTACAGTTGTTGGCGTTGGCGTTGGCGTTGGCGTTGGCGTTGGCGTTGGCGTTGGTGTAGGTGTAGGTGTAGGTGTAGGTGTAGGTGTAGGTGTAGGTGTAGGTGTAGGTGTCGCGCCATCATCATTGGAGCTTGATCCACCACAGCCCACCAATGTCGTAAATACAGCAGCGATAATGCTGATTTTGTGATTATTATTCATGACTAGTGCTCAATAGAGTAAAGTTGTTATGTACGGCTGATGCGGTTGTATAAACATTTAAAATCAAGATTTATTGAACAAGGTGTGATTCAATCCAGCCATTGCCATGTTCTGTAGTGACTTCTATCAAACCTGTTTTAGTCATGTTTCCCGCAAAAATAATATCTGCATTTTTTGACAGTTTATTAATGACTTGGCTCGATTTATCGGCAGTTTGATAAAGCGGTAGATTATTAATTTTAGGTCTAAGTTGCTGTCCCATACTGAAACCATTTGCAGCATAATTTGAATTAGTCGTGGCCTGACTGCCTGTCCATTCTTTTGCGGTATTCGATACTTCTTTGGATGTTTCATTAAATTGATTCAGTGTATTTCTTAAATCACGCATGGTATCGGCAAAACCTGCATATACTGATATTGAAGCTAAAGACAGACTGCTAACGATGACTAAATGACGAATTTTCATGAACTTTCTCCTTTACTTTGTTATGTCATTCCGCGTGATATCTGACGGATTCATAACATTCGCGGTGTTTAAATAATTATAAAATGCGAAAATTTAGCATTTTTAAAATAGATCATTTATACTTCACTTGTAAAGAGGGTGGAGTGGTGAAAATGAATGTAGAAAGCCAGAGTGAACATCTAAAGCAAAGTAAAAATTGGTATCAGTCCTTACCGACGGAATGGCAAAATTGGTTGAATGAAAATATTGAAAATGGTTGCGATGTACAGAAAATAAGTCTAATTTTACAATCACATGGATTAAGCCCAAGGGCGGATCAATACTTATTTTCTGATGCAGACCAACTTTCAGAACAGCTGCAAAATGAACTTTTGGAATACAGTCTTGAGGGCTTAGAGACAGATGAAATTTTAGAAAAAATTAAGCAAAAAAATATTTCAAATCATTTGATCATTCAGTTTCTAAAGCGTGTAAACAATAACGTAATTTTTAAAAAACTGAAGCAACTACAGCAACAGCAGAATAAACAGCGTTGGCTATTACAGGTGATGGGTCAATTGAATCAATTGAACGACCATATTCCATCCACAATCGATTGCATAGAAACACCTGATTTTGAAACATTTATAGAGCGGTATTATAGCCAGATGCGACCAGTCATTTTAAAAGGTGGGATACAACATTGGCCTGCATTGCATAAATGGAGTCCTGATTATTTTGCACAGCATTTTGAAAATGAGTTGGTTGAAGTCCAGATGCATCGTGAGCAGCATCAAGATTTTGAAAAAAAATTGGTACAATTGAAACGTATTATTTTGATGCAAGATTTTGTCGCACAAATTAAAGCCACTAAGCACAGCAATGACATTTATTTAACTGCGAATAACGCCGCTCAAAATAAGCAGTTCATGCAAAAGATTAGTGAAGATCTAGGTGACTTCGCCAAAGCTTATTGTCAAAAAGAGATCAAAGATCGACATTTTTTATGGTTTGGCCCTGCAGGCACATTTACACCACTGCATTATGACTTAACCAATAATATGTTGGCACAAATCTATGGACGTAAAAAAGTGACTTTGATTCCTGCATGGCAAATGCCGTATATGTATAACGATCATTGGGTATTCAGTCAGGTTTCAGACGTCGCAAAGGCTGATCTAGTAGCCTATCCACTGTTAGAAAATGTGACACCGTTCGAGTGCATTTTGCAACCAGGGGAAACCTTATTTATCCCAATTGGTTGGTGGCATAGTGTTGAAAGTTTAGATATCTCGATCAGTGTTTCTTTTACGCATTTTAATGTAAATAATCATTTTTTTACTGAATATCCTCAAGATCTCATCAGATAAAAATTGTGAAGTAGATTAAACAATGCGAAAATTTCACTTATGCAGTCTAATTTTCATGGCAATTCAATGAGCAAACTTCTCACTAATGAGGCAGATCAAAATTTACAGCAAGTATTGGTGCTGATGAATGAGCTGAGCCAATGGCTGATTCGCTCAGGTGTGGGATATACCGAGTTTACTGCTGCATTGAAACCGGTTTTTTTCCAACAAGCTGTACAAGAGTTAGAGCGTATCGATCAAAAACCGACGATTTCCGCGATCAGTTTACTTTCTGGCCTGCACCGTAAAGACGTGACTGCTTATAAAGAAGTGATTTCTGAGGGTAAGGATCTGACTGAAGCAACTGTTTCGGAGCCAATTAGTGTGCCATCACGTGTGATTGGTTTGTGGCTTGCAGAAGGCTGGGGGGATTCATTGCCCTTTAGTAGTGAGTCGGAAAATAGTTTTGAAATGTTAGTGAAACGTATCTCCACCGAGCGCCATCCACGTTCGGTACTCAATGAGCTTGTTCGTTTGGAAATTGCCACTGAAAAAGATGGACAGGTGTATTTACAACAACGTCGTTTTATTCCAGATCCTTCGCAGTTAGAAGCACGTAAAATTTTAACACGAAATGTTCAAGCGCATTTAGAAGCGGGTTTGCATAATTTATTGAATCCTGATGAAATACCTTACTTAGAACAAGCCATTTGTGCTGACGAATTAACAGAAGAATCGATTAATAAATTACATGAAATGAGCTTAGAGCTTTGGCAGAAATACTCACTACAACTTTTAAAACTTGCCGCGGAGCGTTGCGCAATGGATGACGGGAATCCTGAAGCAAATCGTGCATTTCGCTTTGGAGTTTATCAACATGATGCGAAAATTAAATTTTAAAATACTGACACTTTGCAGCCTGATGTCCATATTGTCAGGCTGTGAAATTGATTTTTTTTCGAGCGGTGGGGTAACGATCGAAGGCACAGGTGATCCAATCATTGATATCGGTCATGCAGGGGATGGCCGCGGAACAATTATCTTGGGGACACGATATTTAGAGTTTTCAGCTTCCGTGCAGGATTCTTGTTATGGCGTGGAACGTAAATTAGCCTTCCTCAATCCATTTGATCGTCAGTCGATTGACACAAAAACGTATGTAGAAATACCTGCTGCCCAAGCGGATCTTAATTCGCAAAATGTTCAATTGATCTTAAAAAATACCAATAGCGTACCAGTCACCATTCATTTGCAATGTGATATGCCATTAACCATGCAATTATTCGAGCAGGTTAGACCATATTTTCCAAAACAAGTATGTGATACACCTATAGATATCAAACTCTATCCACAACAACAGCATATATTTGAAGCAGCTGTAAATTTAGAGACTGTTGAAGATGGTATATGGTCACACGGTGATGGAGCATCGGTTGAATTAAAAGGCAATACACCAGACAAGTGTGAAGAAATTTCAATTCAATTTCAGCAATCTAGAAAATTCATACAACCTTAATTGGTATATTTAAAACAAAAAAGGCGCTTAAAGCGCCTTTTTTATGAGATGGAAAACTTATAGTTTGTCATCAAATTCGTTATGTTGTGGTGCAGGGTGTTTAAAACCTTTAGTTTTATAACCAAGGTATAAAATACCGAACATTGCCCACCATAAACCATATTTCAATGCAGTTTCTTCAATTTCTAACCACATCGCAAAGATACTGATAAAGCCAAGCATTGGAATAACGACAAAGCTAAAAATATCTTTGGCTGTTTTTGTGCGGCCATCACGAAGTGCATAACGTGAAATCACAGATAAGTTCACGAAAGTAAAGGCTGTCAATGCACCAAAACTAATCATCGAAATGACAATATCAAGATCCATAAAGCCCGCAGTTAATGCAACCGCACCTACAATCATGATGTTGTACGATGGTGTGAAGTTTTTCGGACTAATATGACCAAAGATCTTCTTGTTAATGACGCCATCACGCCCCATTACGTACATCAGACGTGATACACCGGCATGTGCAGAAATACCTGATGCCATTACTGTCACAATCGCAAAAGTTAAAACATAGGATTGGAACAGTGAGCCGCCGACGAGCAAGAGTATCTCTGGCTGTGTTTCAGCAATATTCTTGAAATAGTTACCCGGCTCAGCAGGGAAGAACAGCTGCATGAAGTAGGTACTAATAATGAAGATAATCCCTGCGATTAAAGCAGTTAAGAAAATCGCTTTCGGCAGTGTTTTCTCAGTATCTTTTGTTTCTTCTGCCAATGAACTTAATGAGTCAAAACCAGTGAACGAGAAGCACAGTAATGTTGCACCTGTAATCAGCGCACCCACAGACGTCAGCTCATTCCAGAATGGCTCAAGGCTCCATAATTGGTAGCGTTCTGCCGCAGAAATCGGGCCATCAGCATTGAAGCCCATTTGAAGCTTGCTGTAGACCATCCACGTGAAAATACCAATTACTAATAACTGCACAAGTACAATCAGGCTGTTAAAGTTAGCAACAAAACGCGCGCCGCGTAAGTTAATTCCAGTCATGAATGCCGTTAGCACAATGACCCATACCCAGTGGTTTACTGTTGGAAATAGTGCTTCAAGGTAAATCACTGCAAGAATAATATTCACCATTGGAGACAGCAGGTAATCTAGCCATGATGACCAGCCCACCATGAAACCAACGTTCGGGTGAATGGATTTTTGAGCATAGGTATACGCCGAACCCGATGATGGATAGCGACGGATCATATGTCCATAACTGATAGAGGTAAACAAAATTGCAATCAGGGCAATAATGTAAGATGTCGGCACGTGTCGATGACTTTCTTCAGAAACTAGACCGAAGGTATCGAACAAGGTCATCGGCTGAATATAAGCCAAACCAATAATAATAATGTGCCAGAGTCCAAGCGTTTTTTGCAGTTTAGCTGCCGATTGAGTCCCAGAGATATTTGTCAACGGCGTTATCCTCTTATCGTTGATCAAGGATCAGTCATATTCTAAGGATCGTTTGAGACGAACGATCCCCCCTACGTTTTAAAACAAAAGTGCGCCAATCTACTCCAAATTGGTACATTTTGTCAGTAACTTTGAAATTATTTTTAGCAGAAATTATGCCAGTTTGATTAAAAAATAACTGATATTGTGTTCTGCAAGTGAAAAGCCCGATGTTTAAAAAAACATCAGGCTTAATTTTTCGCTATATTCGCTTATTTTTCAGCAATTACCAAGCTTTTTTTAGAATAGTTTTGAGGTCTTCTAAGCTGGCTTCTTTAGGATTATAAATAATCGATCCATCATTCAGTGCTTTCTCTGCCACTTCATCTAATTGAGCTTCTGTCACCTTGCCAGTTTCACTCAAAGTACGAGGTAATTTGGTCAAACTAAACAAGCGGTCACGCATGGCTAAAAGTGTTGAAATGGCTTTTTCAGCGCGGAGGTTGGCCGGCGTTTGTGCATAAATATCAGGGCCAGCCAGTGGTAATAGCAATTCAGCAATCTTATCGCCATTTACTTCTTTGTTGTATTCCAACACATACGGCAGGAATAAGTTCATGCATAAGCCGTGGGGCAGGTGAGCGACTGCACCCAGTGCATGACCTAATGAATGCACTAATCCAACCATCGAATTCGAAAATGCAATTCCTGCCATCGTAGAAGCTTGTGCAAGTTCTAAGCGACCATGTGCATCGCTGGTATTATCTAATACACCAAATAAGCTATTGCTAATTTTCTTGATTGCGGCAGTTGCATAGGCATCTGAAATCGGGTTCGCCGCCATGCACGTATAGGCTTCAATGGCATGCGTCATCGCATCCATCGCTGTCATCGCCGTAAGATGGGGTGGCAAAGTTTGCGTCATACGTGGGTCAAGAATTGCCGCATGTGGCATCAAATAATTCGATGCAAAGGCCATTTTTACATTCTTTTCAGGGTCAGAAACCACAGCGACCATAGTCACTTCTGAACCTGTACCCGAGGTTGTTGGAATCACAAAAAATGGTTTTAACGGTTTTGGTAAGTTGTGCGCACCTGAGTATTTCAGTAAGTCATCGCCACCTTCAGACACCAAGATATTGGTTGCCTTAGAGGTATCAATGACTGAACCGCCACCGACTGCAATAATGGCATCACATTGGTTGTCGCGGTAAAGTTGAGCCGCTTTACGTACGGTTTCTAAACTTGAGTCTGGCGGAACATCATCAAAAATATAGCCAATCACCGTCTCGGTACTTTCAAATGCCGCTTCAATCGGTGCAAGTAATTGATTACTGCGAACACCTTTGTCAGTAATGATCATGGGACGTTTAGCACCCAAAGTAGACAGTTCGAATGGGATGTGTTCTAAAGCAGCATGGCCAGCAATCACTTTTACAGGACAGAAAAATTCGTAATATGGTTTAGCCATGTGTTATGCGCTCCGTTTTAAATAAGACTGGGCTACTTTTAAATAAATATTTGCAGCACCGCTCAGTTTTTCTTTTAGGCTTAAATGTGTTGGATATTCTTTGACAGCCAATTCAGCCACCAATTTAGGTAAAATTAACGCTTCCATTTTGTTGAGACAACGCACCAGTCGGATGGCATAAGACAAATCACCATCGGCGATCATGCGGTCATTGGCAAAGGCTTGTGCGGTACTTTCTTGAAATGAGAAGACCAAAAAGGCATGATTCAAATGCTTAAACGTAATGGTTAAGTCAGGCTTTTGAGTGCCGGGTGTGAGGAGTTTGAGTTGATGGTCTTCCGTGACTTGCGCGACAAATGCAGCGCCATTAGGAAAAACATTCATAGATAAAATAAAATTAACTGGAAATTTAGCAACTTCTTGTTTAATTTCTTCATCGACCTGGCTCGCCATGACCAGACCTCTGCCAATCACATCCATCATGAGTTTGACATAGGCCTGCTGGAGCGCGGGTTTAACGGATTTAGTTGCAATCACGTGTACATCCCTTATCTATAATTATTAATTTAGAGCTTTTACTCTAAATTATTTTATTTGAGAAAGCAAAGTCTTTTATAGTTGTTTGATTGTTACGTCTTTAAAGTAACCACTGTTTTTCAAAGTATCAATGATATCGACGCATAAGTTTTCAAATTTAGGGTAATCCTGTACTAAATCTTGTATACGAACCATTTCTAATCCAGCATAGCCACATGGATTAATGGTATGAAAACCAAATAGATCACAATCGATATTCAGTGCCAAACCGTGATAACTGCGGCCTTTACGAATTTTAAAACCGAGAGAACCAATTTTGCGTTCTGCAACATAAACACCGGGTGCATCAGGCTTGGCATAAGCGTCGATGCCGTACTTTTTCAGCAGTTCGATCATCAAGTTTTCTGCATAGGAAACCAGCGTACGCACGTTCCAACCTAAGCGATTTAAGTCAAACATGAAATAAGCCACCAACTGACCCGGTCCATGCCAAGTGACTTGTCCACCACGGTCTGTTTGTACCACAGGGATGTTACTTTGCACCAAAATATGTTCAGGTTTGCCAGCTTGCCCCTGAGTTAATACATCGGGATGTTGCAATATCCACAGCTCATCAGGTGAGTTTTCATCTCGCTGTTCAGTGAGAGTTTTCATCTCTAAAAAGCGGTCTGCATAAGGGGTAAGGTGGTTATATTGACGAATAATTAATTCGGGTTTTTGAACAGTTTCAGTCACGTATTTCGTGTCCTTTTCTATCAAAGTTATGTATGGATTATAATGAATTAAGCGTACAAAAGGGGGTTAAATACTGAATACTTGAAGGGATTACTATTGCATTTAGACATAAAAAAACACGCTCTAAAGCGTGCTTTTTTAATTGCATCAACAGAATTACAGCGCAGTACGAATGTGTTTACAAGCTGCTAAATCCGCATAGACCGCATGTACTTGTTCTAACTCTTCGAAACGTAATTGAGCAGTAATTGAATGATATTTACCTGTGCGAGATGGCGTTACAGTCATTTTGCTGCCATCAAAATCAGGAAAATGTTTAACAAAAATTTCATTCACTGCTAGGCGAAGTTCTTCACCTGCATTACCAATCAATTTAATTGGGTAGTCCATAGGGAAGACCCAAAGATGCTCTTGCAATTCACGTGAAGGAGCGCGATTAGTCATATCAGTCATGGGACACCTCATTATTTAAAAATACCTGCAATGAGCAGGTATTTGGAATCATTTGCTACATGCTCATAATATGGGGTGGAAAACCCCATATTCAAGCCTGCATTGTCCTAGTTATAGGTTAGTCATTCTCAAGGAATGAACGCAAATGCTCTGAACGTGATGGATGGCGAAGTTTACGTAAAGCTTTCGCTTCAATCTGACGAATACGTTCACGTGTTACGTCAAACTGTTTACCAACTTCTTCCAGAGTATGGTCTGTTGGCATATCGATACCAAAACGCATCTTCAAGACTTTTGCTTCACGTTCAGTCAAGTTTTCAAGAACTTCACGTGTTGCTTCTTTTAAGCCTTCAGACGTTGCAGCATCAATCGGAGAGGTAATGTTGCCGTCTTCAATGAAGTCACCAAGATGCGAATCTTCATCATCACCAATTGGTGTTTCCATTGAAATTGGTTCTTTCGCGATTTTAAGCACTTTACGAACTTTCACTTCGTCCATTTCTAGACGTTCACCTAATTCTTCAGGTGTCGGTTCACGACCCATTTCTTGAAGAAGTTGGCGAGATACACGATTGATCTTGTTAATGGTTTCGATCATGTGTACTGGAATACGAATAGTACGTGCTTGGTCGGCAATAGAACGCGTAATCGCCTGACGAATCCACCAAGTTGCATAAGTAGAGAACTTATAACCACGACGATATTCGAATTTATCCACCGCTTTCATCAAGCCGATGTTACCTTCTTGGATCAAGTCGAGGAATTGCAAACCACGGTTGGTGTATTTTTTTGCAATCGAAATTACCAAACGTAAGTTGGCTTCAACCATTTCCTTTTTCGCACGACGAGCTTTCGCTTCACCAATCGACATACGTTTAGAAATGTCTTTGATGCCTTTAACATCTAAGCCAAGTTCTTTTTCGATGTCAGCGATTTTTTGTTGGAATGCAAGAACGTCAGGGCGGACTTTTTCAAGATAGCCTTTCATTTCTGCAGGTGCTTTAGCAATTTGTTCATCTAACCAAGCAAAGTTAGATTCTTGACCTGGGAAAGACGTACGGAATTGAGTACGGTCCATACGACCACGGCGTACTGCATAACGCATGACTTCACGTTCAGAAGTACGGATTTGGTCATGAGTATTACGGATCAAATCAGAGATGATATCGAATAAACGTGGTGTAAATTTGAACATCATGAACACAGTCGCAAGTGCTTCAAGTGCAGCAGCAGCTTCTTTACTGTTACGTCCATTTTTTTCAATAGCAGCTTTAGTCACTAACCATGCTTGTTCGAGCTCAGTAAAACGTGCTTTAGCAATTTCAGGATCTGGACCAGATTCGCCTTCAGAATCATCATCACCTTCAGACTCTTCGTCTTCATCGTCATCATCAAGTTTGACATCTTTGGTCGGCTTGTTGGTAGACGCTTCGTCTTCATCGATCTCAGAATCTTCTTCGTCGATCACTTCAGGGATGGCTTCGTCAGATTCAGGATCTAAATAACCAGAAAGAATATCAGCTAAACGGCGTTCACCCGCTTCATAATCTTTGTATTCTTGCAGTACAACTTCGACCGCATTTGGCCAATAAGCAATAGAGTGTAAAACGTCACGAATACCTTCTTCGATACGTTTTGCAATGCTAATTTCGCCTTCACGTGTCAAAAGTTCAACTGTACCCATTTCGCGCATGTACATACGCACAGGGTCAGTGGTACGACCGGGTTCATTTTCAACAGATGCAAGTACAGCAGCGGCTTCTTCTTCAGCAACTTCGTCAGTCGCTTCGCTGCCACCTTCAAACATTGTATCGTCAGATTCTGGTGCACGATCATGTACCGGAATACCCACGTCATTCAACATCTGAATGATGTCTTCAATCTGTTCACTTTCGGTGATTGAGTCCGGGAGATGATCGTTAACCTCGGCGAAAGTTAGGTAACCTTGCTCTTTGCCTCGGCTAATCAGAGCCGCTACTTGAGAAGTAGGGGAAGTCATATCGCTCATCTTTGCTTACTCTTCGTTGAATCTGTGGCAGTAAAAAACCGTGCATTTTAGCACGATCGTCTCATTAAATCTTGTGAATAGCTGGCTTATCCCATTAGGACGGTACAGCATCAAGCTGTCCAATGAGATATTAAAAATTTAAATTCAGTAATTTAGGTGGGGCTGAAATTGTTGTTTTCAAGTTCATCCCATGCATCGATTATTTTATGGGTCAACTGTGACTGTCATAAAAATGAAGGACGCAGGGTGGATTATATCATGCCACAGGTTTTGGTAAGAAAAAAAGCCCTATTTTTAAAGTTTAGATGTTAAAAAAACAAATAAAACTTGACAATATTTTATATCCCATATAAATAGCGGCTAGACCCCTTCAATTTTTTTCATTATGAGGTAGTTTTGGTGTCTTCTACAGATTTTGAACTAGATGATAACTACGGTGATGATGATGTGAATTTCGATGAGGCCAGTGCAAAAACTAGCGCGAAAGAATCGTTAGAAAAGCGCCGACTTATTGATGACCTTCTGGCTCAGCGCCGTCTTGAACGTGAGCTTAAAGATTTTGATTACGACATCGACGATGACGATGATTTTGATGACGAAGAAGACTAAATAGCGATTTAGCATAGCGCTTGAAAATGCTATGCTTACGCATTAAGTTTCTAACTCTGGATTTGAAATGAGTGCTTTAGATTTAGACCTTTTGAGTGACTATCTAGACGGCGATGACAACGAGCATGGTCTAGATTTTGCAGCGACTCATGGTTTTTTGTGTGCAATTGCAGTAGGCCCAGCTTTTGATAAATGGCTAGACGAACTTTTTGATAACAATCAGAAAAAAGTACCTGCTGAAATTATTGCGCAAGTAAAAGCATGGCTCGAATCGATTCGTCAGAATCTTGCCAATGAAGATGGTATTGAATTTCCATTTGAAATTGAAGAAGCCGATGTTGAATCAAGTCTTGGTGACTGGAGTGTTGGCTTCGTTGATGCCATGTTCCTAAACGAAGATGCATGGTTCACCGACGAGTTTGAAGAACAATTGGTTGATTTAACTTTGCCAATCATGGTGTTCAGCGGCATTGATGAAGAAGATCCACAAATGGAATCTTTCCGTCGCAATGGTCAGTTGATGGATGAACTTGCAGAAGAAATCCCAACCAATTTGAACGAATTATATTTGATGTATCACACACCAAATTAATTGCGACGAAATTTAAAAAAAGCACCTTGGGGTGCTTTTTTAAGCGCTGTACTTTTTTAATTCAAAATCAATCTTAATGCTTAACTGCGTTGGGCTTTTAAGAAGCTTTTCGCCATCCATCCAAAAGATAAAGCCAACACGAGATAATGGATAAGTAGCGTAAAGCTGATAGCAAGCAGCCAGACCCAAGCGGGTAATTGCGTTAGCACCATTTGAATAAAGGCTTGGGTTTCTGGGAAGATTAAGAGACAAATGACGGTTGCGACGACACTAATCAGTACCGAAGCCAAAATACAGCTCCAAATCAGGGTTTTCTTTTCAGCCTTATCTGGCACTCGCTTATGGTCTTTGACAAAGCTGGATGCCGCAGAAAAACCGCCCACGATGAGACAGGTAATAGATGAACCACCGGGTAAATTAAAGAAAGATTCAATGGCTGCGACAGCGACCATGGCGAGGGCATAAGCAATGCTAAATGTGATGATGTATTTTTTCATTATTTAATGTTCATGTTTTCGTTTTATAAAGAGCGAGTATAGCTTGCCCGAAGTTTCTTCATTGAATTTTAAGTTTCAGTGAAGGGTATTGATTCAAATTCTAACGGAATAAGTTAAAAAAATTTATAATTTTTTAGCGCAGTAGTCTGCATACCAACCGTAGGCAATATGAAATATCGTGCCATGAATGGCGACCATGCAGAGCATAACTACAGCAGTTAGCCCAATGCCTGCATTATCCACAGACTTCATAATGCTTTCGGCATTGGGATTCATCAGCACCAAGAACAGCACAAAAAAGCTACCAATGATGATTGCAACGGCACTGGAGCCCCAAACCAGTTGGATCTTTTCATGGTTGCTAGGCACACGTTGTTCTTTCTTTACAAAATGCCCAACGCTGATTAATGCACATGCCACCAATGTAGGAATTAATGTAATACCACCAAGATTTAATCCAAAAATTAATACGGTAATCAAAAGCACCAAGGCGATGCTATAAACAGCAGCAAAGTGTAGGAGATAGTGTTTCATTTAAGCCCCAAAACAAAAAATTAACGAGGTCGACGTTTATGTCGACGGTACAAAATCCAACTAATAATGATGACTGTGATCAGAATAATCACATGGCCAACTTTACTAAATATTTGCTGCATTAACTGCTGATTTTCACCTAAATAAAAACCCATACAAGCTAAAAAAGTGGTCCAAATAATCGTGCCTAAACCACTATAAAACATGAACTTCCAAAATGGCATGCGGCTCATTCCCGCAGGAATACTAATGAGAGAACGCACAGCTGGAATCATCCGGCCAAAAAATACAATGCGGTGACCGTATTGCTCAAACCATGCTAGAGATTTTTTTACATCTGCCGATTTGATAAATAAATACTTTCCATAGCGATCGACGAAGTGAAAGATGGATTCATGCTTAAATTTATAACCAATCCAATATAGCAATGCAGCCGCCAGTAAAGAGCCGACACAACCTGAAATAATGACACCAATGAGCAGTAGTTGACCTTGGGAGGCAGAATAGCCAGCCGAGGGCATAATGATTTCTGAGGGGATTGGGGGGAAGACATTGTCAAGGAACATGAGTAGGGCAATACCGAGATAACCCAATTGTTCCATGATTGAAATGATCCATTCAGTTAAAGTCATGGTAGCCAAGGCAGAGAAAAGGTGTATTTATCCTATGTTGAAAAGCGCAGTGGGTAAAGTTCAGTTTTAGATATTCCTGAAATCACCTAAGCAAAAACAATAAATATTGAGTTCATCTTGTATTAAGTAGCATGTAGGCTTAATTAGAAGGAACATGTAGGCTTAATTAGAAGGAAAATGTATTAATGCGTGATGGCATTAAGCAATGCTGAATGATATAAGATTGAAGAATTGAAAGGCTTGGATCATAGTTTTTATAGTATTGAGTGTACGCTGTTCAGTTTGGATTTTATTTTTGATTTTTGGCGCTTTAGCAGCCTTAAAAATCGTTTTATGTACTGAACAGCGTAGGACAAAGTTGCAATAAGTAGCGTTGCAAGGTGCATAAATTAATCATCATGTTCCATATTTAACAGTGTGTGAATATAGACTTGGCGTAAGCTCAGAGATAAAGCAAATGGAATCACACAAAGTCCAAGAATGTTGAGCATAGTGGGTTGTAAGTGCAATGTATAAGCAATAAATACGGCAAAAATTGCACCAATGCATGTAGCAATACTGACTATCAAAATATGCGACTGTTGGTTAAGGAGGTGTTTTAATTCTCCTACACTTTCTTTTACACGGGGAGCGGGTAAAGCAAGGCGCCTTGAGGTTGCAATTGGAGAGTTGATTAATTTTGGCATAATGCTTTCCTTTTCAATTATCTATAATGATTTTCTCGGATCAATTGATCAGAATAAGCATAAATGCGCGAACTGATTCTCGTAAATAACCAGATATAGTTATTTTGTCAAAAAAATTAAGTCACTGTTGAGAATGCGTAAAAAAAGCCCTAAAAATAGGGCTTTTATTTATATATCGTTACAACAAATTTTCCTTAGAGACGCTTACGTTTTGCTGCCACAATTTGTGATTGACGCATACGGAAGCCTGCTTTTTGCTGTTCAGTAGTTTTGTCGATACAGTATTTGCATGATACGCCATGTTCGTAGCTCGGAAGTTCAACTTCAGCAGGAGCCAGTGGCCAACCGCATGCGTGACATTTGATATTTTCGCCTTCTTCCATACCGTGAGTGACAGCAGTACGACCGTCAAATACGAAACATTCACCTTCCCACATGCTGTCGGAAGCAGGGGTTTCTTCTAAATATTTTAAGATACCGCCTTTAAGGTGATAAACCTCATTAAAGCCTTCTTGAAGTAAAAGTGAGGTTGATTTTTCACAGCGAATACCGCCTGTACAGAACATGGCAATTTTCTTATCTTTATGCTGCTCAAGCTCTTTTTTCACGTATTCAGGGAATTCACGGAAAGTCTCAGTTTTCGGGTCAATCGCACCCTTAAATGTACCTGCTTTGTATTCATAGTCGTTACGTGTATCAATTAGGATTACGTCATCACGTGCAATTAGTTCATTCCATTCTTTAGGATCAAGATAGTGACCGACTAAATCACGTGGTTTCACTTCCACACCTAAAGTCACGATTTCTTTTTTCAGTTTGATCTTCATTTTACGGAATGGTTTATCCGCGCTATGCGATTCTTTGTATTCCATCGCATTGAAGCCTTCATTGAGAAGGAATTGATGGATGATATCTACAGATTTACGGTCACCGGCAACCGTACCGTTAATACCTTCACCTGCCACAATTAGAGTACCGCAAAGGTTGATGGTTTTTACCAAGTCTAAAAGACGTTGTTGAAGATCAGCAGGATCTTGAACTTCTTTGAATTGATAAAGTGCGGCAACAACCCAACCAGAGGTCGCTTGCTGTTCTACAGGTGCAAGCTGTTCTACAGTAGCGTTCATGGAGTACTCCAAGTGAATAAACAGGATAAAAATTAAGGCGCACATTCTACCGTGATTTGGATGAATAAGCGAGTAAAGCGATGGCTTTTAACCACACATTTGATCATAGCTTCATTTCAGTAGTTTTAGCGTGTATAGTCATGCCGAGTTGTTTTTATCCCATAAATATTGATTGAATGGAGCCGGTTTTGAGTACTGATCGTCGAATTGCCTCGTTAACCCCATGTGCAGGGCGTTGTTCTACGGTATTTGGTGATTCAGTCTGTCGTGGTTGCCGCCGCTTTAATCATGAAGTCATAAAATGGAATACCTATACGGCAGAGCAACACACGGCCATTTGGTGTCGTTTAGATGCACAGTTAGATCAAATTTTAATACCGATGTTGCCGCAAGCAGATATCATCCATGTCGAAGGCTTTGTCTTGTCTAAGCGAGTTCGCTTGCGTCCAGATGCAAGCAAAGGCCGTAAACTGTATCACGCACTCAAGCTCTGCGAAAAAAACCGTCATTTCACAGATGAAAGTGGACTCGGGATACATTACAAACAGGTACGACCGTTGTGGGATGAATTTGAGCGTCGCGTTTTGGCACTCGCCACAGCCAGCTATGATTTGGCATTCTTAAGAGCAGATGCCATTCGCTTGCATTTATTGCAAAACATGGATGAAGAGGACTAAGTCCTCTTTTTTTATGTATGAAATTTATCGTGATCTAAAAAATAAGTGAAGGAATCTCAGCGTGAATTATTCGGAGTACTTTTTATATTGTGTGGCAGTCATCGTGATGATTGCAACGCCTGGACCTGTCATGCTGTTGGTCGCAAGTGCAGGCTTACAAGGCGGCTATAAAAAGGCATTTCAAACCATTGTCGGGACGAATTTTGCTTCACTGATTTTGATCGTACTGTCGGTGTGTATTTTAAAAGGCATTTTAAATGTGAATGCGCACTGGCTCGATGGCATTAAAATACTGGGTTGTATATATATTGCTTATATTGGTTTTGATATTTTAAAAGAAGTAAGTATACAGTCCACTGCACAATCTCTGCAGTTAAAAGCAGCACAAGGGGGCTTTAAGCAAGGACTAATTGTGGGGATTTCAAATCCTAAGGATATTATTTTCTTCGCGTCATTTTTTCCGCAGTTTGTAGGAATTACTCCTCATCTTGATCTGAGTTTAATTGTGTTGACCCTGAGTTGGATCGTTTTAGATTTCGCAACCTTGTCTTTGGTGTATTTGTCTTTTCATCGATTGTCGAAATCTCGCTGGTATAAAAAATTGTTGGCCCTGTGTGGGTTGATTTTAGTGGTGGTTGCCATCTATGGCATCTATAGCACATTCACGGCTTAATTCTTAACTTGAAATGTGCAGTAAAAAATAAAAAGGCTGATTCAATCAGCCTTTTTATGAACGTGTAGAGCTTTAATTTATTCGCACTAGAGATTGTGCTGTAAGCGATATTGCACAATTTCTTCAATGGTGAGTACAGTCAAATGATGCGTTTGTGCATACGCTAAAACTTGTACGCCATTGGCCATTGTGCCGTCTGGGTTGGTTAATTCACACAAAACACCTGCAGGTTTTAAACCGGCCAGACGTGCCAAATCAATGGTGCCTTCAGTATGTCCGCGACGGGTCAATACGCCGCCTTCACGCGCACGTAAAGGAAAAACATGACCCGGACGGTTTAAGTCACTAGCAACAGCACCATCTTTAATTGCGGCTTTGACTGTAGTTGTTCGGTCTTTTGCTGAAACGCCAGTAGTAACACCTTCCGCAGCTTCAATGGTGACAGTAAAGGCAGTTTTAAAATGGCTAGAGTTATCAGACACCATGGGTGGAAGTTCTAAATGATTGGCTTGAGCATCGGTTAAACACAGGCAGACAATTCCTGAACCGTCACGAATCATACGTGCCATGGTTTCTACAGTGAGTGTTTCTGCAGCAACAATCAGGTCGGCTTCATTTTCACGGTCAAAATCGTCCATGACTAAAACAGGCTTGCCTTGACGAATGTCTTCTAAGGTTTGCAGCATGCGCTGTTCTGCAGGTGGAAGGGCAGAAAAGAAAATTTCGGGTTGAATTAAACTAGACATTGAAACGCTCGCGTAAATTTTAGATACGGTTGAACATTTCAGGACATGTGAAATAGTGGCGTTACGATATATATTGAAAATTATCAATGATATAGAGATGTGACGTCGTCTTCTTTCATCCGGACTATACCGTCGGCTCAGGTATTGCACCTGATCTGCGAATCGCGTTTAAACGATTGGCTCGTGGGCTTTTTGCAGGGCTTTCAACCCAGCAAATTTACCACCGGTGGGGAATTTCACCCCGCCCTGAAGCGATGTGTCTTGAGTATAGACCTGTTTGAGTGATGATGGGGGATTATTGCTTAGAATCATTTGCAAAATTTTAGATAAGTAAAGTTATAAGATTGGATTTGTAAGCATTTATATAAAGTGTGTCAAAGCATGCTATCGTGCCGATAAATCAACCATGATTGCATAATGATAAAAAATGACCGCTCCTCAGCATTCTCAGCAGCAGAATATAAAGCTGCATCGTTCACAGTTAGATCAAGAGTTTTCAACAGATCTGTTCCAAGATGTACAGGTCATTCGGTATCTGCAAGTGATTGGTGTTGCACTGATAGCAGCCAGTTTCGTGTATTTGATCGCGGCAAACTGGTTGATGTTGCCAAAATTCATTCAATTGGCAATTCCAATGTTGCTGTTGCTACTGAGTGCTGTGACGAGTGTATATTTTGCAAGGCATGCTTGGATTCAGCAAAGTTTAGATGCTTTAAGTGCTTTGTTGCTCGGATTGAGTTTGGCTGTGATTGGACAGGTCTATCAAACAGGTGCAGACAGTTATCTGTTATTTTTAGTCTGGGCTTTGCTGCTTTTACCTTGGTTATATCGACCGAATATCGGAGTCTTTGCGTTACTGTGTTTGATCAGTCAATTGGCATTATTTTTATATTTTAAACAAAGCTATTTAATCGTTGATCATTCTTGGTGGTATTTACTCTGTATGAATGTATTGACGGCAATTTGTGTGACCTATTGTTTGAAATATTATGCTGCACTGCGCTTAGTATTTATTGCATTCATTACACTAATGTCGATGTATTGCATGTTTTTATACTGCGGAAATGGGGTAGATCAGTATCAATGGCAATATTTAATTTTTGCCTTGTTGCTTCCAATTTATCTGATTATCTATTTTTATCGACAACATCGTGCATTAGAAACCAGTTTACAAGCCGCGGGTCTTGCCGCGAGTTTCAGTATTTTGATTTTCCAATGGGCAGAACATATTTTATCTGATTCGATTGCAGGATTGTTGGTTTTTGCTTTGCTGATATTTGCTTGGTTTGCGGTGATCAGTTGGGCACTGATGAAATTTCTGCCACAGACTAAATTTGCGGTTATTCCTTTAGCGATTGGGGCATGGTTGGCAGGCATTATTTTATCGAGCTTATTGCTGACCTATTGGAAGGCGTTTTCGATCGTCATGGGCTTAGTTTTTGTAGCTGTGGCTTGGTGGTTGATTCGACGAGCTAAAAGTATCTTTAGTCGCCAATTTGCTTACTGCTTATGGGTATGTGGCCAATCTGCGGTCTTCATTCATACAGAGAGCTTAACCAATAGCATTTCGTTTATTTTAGTGTTGCAAATTGGCGTTATATTGCTCTGTTTGTTTAGTCGAATGCATTGGTTTATTGTTTTTATTCAACTCATTGCAGGATACGGCCTTGCAGTGGCCACACTATTTGATGCCGATCTTTTTATGAGCAATGAACATGTCATCTTAGCTGTGATTGGATTGAATTATATTCTACTGATTTTCTTGCTCGGGAGTGCAACAGCTTGGTTGCACTCGATGTATCGAAAAAGCATTGTGTTATGGATGTTATGCATCGTATTGGCGGGTGTGGTGTTGCAGACGTTGTCAAATAACATTCTACAGTTTGAACAGACCCAACATGGTGTTCTTGACCTATTTGTCTGTTATCTACTGCCTGTAGTTTGGCTTGGTCTTTACATCGCAAATCAGCAAAAACAGGTGGGGAGCGAAAAATGGCCGTTACTGCTATTGGGCCTTGTGCTGATTGCGATGGGCTATTTTGGAATTTTCTTGTTATTGGTTTTATTGGCATGGGCGCAGGTCTATCAGCAATCTTTGGTTAAAGCCCTTTGCATCGTGTTGATCATTTTTAGCTTATGGATGCTGTACTACAATTTGGGTCTGAGTTTTTTATTGAAAAGTTTAACGATTTTGATCTCTGGTCTTTTGCTGCTTGGCATTACCAAGATGTTATCTACGATACAGCTTAAACAAGGGGGAGGAGCATGATGAACATACTCAATAAAAAAATACTTCCTATTGGTTTGGCTGTACTCAGTATTCTTTTATTTGTGCTGATGATTGCACGTCATGAATGGCATCTGGCAAACAGTCAGAGTATTTATGTAAAGCTGCAACCTGTCGATCCGCGCTCTTTAATTCAAGGGGATTATATGGCCTTGAATTATCAGCTCTATTTTGGTGGTCAGCCATCAAAAGAGCAATCTGCCAATGGGCAGGCTGCCAAAGCAAATACAGAAGAAAATGTACACCGTGACTATTTTGTCGATCAAAAAAGTATTGTGAGTTATGTGCAGCTTGATGCACAGCGTAGAGTGATTCGAACCAGTTTCAACCCAGAGTTGTTAGCGCAGTATCCAAGCTCATCCACAAAACTGGTGCTCAAAAATCCTGACAATAGATTTGAGGGTTTATATCCCGCTGCGAGCAGCTTTTTATTTGCTGAAGGTTTGGAACCGTGCTATCGCGATGCGCAATATGCAGAGCTAAAGGTACAAGAAAATGGTCAGCCTTTGTTGGTGGGGTTGGTCGGAGAGCATTTACAGCCCTTTGATTGTAAACAAAACCAAGCATGGTGGAAGGGCCCGAGAGCAGGGTAGACAAATTGAGCTGTTGAGTTGTATGTAGTGATATGCGTCTAATACTGAATTTTCGTAGTCAATAATGCATAGTTCAGCCATAAAAAAGCCCGCAAATTTTGCGGGCTTTTTAGAATTTTTAAATGCTTGAATTAAGCAACCTGAACTGGAATACAGTTCGCTGTGTGGTTCACTGTGTTGTTTGGGTTCGCATAGACTAAACGTGGCTTATGTGCATTTGCTTCAGCTTCTGTGAAATCGCCAAAAGTTGCAATAATCATCAAATCACCAATATCTGCTTGGTGAGCAGCACCGCCATTTACAGAGATAATGCCAGAACCTTCTTCACCACGAATGGCATAAGTGGTAAAACGCTTACCATTAGTCACGTTCCACATATGAATTTCTTCATATTCACGGATACCGGCTAAATCTAGAAGAATACCGTCAATTGCACAAGAACCTTCATAATGTAATTCTGCTTGTGTAACGACGCAACGGTGGATTTTAGCTTTTAATAAACGAGATAGCATGGCTAGCGTCTCCTTGGTAGACCTAAGATCGTATCTTATGGTGGAACAATCTCTTGAATGCTGGGTGAGCAGTCAAATGCAAGCGCATTTTGCTCTGAAATCATTCAGATGGCAATAAGTATTGTTCAACAATTTGTGGAATTGTCAGTTCTATTTGTAAGCATTGATCTGGTTCATGGCTTGCTGAATCTCACCACTTACCAACAATTTAGTACGTGATAAGGCATGTGCAATTGCATCATCCATTAAACCTTGTTCACTACTTGGTGCTTTACCTAAAACATGGCCTGAGACACGTTCTTTAAAACCAGGATGACCAATACCAATACGTAAACGATGGAAATTTGGACCAATATGCGGGACGATATCGCGTAAACCATTATGACCACCATGACCACCGCCCGTTTTCAGGCGAATGACACCCGGGTTCATATCGAGTTCATCGTGTGCGATAAGCATTGCTTCAGGAGCAATTTGATAGAATTTGGCGAAGGGAACAACACTTTGACCTGAGAGGTTCATAAAGGTTGTGGGTAACAGCAGACGAACGTCTTGACCTTCGATATTACCACGACCACTGATGCCTTTATATTTAGGATCAGCTTTAAGTTGGATGCCATATTGTTCTGCAAGGCGTTCTACAAACCAGAAGCCTGCATTATGGCGGGTTTGGGCATACTCAGAACCTGGGTTACCCAAACCAACAATCAGTGAAAGTTTGCTCACTCATTTACACCATTTAACACTTATGCGCGTTTGAAGTCAGCGTGCATAGGAGTGTTTTTAGCTGGGTGACGTTGTAAAGCTTGGATTTTAACGCTTTCAGCTTTACCGTCGATGTTGATTTCAACAACTTCTTCAAAGAACGCGTTGCTTTCTAAAGCTTTAACAAGTTCGCGAAGTTCTAAAGTAACTGCTACAGGTTCAGCTGCACCACCGTAGATGATTGCTGGTACTTTATTTTGAAGACGAAGGCGGCGGCTCGAACCTTTCCCTTGTACTGCTTCTTCACGTGCTACTGCATTTAATACGAAGTTTGCCATGATAGACATTCCTATTTAAGTTTAATTGACTAGACCTTCGACCAGTCTAGTGATAGAAAGCCCCACCAAAAGGCAGGGCTTTTAAATTTAGCGCTATATTATAGATAAGAATCGAACATTGCGCTAATAGATTCTTCGTTGTTAATACGACGAATTGTTTCAGCAACCATACTTGCAACTGAAACTTGGCGAATCTTACCAAGAGCTTGAGCTTCTTCTGAAAGCGGAATGGTGTCTGTTACAACCAATTCGTCAATCACAGAGTTTTTCAAGTTTTCTAAAGCTTTACCAGAAAGTACTGGGTGAGTTGCGTAAGCAACAACTTTGCGAGCACCAAAAGTTTTTAGTGCGTCAGCAGCTTTACACAATGTACCTGCTGTATCCACCATATCATCAACGATGACACAGTCACGGCCTTTAACGTCACCGATCAAGTGCATTACTTGAGATTCATTCGCTTTTTGACGGCGTTTGTCGATGATCGCAAGATCGATATCACCCATTTGCTTAGCAACAGCACGCGCACGTACTACACCACCAACGTCAGGAGAAACAACCATTAAGTTGTCGTGTGACTGTTGACGAAGATCTGCTAAAAGCGCAGGAGTACCGTAGATGTTGTCTACAGGAATATCGAAGAAACCTTGGATTTGGTCAGCATGAAGGTCGATCATGACAACGCGGTCAATACCAACAGTTGTGAGCATATCTGCAACAACTTTTGCTGTAATTGGCACACGGCTTGAACGTGGACGACGATCTTGACGAGCATAACCAAAGTAAGGAATGACAGCAGTGATACGACCAGCACTTGCACGACGCAAAGCATCAGCCATAACTAAGATTTCCATAAGGTTATCGTTAGTTGGGGCACAAGTTGGTTGTACGATGAATACGTCTTTACCACGAACATTTTCAGTAATTTCGACAGCGATTTCACCGTCAGAAAATTGACCTACAGATGCAGCACCTAGAGGGATGTGAAGGTGGCTAACGACTTTTTGGGCGAATTGTGGATGTGCAGATCCACTAAAAACGACAAGATTGGGCATGAAGCACCCTTGGCGGTTGGCAAATTAGGGAATTAGATGGCAGGGGCGGCTGGATTCGAACCAACGGATGCCGAGATCAAAACCCGGTGCCTTACCACTTGGCGACGCCCCTAATGCGGCAGAACTTTAATATTTTTGCGGTATTTTGTCAAGTTGAAACAACAAAGATACTGCAAATTATGCTCTGTCTTTTTTGAAGTAAATGGCAGGGGCGGCTGGATTCGAACCAACGGATGCCGAGATCAAAACCCGGTGCCTTACCACTTGGCGACGCCCCTAAATTGATGAAATAGCGAATAAAGTAAATGGCAGGGGCGGCTGGATTCGAACCAACGGATGCCGAGATCAAAACCCGGTGCCTTACCACTTGGCGACGCCCCTAATACTTTACAGCAATTACATCTACAGGTGAAAAATGATGGCAGGGGCGGCTGGATTCGAACCAACGGATGCCGAGATCAAAACCCGGTGCCTTACCACTTGGCGACGCCCCTATATCAAACTTCAAAATGACGTAATGGTGATTCTTGTAAACTGCGAACCAAGTAAGATTTACATGGTGCATTTTTCAATATGTCATCAATATTCATATTTTCAGTTACTTCAGTAAATACACAAGCACCTGTACCTGTAAGCTTTGCGGCACCGAACTGATCTAAGTACTGCATTGCTTCATCGACTTCGGGATATAAGCTTCGTGCCACAGGCTCAAAGTTATTTCCAAAATCAGATGGCGTTTCCTGATAGCCGCAAAATTTAGTGGGCTTTGAGTCTCTTGTCAACGTTTTTTGTGAAAAAAGCAGCTGAGTGCTGATAAAACAGTCAGGTTTTAACACAATGTACTGTTTTTGAGCTAAATCTATGAATGTTAAGTGTTCACCGATGCCTTCTGCCCATGCATTTAGACCATGTACAAACACGGGAACATCTGCCCCAAGTTGTAAGCCGAGCTCTGCAAGTTGTACGGTATTTAGACCACATTTCCATAGTTGATTGAGCACGATTAGGGTGGTGGCTGCATTGGATGAACCACCACCGAGCCCTGCACCCATCGGAATATTTTTTTCGATGTGGATTTTTTGTGCAGTCAGTGCTTTAGCAAACGGTTTGAGTATTTGAGCAGCACGATAAATTAAATTTTGCTCTAGATTGACGCTGTTTAAGCCCTCAATTTGAATAAAATTTTCATCAGCAGAATTTGCAAGTGGGTGAAATTCCATCCAATCAGATAAATCGATGAGCTGAAAAATCGTCTGCAATTCGTGATATCCATTAGGACGTCGGCCAGTAATGTGCAAAAACAAATTGAGTTTTGCAGGAGAAGGTACACGAATCACAGAAGTCATAGCTCAGCTTTTAGGCAAATTAACGATTTTGAATCACCATTGTAATACGGTTTTCCTGACCGGATTCAAGTGCTTGTTTTAAAATTAACTTGTTCGGTACCGTCGCAGTCTCGTTATAGCTTAGGTCAACCGTCCAACCATCTTCAATAATCTGTTGTGGGCGCTGTGCAGTATCGCGTTGAATTTTTGCTTGTGTGGTTGCAGGGCGCGCCTGTACCCAGTCGACGAGGTGGGTAATGGGAGCTTGCCAACCAGTAGCACGTTCCAGTAATTCTTCAGGTGTTTCTGCTTCAATTAAACCGGTTTTTGCACTGTTTAACTGAACTTGACCGGGTTTACCGCTGATTTGAGTTTTTCCAACACCTAATATGCCACTCAGTTCGATATCATATTCATTGCGGTCTTGAACCCAAGTAAAAAAAGCACTTCCTGACTGTTGTGGCGTGCGCACACCAATCTTACCTTGTAAGTTGAATTGATTTGCAGCGACTTCTTCAGGGCTGGGTTGATCGGGTGTTTTAACATATTGCTGACAACCGGTAAAAAATAAAGCGCAGCAGGTCAGGGCAGATACCCCAAATTTTGAAGATACTTGCATAAACTCTTTCTAACTCTTTTTCATGGGTTGGGGTAACAATAACGAATGTAGTTGCTCTAATTGCGGATCATTCGGATGTTTTTGTTGGAGTTGTTGTAACAACGCGTCAAATTTATTCATATCACCTTGCATGAAGACTGATCGTGCGTAGCGAATGCCAATTTTTAAACTATTACTCAGTTCATACGCTTTGGCCAAAACAGATGCAGATGTACTAAAATCATTTTGCAAATAACAAATATAACCGAACGTATCTAAAATTGAGGCTTGCTCAGGAGCATATTCCAAGGCATGTTCGACATATTTTCGGGCTTCATCTAAGCGTCTATTTTGTACCGCCAAAGTATAGGCATATGCATTTAAATAGGTCGGGCTATTGGGTTCAATTTCAAGTAATTGTTTTAGTAATTGGTCGAGTCTATCTTTATCTTGATGGGCGTCGAGCAGTAGAACTTCGGCATAAATGAGCTCAGGATCTTCAGGTAAGTTTTTTACCGCTTCATCAAGTAAACGAACTGCTGCTTTTTTATTGTTCATGCGTTTTAAAATATCTGCCTGAGCAAGATATAAAAAACTGGCATGTTGAGGATAATTAACCCGCTCTTGGGTTAAAAAGCGCAGTGCATCATGCAGCTTATTTTGCTGGCTAAAAATGCTGATCATATTGCGCCGTGAAACTGTATAAAGACTGCCATCAACAAGGCGATAATAGGCTTTTGCCGTTTCATAATGCTGTTTGCGTTCAGCATTTACTGCGAGATAGTAATACGCTTCATTTTGGTATTTGCTCGAATAACGTAACTCCACCAAATACTTTTCGGCTTTTTCATAAAGCTCTAAGTCAATACTGGTCAAACCTGCCATAAATAGCGGTTCTTCAGCAGATGTCCATTTCTTTAGTATATCTTCGAGTTTTTCTAGACCTAATTCTGACTGATTGATTTTAATTAAATATTTTGCTTCGGCTAAGCGAACTTCCATATTATTACGGTGTTTACGGCTGGATTTTTCGAACCATTTTAAGGTTTCTTCTTCATCACCTAACGACATAAGTAAATTGGCTTTCATTAGGATATAGCCAGTCACTTTCGGGCGTTTTTTCAGTGCTAAATTAATGGTGTCTAAGGCATCAGCAAAGGCACCATTTTGAGCTTGTAAACCTGCGACTAAGACCAAAATAGAAGGGTTGGTTTTTTCCTTGCTAGCGGTCAGTGCTTGGATCAGATAAGCACGATCTTCCTCTGATTCAGGGGAAATACCCGCCAAAATTTGTTCTAAATCTGCATTTGGGTCAATGGTTAAAATTTTATCAAGTGTTTCGGCGGCAAGCTCATATTCATGGGCTTTCAAAGCAATATGTGATAAATAAAATAATGCCGGGACATCTTCAGGTTCTTGGACGACCCAATGTGTGGCAATGTCTAAAGCTGCTTGTAGATCATTTTGCTCAATTGCAACGTTTAAAGCACGTTGTTTGACCATGGTGGATTTACTTTTGATTGCAAGCACGGTGTAGTTATGAAGCGCGGTTGGAATGTCGTTATAGGCTAAGGCAAATTCCGCAATCATACTTTGTTTAATTGCATCATATCCTGAATTTGCATGGTAAACTTCTCCCACGGCCCGAATTGGGGCAGTAGAAGCCATGCTACCGACAAGTAAGAATGTGGTAGAATACTGCTTTATTGTCTGGCCGTTCAGTCGGCTATTTGTTAGACGCAATTTTTCTTGATCCAAGTAATGCTTTTTATGACATCGATGTTGCACAATAGCATAAATTTAGCGAAATGATGATCTGATATGTCTTTCTTTGCATTGGGTGTCAACCATCAAACCGCTTCTGTAGAGCTGCGTGAACAGATTGCATTTAACCCTGAAAAGTTAACTGCACTGCTTGAACAGCAAAGCCATACGCCTGAACTCAATGACATGGTGGTGGTGTCTACATGTAATCGTACCGAAGTCTATGCGATGTCTGAAAATGCAGACATGGTATTGAATTGGCTCGCCCAATCAAATGGTATCGATGTAAAGCAATTGTCAAATCATGTGTATCGTTATGAAAATGCACAGGCGGTGACACACCTCATGCGTGTGGCCAGCGGCTTGGATTCGCTCATGCTTGGTGAGCCTCAAATTTTAGGTCAAGTCAAAACGGCTTTGTCCTTAGCCAAAGAAGCCGAAACTGTTTCCCCAAATTTAAACCGTATTTTTGAATATGCCTTTTATGCGGCAAAACGTGTGCGTTCTGAAACAGCCGTAGGAAGTCATGCGGTATCGATGGGCTATGCCGTTGCTCAGCTAGCTTTACAGGTCTTTAGTCAGCCTGAAAAATTGACGGTGATGATTGTTGCTGCGGGTGAAATGAATAGCTTGGTTGCAAAGCATTTGGCCGAAATGGGTGTGGGCAGAATAATCATCTGTAACCGTACACGTGCCCGTGCCGAAGCTTTATCGCAAGAGATTGCTCATCGTGTAGAAGTTGAAATTATTGATTTTGCAGATTTGGCAGACAATTTACATCGTGCAGATGTAATTTCAAGTTGTACCGGAAGCTTGCATCAAGTAATTTATTTTGCGGATGTCAAAGCAGCACTGAAAAAACGTCGTTATAAACAAATGCTATTGGTTGATTTGGCTGTACCACGAGATATTGAAGCCAAAGTTGAAAGTCTAGATGGCGTTTATTTATATGGTGTCGATGACCTGCAAACTGTCATTGAAGAAAATTTGGCTCAGCGTCGTCAGGCGGCAGTTGAAGCCGAAGTGATGGTCAATCAGCTTGCGACAGATTTAATCACACAGCAAAAAGTGAATTTGGCTGGTTCGACGATTCATGCATACCGTGAACATGGTGAGTCATTACGTCAAGAAGAACTGACTTTGGCGCTGAATCGTCTACAAAAGGGTGAAGATGCTGCGAAGATTATGCAAGAAATGTCGCATCGTTTAACCCAAAAGCTGCTGCATCCAACCTCTATTGTGCTGCGTAATGCGGCGATGGCGGAAGACCCAGCATATTTTGAAATGATAGAGCAAGATTTAGTTAATGTGGCTGAAAATCGCCGTAAACCAAAGAAATAAATAAGCTGATTCATTGAAAAGTATGTTGTTCACAGCTTGAACTTGAAGTTAAAACTTAATCTTCAAGGAGTGTGAGCGATCTTTTTTTATCAATATCATAAATACGTTGTTTTAAATTACGCATTTCTGCAAGGCTAGAAAACTTATTCGACTTGATCTTGAGTTGTAAGAATTGATATTGCAATTTTGTCGATAAATCTGCTGCGAGTTTATCTGCTTGTTCAGGTGATGATGTATAGTCACTGATATTGGCATGCTCTAAAATATGTTGTAATTCATGATGATGTGCTGCGCAAGCACCGAGTACATAATAGGTCGATAACTCTGGGTCATCAGGCAATTCATCAAAAATCACATTGAAAATATTTAAAACGTGATAAAGCAAGAGATCTTGTGAAACTAAGGCGCGTAAAGGCTCAAAATGAATGTAGAGATAAGGATGATTGATTAAAATCGCAATCACATATTCTTCAGCATCAATTTTTGTACTAAAGCTCAGAGACGCATCATTATTGACTTGAGGCTGCCACTTTCGGCTAAACCCTAATTTTTCACGGAAATATTGTTGTAGCAAATAACGATATGAACCACCTTTCGGTAACAGTTCAGTCAGTTGTCTCAGTTCACCCATCACCTGACTTTTACCTTCAGGCGAAGCAACATTATGATTTTGCGTTAAATGTGCAAAAACAAATTCAGAAAGTAGCGGTGAGGTGTCCAATAAACGTCGAAAATTTTCGATACCTTCACGACGGATCAATGAATCTGGGTCATGGTCATTCGGCAAAACAAAGAATTTAAGTTCACGTCCATCATTCAGTAATGGCAGTGCAATTTCGAGCGTACGTCGAGCTGCTTTTTGACCTGCGGCATCACCATCAAATGCAATGGTAATGCGGCTATTTTGCTTAAATAAAATGTTTAAATGTTCAGTATTGCTGGCAGTCCCTAAAGTCGCTACAGCGCCATGAATGCCATATTGCTGTAGGGCAATGACATCCATATAACCTTCGACCATTAACCAATCTTGGGCTTTTTGTTTACGGCCTTCATATAAACCATAAAGTAACTGATTTTTATGGAAAACTTCGGAGTCTGGAGAGTTGATGTATTTTGGTTTGATTTCATCATTTAGGGCACGACCACCAAAACCGACCACACGACCTTTCGCATCTCGAATCGGGAAAATCACCCGCTCGCGCAGTAGGTCAAAGTCACGACCACTGTCACTGGTTCGAATCAAACCGAGAAGTTTGAGTCCTTGGATATCTTGTGGAAAGGCTTTTTCTAGATGTTGCCAATCTTCGGGGGCATAGCCTAAGCGCCAATAGGCGATGGTGTCTGCACTGAGACCCCGTTGTTTAAAATAAGCTTGCCCAATTGGACTGAGCGGAAGTTGTTGCTCATAAAACTGTGCGACATTTTCCAGCAAGTCATATAAGTTTCCGTCTTGCGGCACATCTTCAAAACCACTTGCAACTTGGTCAAAGTGAGCAAACGGATCGTTCCCATAAAAGGCATCTTCGTTATTTTGAAACTCAGCAAATGGGTCGTGTTCGAAATTTACTGCAGCAGGATTTGTGTCGGTTTCGCCTGTTTTGGGTGGCAGAGCTTTTGCTTCGATTGCAGGTTTTTGTACAGGTTTGGGTTTAGATTCGCGTTTATATTTGAGTTTATTGGAATCGTTATTGTCTTTCGGTAGCTCAATACCCGTTTGGCTTGATAAATCCTTCATTACTTCAATGAAGTTACGGCTACCAATATCCATTAAAAAACGGATGGCATTACCATTGGCCTGACAACCAAAGCAGTGAAAATATTGTTTATCACGATAGACATGGAAAGATGGCGATTTTTCCTGATGGAATGGGCAGCATCCTGAGTAGGTGCGTCCAGTCTTTTTCAATTTCACAAATTGACCAATCACATCGACAATATCGGTGCGATCTAAAATTTGATCAATTGTATGTTGAGGAATGGCCATGCTGTTTTATCTGTCTATCTATTGAATTTGGGCAGTTCGTGAAATATGTTGAAATCAGCAATGCTGTAAGTTCAGTGGGGATGCAGTACAGCATCGTCCATCGAACTATTGTATACCTTTTAATCTAACCGAATCTGTAGATCCTGAAAAGATAAAAGGGCAAGTATTCTAACTTGCCCTTTGTGAAAAATCGACCTTCGTTGCGACTATATTATTCAGCTGATTCTGATGACTCAGTTTTTTCGCTATGAGGACGATCCAATAAGCCAAAGCTTAAACGATTGGTTAAACTGCGTTTTTCTTCATCAGTTTCAACCGCGTCTGCAGAGGTTTGCTCAGACATCGTTTGTGCTTCTTTACCGAAAATACCTAAGGTTGCACGGTTAAGGAAGCTGCCTTCACTACGTGCAGCACGCATATTGACCGTACCGTCTGACTTCACAAGTTTTGGATAGTTCAGTTTAAGCACGTCAATGTATTGTTGAGACGTGGTTTTATCACCAAGTTTGTCATAACCATAGGCTACAGTCGCTAGAGCTTCTGGAACTTGTGGTGCTTGAGGATAATGTTCGATCACCCAAAGTGAACGTTCAACAGCAGCTAGCCATGCTTTACGTTTTACATTAAAACGCGCCGCATTCATTTCGCTTTCAGCCAATTCTTGACTGATGAACTTCATACGTTGTGCGGCATCGACTGCATATTCACTCGATGGGTAGCGACGGATAAAGTCGACAAAGTTTTGATAAGCCACTTTGAGATAGCTCACATCACGATGCGATTGCTTTAAAGAAGTATAGCGAAGCAAACCATTGTAGTTTTGCTCCATGTTTGAAACACCACGCACGTAGTACGCATAATCAACTTGCGGATGCTGCGGGTTCATACGAATAAAACGGTCTGCAAGTGCAATCGCACCTTCATAGTCTTTTTGCTGAAACTTTACATACAATAGTTCAAGTTGTGCTTGCTGCGCATAGTTACCTGTAGGGTAGTAGGTCTCTAGAGCTTCAAGGTGTTTTGCTGCATCTGTATATTGGTTACGTTCAAGCGCTTTTTGTGCTTTTTCGATATAAATCTGTTCGCTTGATTGTGGACCTGTGTCGACCACTTCTTTCTTTGGATTACTGCTACAGCCTACCATTGCCGATGCAATGCCTATTGTTAGAGCAAGCATTGTCATTTTATATTTTGGTAGCGACATAAAAATTCCTCTGTTAATACGGGCAATGAGCTACAATTGAACTATTAAACCACTTTTGTCTGAATGAGCAAATGAGTCAAGCACAATCTTCCAATTCTAATTTCCCTGAAACTGATTTCAATTTACTTGAAGATTCTGAGGATGCAGATAACCATACTTCAGACTCAACTGCAACACGTTTATCGTTGCAATTTCAATTGGATGAAAGCTATTTAGGACAACGTATTGATCAGGTTTCAGCACTGGTTTGGACTGATTTTTCTCGTGAAAAGCTAAAACAGTGGCTCAAAGAGGGCCATTTGTTGGTCAATGGTAACACTGTGAAACCAAAGTACAAATGCGAAGGCACAGAGTTATTGACTTTAGACGTCGAGTTAGAAGCACAAACCCGTAGCTTACCTGAAGATATTCCACTCAATATTGTCTATGAAGATGACGATATTATGGTGATTAATAAACCTGTCGGTATGGTTGTTCATCCGGGCGCTGGAAACAGTACAGGGACATTGGTGAATGCAATTTTGCACCACTACCCAAAATCTTCAGAGTTGACCCGTGCAGGTTTGGTGCATCGTATTGATAAAGACACCTCAGGTCTGTTGGTTGTTGCGAAAAACCTCGAATCCCAATTTTCTTTAAGTAAGCAATTGGCGAAGAAATCGGTTTACCGTATTTACGATTTGATTGTATATGGCAACATTATTGCCGGCGGTACAGTGGATGAGCCGATTAAACGTCATCCTGTTGACCGCATTAAAATGGCTGTCTTGCCGGGCGGTAAAGATGCAGTGACTCACTATAATGTGAAAGAACGTTTCCAAAACTTTACCCGCGTTCAAGCACGTCTAGAAACGGGTCGTACCCATCAAATTCGTGTGCATTTTACTTATATCGGTCATGGTCTTGTGGGCGATCAAGTGTATGTACCACGTGTACGTATGCCTGCAGGCGCGTCGGTGTTATTAGATGACACTTTACGTGGCTTTAAACGTCAGGCTTTACATGCGGTTAAATTGGGTCTCGTTCATCCACGTACAGGTGAAGACATGATGTTTGAAGCACCATGGCCTGAAGACTTTAATCAATTGGTTGAAGTATTACGTAGCGAAAACAAAGCGTATTAAGTTTTAACCTGATTTACACGCCATAGATAGAAAAGGACGGCAACATGCAATTTGTTCAGGGACTTCCACAGGGTGTTTTTGTGGGACAAACTCGAGTTCATCATGATCAGACGCAACCCTCTGAACAACCTGAACTGGCAGGATTTAATCTGGCATTGCATGTGGGAGATGATGCAGCGCGTGTGCAAAAGCACCGAATGCAGTTGTTGAACGACTTTGCTGAATATGGCGTGAATAAAATCAGTTGGATGAACCAAACCCACAGTACGCTATGCCATCGCATTGATGAACAGATCAACTTTGTTGCACCTGAAGGCGATGGCATGGTCACGCAGTCTAAACATCATGCCCTGATGATGATGACCGCAGACTGCTTACCCGTGGTTTTGGGTAATGCTGACGGGACAGAAGTTGCCAATCTGCATGCAGGTTGGAAGGGCTTGGCTAATGGTATTGTGGAAAATACCATTGCAGCCATGCACACTCAGCCAACATGGGCTTGGTTGGGGGCAGCCATTTGTCAAGAGAATTTTGAAATTGGCGCAGAAGTCAAAGCTGCCTTTTGTTCCAAATACCCAGAACTTGAAAGTGCATTTAAAGCTGGTGTAAAGGAAGGCAAATATTATGCTGATCTTTATGCGATAGCGCGTTATATCCTTGCATTACATGGGGTTAAAGCCGTAACCGGTGGTGACCAATGTACCTTTTTGCAAGCTGACGAATATTTTTCTTATCGCCGCGAAGCGAAAACAGGACGTATGGCAACATTCGTCTTTATGCTTTGAAAATGCTAAACTTGACTGAATCTATCGACTTTTAAATGTTATGTCTTTGACTGCTAAATCTCTTGCTGTTGTTTACCACAGCCCCTATGGGCACACTGCCAAAGTGGCGAATTTCATTGTACAAGGTGCAGAAAAAGCCGGTGTAAAAGTCCATCTCATGAATGTAGAGCATGTGGATTGGGATGAATTGGACAGTGCAGATGCCATCGTTTTTGGATGCCCAACCTATATGGGCAGTATGAGTGCGGCAATGAAATTATTCATGGAGCAATCATCTAAACGCTGGTTAGCACGGACATGGCAAGGCAAGTTAGCCGCTGGTTTTACCAATGGTGGCGGCTTAAGTGGAGATAAATTGGCAGTATTGCAGCAAATCAATTTATTCGCCATGCAGCACGGCATGTTGTGGAGCGGTCTTCCATTGATGCCAACTGGACGCAGCACAACAGATTTAAATCGGATGTCGAGCTTTTTGGGTTTAATGACACAATCGGATAATGCACCTGTTGAAGTCACGCCACCTGAGGGTGATTTAGAAACCGCTATTTGGTTTGGTGAATATCTGGGGTTGTTGTTAAATAAAGTTAATTAATTTGTAAATAAATCGTTTGAACTATCATTTATAAATCTTTGAAAACCCTAGTGATGGAAATATTACTGGGGTTTTTTATTGGCCTAAAATCTGTGAAAATTGGCATTTCGTATAACTAAGATGTGATGTGCATCACATATTGCCATTCATTTGCGCCAAAGCTATTGATTTAATCTTCTCATAAATTTCACTCTGGATGAGTGGTAAATATTAAAAAGGATTAAACAATAGTAATGGCATTGACCTTATGTGTTTCTGACGTTGTTTTTGCAGCAGAAGGCTTGGTGGGATTAGCCGATGAAGAATTGTCTGCCATCAATGGTGCGGCATTGATGAATATGTCCTATACCGATCCTATTTTGGTCAACCAACAAATGGTCGATGAAAATATTGGTTTCTACAAACTCAGTTTAGATGCCGTCATGGATCTGAACGTCAATGTCAAAAGTTTGCAACTCGGCTGTGGTGGGGTAAATGGGTCAAATGGCTGTGATATTGATATTCGTCATCTAGCGTTGAGTGGTAATGCAACGTCGACCGATGCCAACGGTAATCCCGTCTTTAATGGTGATCGAGCGTCAACTAGTGCCGAACTGAAAAATCCGTTTATTGAATTTGCAATTAAAAACCCAAAACAAGCCGCTTTACGCGAAGTTAAAGGCTTCCGTGTCAGTGCTGAATCAATTACAGGTTTATTGACCACTGGTATTCAAAACACGGGTGCGCCGACAGATGGGATTAAGTCACTAAGCGGTTATATGAAAATTGCACCGACTACAGGGACAGCAAAGACCCAAGCCGCGATCTTTGGGGATAGCACCAGTGAGACTTTATCGGGGAACTTGGTGATTAATACGATTTGGAACAATGATCGTAGCTTTGTTAGCCAACCCGAAAATAGTAAAGGTTTAAAAATTCCTTCAATGAATGTGCCGTTTACCGTCCCTGAAATTACTATCAACGGAAAACGACAAACTCAAGCCGTTGCCAAAAATATCAGTGCGACAGTGCCATCGATTCAACTCAACCGTGATAGTGGTAGTTTACAGGTCAAACTTGACCGTAATTTGTTATGGGTAGAAGGGGCGCAGTTCTTTATGGATTCTGGCTCATCAATTGATGGTTTGAAAATGAATATTACCTTTGAGCAAGCCTTAAATATGATTCATAACATTCCATTAAATGGCACAGCCGGTTATTTATCGCTTCAATCTCAAGATATTAGTTGGCCAGATGCCAATGCCGATGATATTGCACGTACAGGTTGGTGGATGTCATTTAAAGACCCGATCAATATTGGCAAATTGAATCCAACATCTGAAGTGGATATCTCAGGCGTCTTGCCACAAGTTGCTCAAAAAGTATCGCAAATTTTAACCAATGAACCGATTTATATTCCGTTAGGTTCTGCTGTTGGTGCAGCATTTGGTTTACCGATTTATAAAAATGTCGGTTCAATTAACCTTAGTAATGCAGGTGCGGCCAATTTAACGTTAAAAAATCAGGTATTGGGAAATCAGGAAGTTCGGACCAACTGTTTTGGTGGATTGAAATTCTGCTAAATCTGCAATTTAAAAATAAAAAAACCTCCAAGATGGAGGTTTTTTTATTGAACTTATTTATGAAAAATACGGGCTTTATCGCGCTGCCAATCACGGTCTTTTTCCGTTGCACGCTTGTCGTGAAGCTGTTTACCTTTTACTAGGGCGATTTCAAGTTTGGCATGAGGACCTTTCCAGTAACATGCCAAAGGCACACATGAATAACCTTTTTGGTTAATCGCACCTTGTAGTTTTTCAATTTCACGGCGGTTCAGCAATAATTTACGAGTACGTGTTGCTTCAGGCACCACATGTGTCGAAGCACTCAGTAAAGGTTGCACTTGAGCGCCGAATAAAAATGCTTCACCATTTTTAAACGTAATATAGCTCTCTACGATAGTCATACGACCCGCACGCATTGATTTGACTTCCCAGCCTTGTAATGAAAGACCCGCTTCAAATTTTTCTTCAATAAAATAATCGTGACGCGCACGCTTATTTAGGGCAATCGTACTGCTACTATTTTTTTTAACTACTGCTTTCGTCATAATCAAAAACTTCCAAACTTAGCACTATTGTACCCGAACTTTGAATAAGATGAAGTTTTTAAATTTACAAGCTGACTTCACCTATAAATCAAGATTTTGTTAAAATACCCATCTACAAAATAACAGAGTACAACTGGATGTCTAAAACTCGTGTAATTTATCCGGGCACATTCGATCCAATTACTAATGGTCATATCGACTTAGTGACACGTGCATCACGCATGTTTGACGAAGTTGTCGTGGCAATTGCAATTGGACATCACAAAAACCCTGTGTTTAGTCTGGAAGAACGTGTTGCACTAGCGCAAGAGTCTTTAAGTCATTTGTCAAATGTTGAGTTTGTAGGTTTTGATGGGCTGTTGGTCAACTTCTTTAACGAGCAAAAAGCAACAGCCGTGTTACGTGGTTTACGTGCAGTTTCAGATTTTGAATATGAATTTCAATTGGCAAATATGAATCGCCGTTTGGACAGTAAATTTGAAGCCGTGTTCTTAACCCCATCAGAGCAATATTCGTTTATTTCATCTACGCTCGTGCGTGAAATTGCACGTTTAAATGGTGATGTCACTCAGTTTGTACCACAAGCTGTTGTGGAAGCCTTTAAGCGTAAACAACAGCAAGGTTGGTAGAGTGTCTTTATATATCACTGATGAATGCATCAACTGCGATGTCTGTGAACCTGTATGCCCCAATGAGGCGATTTTCATGGGGGAACTCATTTATGAGATTAACCCTGATTTGTGTACAGAATGCGTTGGGCATCACGATAAACCGCAGTGTCAGTTGTTCTGTCCGGTGGACTGTATTCCATTGGATCCGGCACATCCTGAAACTCAGGAACAGCTTCAACAAAAGTACGAAAAACTAACTGCTCAAAAAACATCAAGCAATTAGTTGTCAGATTTGTTAGAATGCGCCCCGAAGTGAACCAGACGATCGCTGCTGTGTATAGGTCTCCGTGACTAAAGCAGGGGAGGAAAGTCCGGGCTTCATAGGGCAAGGTGCCAGGTAACGCCTGGGCGGTGTGAGCCGACGGAAAGTGCAGCAGAGAGTAGACCGCCTTCATTATGGTATCGAGCAATCGAAATCGGAGGTAAGGGTGAAAGGGTGCGGTAAGAGCGCACCGCGTGTCTGGTAACAGTTCACGGCATGGTAAACCCCACCGGAAGCAAGACCAAATAGGGATCCTTTAGGCATGGCCCATGCTGGATCCGGGTAGGTCGCTTGAGCGTATGAGTGATTGTACGCCTAGAGGAATGATCGTCCTCGACAGAACCCGGCTTATCGGTTCACTTCAACAAATTTTGATCAAATACGCGCATTATGGGCTTGACGATATTTAAATATCCCTCCATAATGCGCGCACAGTTTAAGGCTATGTAGCTCAGTTGGTTAGAGCACCGCACTCATAATGCGGGGGTCACAAGTTCAAGTCTCGTCATAGCCACCATATTCAAAAAAAGACCACTCCGATTGAGTGGTCTTTTTTTATGTCTCAATTTTCCAAATTTAAAAATTAACGGTAAATAAAACGACGCATGCCTGCACGTAAGGCAAATGCACCATGCATATATACGCCGCCGAGCCAATACGGCACATTATAAATATCTTCATGGCGATATTTGACTAATGCAAACTCTGCCAATAGTCCTTCAAAGAACATGCCGCCAATGGCAAGCATAATGGCTAATATCAGTAGCCATGTCCGCTCATAGCTAAATAACCAGCGAATAAAAAAGCTAATGTAAAAAATCCAACAAAGTGCTTCGGGATGAAAATTACCAAATCCGCTGAGTATATAGACTATGGCAAATAGTATTAGGCTCTCGACGAGGGGCGCAGTGCCGTCATGATGGCAACTGAGCTGGGTCATCACATAGTGTTTAAGTCGTTGTGTAAGTTGAATATAGCTATATGCCATGAAAGCAAAGGCAATAAAAAAGCCGGAGAATACCCACCAAGCCTGATGGAAAAATAATGGGTGGGGATAACTAAGCGTCTGAGTATAGACATGAATTGCATCGCAAAAAGTTGCGACGACTGCTGCCAGCAGGGCAAGTATAAATATGCCTGAGAATTGAGTGGTTCTCGTCATCATTCATCCTGAAAAGTGGTTTTTTTTATTTTGTGAGTTCTTTATAGAATGAATTTGGAGAAAAGGCTATGACAAGTTACGAGATGCTCATGTGTTAAATGTTAATTTATAGCGCTACTGCTATACTCAATACATAGTTAACTTGATGAATATAAATAGAAATGATGAATAACCAATTAAACTGGCCTAAAGATAATTTTGAGAATATTGAAACTGCATGGGAAGGTGATCTTTGGGATCGCCGCCGTTTAGGTGAACAACTCACCAATTATGTTGACCGCTTAAATTGTGGAGCTGTTCTTGCTTTGGATGCGCGTTGGGGTGAAGGTAAAACATGGTTTGTTCGCCATTGGGCAAAGCATTTGACGGATACTGAACATAATGTTGTTTATTTGGATGCGTTTGCAAATGATTATTTGGAAGATCCTTTTTTAACGATTGCCGCTGAAATAAGTCAAACTTTTAAAGAATCAAAAGAAATTGATGATAATGAAATTAAAGATTTTAATGCTATGACTGCTTCAGTTTTAATATCGTTGGCTGCTGTTATACCAATGATTGCAGCTAAAGCTGGGATGCATTTGATTGGCTTGGGTGGAGCTGGAGAAGCATTTAAAGAGGTATATGAAGAAGGAAAAGCGTTGTATGACACAGCAAGTGAGGAAATAGCTGCAAAAGTTAAGGAGAAAATCGAAAAGAAAATAGAGAATCATCAAGTTGAGAAACAAACAATTCATGACTTTAAGAGAGAACTTGCTGAATTAGCTGGAAAATTAGATAAACCTTTAGTTTTTATTATTGATGAGTTAGATCGTTGTCGGCCTGATTTTGCGATACGATTAATTGAAAGGATTAAACATTTCTTTGATATTCCTAAAATTGTTTTTGTTCTAGTGATGAATAAGCCTCAATTATTACAATCAGTCAAATCATACTATGGCTATGATTCAGAGATGAATGGAGATTATCTTGAAAAATTTGTGGATTTCACAATTCATCTGTCTAACGAGAGTGATATATATGATTTTGAAGAAGTCATTAAGTACCAGTTATTCAGAATTGGTGAGTTGAAATCCCTTGATGATAGGAATGAGTTATTTTATTGGTTATTGGGGCTGCAGTTAGATAAAAGATTAAATAGTCGAGAGTTAATAAAAAAGCTGAATAAATATGCGTTGTTGCGAACACACAATCAAAAGAAGAATTTAATATTACTTAGTTTGATCATAGGGCAGAATCCTTACACAAATTATCATATTTTTATTAGTTCAATTGTCAAAAAAATAAATGGATATTTATGTATTGATAAAAGCAATTTTATGCAAAGACATAATTTGAATACATGGGGTACTAATGGTGTTACTGGTATTGAAGAAGCAGAGTGGTATAGATTAATCTTGGAAAAAGATTTGGGAATTACAGATACATTAATTGATAAGATTCTTTCAGCTTATGATAGAGCTAAACAGAGTAAAGATCCTGAATATCAATTGATTAATGTATTGAAAGATGTATCAATCTCTGAGCTAGATCATTCAAATAATTTTATTAAAGATTGGCAGTCATATATAGATAAAGGGCTTTAAAAGATCATAGATTAAAATACTGAGCTAATTTCCCAATATCATCCGTCTGCAACTGTTCCCGCATCTTTAAAAACTGCTTTTCATCTAAGTCATAGAGCTTAAGGGAAAGCAGTTTTTTGATATCTTCTTCAGAAAAGCGATATTTAATAATTTTAGCAGGGACTCCGCCTACAACAGCATAAGGCGGTACATCTTTGGTTACCACCGCGCCTGTAGCCACCACAGCACCTTCACCGAGAGTCACACCTTGCATAATCATCGCACGTGAGCCGATCCAGCAGCCATCACCAATGATTGTATCACCCGCAGGGACAAAACTCCGTGTATCAAACGGAAAGGCTGAAATCCAGTCTGTTCGGTGGAGTTGGTTGCCGCCCATCATAATCACGCATTCTGCGCCAAAACAGACAAAATTACCGATATGTAGCTGGTCTATCGGCTTCTCAGTTGTTGCGGGTTTGTCGTGCAAATAACGCACCACACAGCGCTCAAAACCCTGATCCCAATATGCAGAATAATATGAATAATTACCTTTGATGTGAATATTTGGGTTCTTCACTGTTTTAGAGATGAACTCAAATTCACACCAATGATTGACAAGTGAATTAATCAATTTTTCAGACATAACTGGGATACAAAAATAGGGAATGTGCCATTATACCGAATAGATCTTTACGCTGGTGAACAATCCAATTCCACAAATGAACTGATGGCAAAACTAAGTTTTTAGGTGGTTTTAGATTGTTGAGGAATACGGGCAATGACCTTAATTTCAAAATCAAAACCCGCCAGCCAATTCACACCAATCGCTGTCCAGTTCGGATAAGGCTTTTGGGTAAATACCTGATTTTTGACTTTCATAATGCTTTCAAATTGCTGTTCAGGATCAGTATGAAAGGTGGTGACATCAACGATATCATCAAAAGTACAACCAGCAGCTGCCAATGTTGCAGCCAGGTTTTCAAAAGCCCGTTCTACCTGTTTCTCAAAATCAGGTTCAGGAGAACCATCCTCACGGCTACCAACCTGACCTGATACAAAGAGTAAATCTTCCGATTTGATGGCAGCCGAGTAACCATGCTGTTCATACAAAGCATGCCGATCTTGGGGAAATATTGCAGTTCTTGTCATGACTATTCTCGCTTAATGTTAAATTTAAAAAAATATTTTTAAAAACGGCATAAGTTTTTACATACGCTTCGTATGTAAACATAATTGACATACGGGCCGTATGTCAATTAAAATTTTGGTAAGGATGAGGTAAGCAAAGCAATGTCTGTTCGTGAAAAAAAAATGGCGGCAACCCGCAAGAAACTGATTGAAGTGGCACGTCGTGCATTTGCTGAGTATGGTTATGCAGACACGTCCATGGATAAACTCACGGCAGACGCGGGGCTGACCCGTGGCGCGCTGTACCATCATTTTGGCGACAAACGGGGCTTATTTGCTGCTGTGGTCGATCAAATTGATTCAGAAATGGCTTCATCTGCCCAGCAGCATCTGGAGCAGCCTGAAGATCTTTGGGAAGGGCTGATGCTTGAAGGGCAAGCCTATATTGAAAATGCTTTGAATCCTGAATTTCAGCGTATTGTACTGCGTGATGGGCCAGCTGTATTGGGAGATCCTGCACATTGGCCCAGTCAAAACAAATGTTTGCAGTCTACCCGTGAGTGCGTACAACAGTTATTGGCAGTAGATCGAATTAAAGCAGTAGATCCTGAAGCGGCTGCCGTATTTTTAAATGGCGCTGCCATGAATGCCGCACTTTGGGTCGCCTCCAGTGAGCATCCTGAACAGGCACTCCCAGAAGCATTACATGCCTTTCAAGTCTTTGCGTCAGGATTGTTAAAAGAAGGATAGAGTGGGGTTGTTGATAATCAATTGTCTGAATATAAAAAACCCCTCAAAAGAGGGGCTTAAAATTGCTTATCTTAATGAATTAAAGATATTCAACTTTAGAAATTTCATACTCAACTTCACCTTGTGGTGTGTTGATTTTTACATCGTCGCCTTCGTTTTTACCCAAAAGACCACGCGCAATTGGAGAGTTCACAGAGATTTTGTTGATTTTAAAATCTGCTTCGTCATCACCAACGATTTTATAAGTCTTTTGTTCTTCAGTATCTAAGTTTTCAATGGTCACTGTCACACCGAAAACCACACGGCCATTTTGCTCAAGTGATTTAACATCAATCACTTGGCAAGCACCCAGTTTACCTTCGATATCTTGGATACGGCCTTCACAGAAACCTTGTTGCTCGCGAGCAGCGTGGTATTCTGCGTTTTCTTTCAAATCCCCATGTTCACGCGCTTCAGCAATTGCTGCAGTAATACGTGGACGATCAACACTTTTAAGTTGCTGTAATTCTTTCTCTAGGGCAATTTTGCCTTCGGGAGTCATAGGATAACGTTGCATTGTTGTCCCTCATGTTTGTAAAAAGAAAAAATCAGTAAAATTTTTACTGACCTAGAAATGAAAAAAAGCCCGCCACCGAGAGGTGGCGGGACTTCTCGGTAACTTAATTAACCTTTAGTAAGGTCTTGTAAGCGGTATACATCCATTGGCAATTTGATTGCTAAAGCTTGGCATACTGCATCAGCACCGTTAAGGGTAGTTGTGTAATACACTTTACCTTGTAATGCAGAGCGGCGGATCGAGAATGAATCTTCTTGAGCCTGTTTGCCTTCAGTTGTATTGATAATGAGGTGAACTTCGCCATTTTTCAAGCGGTCTACGATATTAGGACGGCCTTCAGTCACTTTGTTCACACGTTCACATTCAATACCAGCATCTTTAATCACATCATAAGTACCGCCAGTAGCGATGACTTTGAAGCCAAGATCTGTTAGCTGTTTCGCAATACCAACAGCACGAGGCTTGTCAGAATGACGAACAGATAAGAATGCATGTTTTACTTCGCCTTCCGTTGGTAGGCCTGGTAAACGGTCATTAGAGCCTAACACAGCTTTATAGAACGCTTCACCAAATGTTTTGCCTACACCCATCACTTCGCCTGTAGATTTCATCTCAGGGCCAAGAATTGGGTCAACACCAGGGAATTTGTTGAATGGGAACACTGCTTCTTTTACAGAGAAGTGTTCAGGAATAATCTCTGTAGTGAATCCTTGAGATTCTAGAGATTGACCTGCCATACAACGCGCAGCAACTTTCGCTAAAGATTCACCAATGCACTTAGATACGAACGGAACAGTACGTGATGCACGTGGGTTCACTTCTAGAATGTATACGTCAGTGCCTTTAACAGCAAACTGTACGTTCATTAAACCAATTACGCCAAGCTCTTTTGCCATAGCGATGGTTTGACGACGCATTTCGTCCTGTACTTCTTGAGATAAAGAGTAAGGAGGAATAGAACATGCTGAGTCACCTGAGTGAATACCCGCTTGTTCGATATGCTGCATGATACCGCCGATCACAACGTCTTTACCGTCAGATACGCAGTCCACGTCAACTTCAATCGCATCGTCAAGGAAGTGGTCAAGAAGTACAGGCGCTTCGTTAGATGCTTGAACCGCATCACGTAAGTAACGTTTCAATTCTTCGTCGTTGTACACGATTTCCATCGCACGGCCACCAAGTACATAAGATGGACGTACCACAAGTGGGTAGCCAACTTTTGCTGCTTCAGCCATACCTTCTTCAGCAGATTTTACGATGCTGTTGTTTGGTTGACGAAGTTGTAGACGTTGAATCATTTGTTGGAAACGTTCACGGTCTTCTGCACGGTCAATCGCGTCAGGTGATGTACCAATAATTGGCGCACCAGCTTCTTCTAAAGCACGAGCCAATTTAAGCGGAGTTTGACCGCCGTACTGAACGATAATGCCTTTAGGCTTCTCGATACGCACGATTTCAAGTACATCTTCCAAAGTAATTGGTTCGAAGTACAAACGATCTGATGTGTCGTAATCTGTAGAAACCGTTTCAGGGTTACAGTTCACCATGATGGTTTCATAGCCGTCATCACGCATTGCAAGGGCAGCGTGTACACAGCAGTAATCGAACTCGATACCTTGACCAATACGGTTAGGACCACCACCGATGACCATGATTTTGTCACGGTTCGATGGGTTTGCTTCACATTCTTCATCGTAAGTTGAGTACATGTAAGCTGTATCAGATTCGAATTCAGCCGCACATGTATCTACACGTTTGTAAACTGGAGTTACGCCCAAGTTCCAGCGGTGTTTACGGAATTGTTTTTGTGAAATGCCCATCAAGTCCGCAATGCGAAGGTCAGATAAACCTTTGCGTTTGAACGAACGGATGTTGTCAGCGTTTAAGTCACCAAAACCTAAAGTTTTGATTTGGTTTTCAGTTTTGATGATGTCTTCGATTTGAATCAAGAACCAACGATCAATTTTGGTTGCTTCAAATACTTCATCAAGAGTGAAACCGTGACGGAATGCATCGCCTACGTACCAAATACGCTCTGGACCAGGCACTTTCAATTCAACAAGAATTTTCTCACGTGCGCCTTCAGTGCCCACAGCGATTTTTTCGTCAAAACCGCATGCGCCTACTTCAAGACCACGAAGCGCTTTAGACACAGATTCTTGGAAGTTACGGCCAATTGCCATGACTTCACCTACAGATTTCATCTGAGTCGTCAAAGTTGCGTCAGCTTGCGGGAATTTCTCGAAGTTGAAACGAGGAATCTTAGTTACAACATAGTCAATTGCAGGTTCGAAAGATGCAGGGGTTGTACCGCCAGTGATGTCGTTTTTCAACTCATCAAGGGTATAACCTACAGCCAATTTCGCCGCGATTTTAGCAATTGGGAAACCAGTTGCTTTAGAAGCAAGGGCAGATGAACGAGAAACACGTGGGTTCATCTCGATCACAACCATACGGCCGTCTTTCGGGTTGATACCGAACTGAACGTTAGAGCCGCCAGTTTCAACACCAATTTCACGAAGTACAGCTAAAGATGCATTACGTAGTAATTGGAATTCTTTGTCAGTCAATGTTTGCGCAGGAGCAACAGTGATTGAGTCACCTGTGTGCACGCCCATTGGGTCAAAGTTTTCGATGGTACATACAATGATACAGTTGTCGTTTTTGTCACGAACAACTTCCATTTCGTACTCTTTCCAACCAATTAAAGATTCATCGATCAATAATTGTTTAGTTGGAGAAAGATCGAAACCGCGTTCACAGATTTCAATGAATTCTTCTTTGTTATAAGCAATACCGCCGCCTGAACCACCCATCGTGAATGATGGACGGATAATGACAGGGAAGCCGAAACGTGCTTGAATTTCAAGTGCGTGTTCCATGCTTTCTGCAACGTCAGCGCGAGGGCATTCCAAACCGATTTTGCGCATCGCGATATCGAAAAGTTTACGGTCTTCCGCTTTTTCGATAGCTTCTTTCGTCGCGCCAATCAATTCAACATTGTATTTTTCTAAAATACCGTTGGCATCGAGTGCAAGGGCACAGTTCAATGCTGTTTGACCACCCATTGTCGGAAGAACTGCGTCTGGGCGTTCTTTCTCAATGATTGCAGCTACAGTTTGCCACGTAATCGGCTCGATGTAAGTTGCGTCTGCCATCGCAGGGTCTGTCATAATGGTCGCTGGGTTAGAGTTCACCAAAATAACACGGTAGCCTTCTTCACGAAGGGCTTTACATGCTTGCGCACCTGAGTAGTCAAACTCACATGCCTGACCGATCACAATCGGACCAGCACCAATAATTAAGATGCTTTTAATGTCTGTACGTTTAGCCATGATGCTTCCTTAATTACTTCTTAGATGCTTCGATAAGTTCGATGAAATGATCGAACAGTGGTGCGCAGTCATGTGGACCAGGGCTTGCTTCTGGGTGACCTTGGAAACTGAACGCAGGTTTGTCTGTACGATGAATCCCTTGAAGGGTTTGGTCGAACAGCGATTTGTGCGTAGCTTTCAAGTTTGCAGGAAGAGTTTCTGCATCCACTGCGAAGCCGTGGTTTTGAGAAGTAATCATCACTGTACCATTTTCTAAGTTTTGTACAGGATGGTTAGCACCGTGGTGACCGTGAGGCATTTTCACAGTTTTTGCACCTGATGCAAGTGCAAGAATTTGGTGACCTAAGCAAATACCGAATACAGGTACATTACGTGCGTCTTCTACAATTGTTTTTACAGCTTCAATTGCATAATCACATGCTGCTGGATCGCCGGGACCGTTCGATAAGAACACGCCATCTGGATTCAGCGCAAGTACATCAGCAGCAGGAGTTTGCGCAGGCACGACAGTCAATTTACAACCGCGGTCTGCGAGCATACGTAAGATGTTGGTTTTGACACCGTAATCGTATGCTACAACATGGAATTTAAGTTCTGGTTGAGCGAAACCTTTACCAAGCGCCCAAGAGCCTTCAGTCCACTCGAAACCGGTCGGATCACAGCATTCTTTTGCAAGGTCTAAACCATTAAGACCACCAAAAGCACGTGCTTTAGCTAACGCTTCTTCTTCAGTCGCGTTTTCACCAGCAAGGATACAACCGTTTTGCGCACCTTTTGATCGCAGAATACGCGTTAATTTACGAGTATCAATATCTGCGATAGCAACAACATTGTGTTGTTTAAGGTAATCACTTAGTGATTGCTCAGCACGGAAGTTGCTATGCAATAAAGGTAGGTCACGAATGATCAATCCGTTGGCCCATACTTTATGAATTCGACCTGACTCAGCGTCTTCATCATTACAACCTGTGTTACCGATATGTGGGTAAGTTAGGGTCACAAGTTGTTGTGCATAACTTGGGTCAGTCAAAATTTCTTGATAGCCAGTCATGGCAGTGTTGAAAACGACTTCACCAGTCGTACTACCCGATGCGCCAATTGAAGTACCTTTAAAAATAGTACCATCGGCAAGGGCTAAAATTGCTGGGGTGCTCAAACCAAAGCTCCTGAAATTTAGGCTGTAAAAAAGCGAGAAGACGAAAAAAAAGGAAGGCTGCTTAAAAACCTACCCTCCTTACATCTGCTCGCTTGAACTTAACACGGCATTATACGCAGAAAGCCACTGAAAGTCCATTGTAAATATTAGGAATAAAGCAGATAAAGCGCTTGCATTTTAGAATAAAGTTTGGTTTTGCAAAATCGTAGAAAAATGTAAGCAATTAATTATTGTCAGACAAATCATAAATTAAAATTTATCAATAAGCGCTATTGTGGTTCGGTCAGCAAAAACTACAGGTACAAAGTCATGGCAACACAACAAAAACAAACAGCGGCTAAATACTCCCTGAAAGAAGTCGTTATCGAAGGTGCTGAAAAGCTTGAACAAGTTGCAAAAGAAGCGAGTGTCCAAGCCACAGAAGCGGTCACTGAAAGCAAAGAAAAGATCGGAGCAGAGGCAAAGCAGTTGAATGCCAGTGTGCAAGATCAATTGCGTCAGTTGAAGCAAGATGTGTTGAATAAACTTGACCAGTTAAAAGTTCAGTTTGGTTCATCGCAAAAAGATTTTAGTGAACTCAAAGAATTTGTGAAAACTGAATTTAATACGGTTATCGATGACCTTTCAAAACTTGGAAAAGAGCTGAAAGAAGATGTCACTCAAATTTCGGGTAAACATAAAGAGCATTTAACGGAAACATTTAAACGTTCTAAGGAACATACTTTAGAAGCGTGGAAAAAAGTTTCACCACTGAAAGCTGAAGTTACGGATCAAACCACAGATCTTAAAAGTTAATTGTGAATGACATGAATTTTAATACGCTTAAGCTAAGTCTAGTCATTCCAGGGAGCTGGATTGGGTGAGAGCGAATTAAACTTCAAGTTAGCACTATGCATAAGGGAGCCGTTAATGGCTCCCTTATTGTGAATGGCACATTTAAGTCCAAAGCAGTTACTTAAAAATAGACAGGCAATAAAAAAGCAAAAGATCGTACTTTTGCTTTTTATCGAAGATCAAAACATTAAAAAGTTTAGAACTGATGTAGCCAATCACGTTTGTTGTGAAAGTCAGCATTTGGACTACTATGCTGCATGGCATAGTACTGTTCACCTTGAGGGGTTTTCAGTACTGCAGTTAGACCGATATAGAGATCTTCCCATTTAAGTTTGTACTTCAGCATAAATTCTGTCAGATCAAGACTGACATTTAAGCCATAGTGCGTCCGTTTCAACTGATTCAGTTCGATATCGTAAGCAGCTTGTGGCGGCATATCTTCTGGATAGCGATATTCTTCAAACTGGTAAACCTGCCAAGCTTGTGAAGGGGAGAGGTTGATTTCACGATAAAAGTCTTCATTGCGTACACCAATAAAAACTTCTAAGCAGGTCTGTTCCCACAAAAAATCGATTCGTGGGTGAGCTGATACCAATTCTGGCCATTGAATCAGTTGGTTTGGGTCTCGAATCCAATAACCCACATTTAAAGTATATGGGCTTTGTTGTTCGATAGCACCAACGACTGATACAGCCTGAAAGCGACGATCAAAGGCGCAGAGTTCGAAACTTGCCATAAATGCTTAGTTAGACAGGTGTGCGTAGCGAACAAGGTTAGACAGTTTTGCATTTTGTTTTGCCGCTTTACGGTAAATCAAAGCAATCTTACCAATCGTTTGAACAACTTCAGAACCTGAAACAGTCGCAATTTCAGTAATCATTGCAGCACGAGCTTCACGGTCTTCTGCCACAACTTTCACTTTAATTAACTCATGGTCGTTTAACGCACGGTTTAATTCTTCAACAACGCTTTCTGATAAGCCTTTGTCCGCAACCATTACAACTGGGTTTAGGGTGTGACCAATTTGACGTAAGCGTTTACGTTCTTGAATAGATAAAGCCGCCATAAATATAACCTAATTTTAAAAACGACCTAGTATAGCAAAATCAAAGTTGAAGCGCTGTATTTAATCGGCATTTTCTCGATGAAGATTATTGAAAAAAACATGATTTAAGATGCTTTTTAGATACACATGTCTACTGCAAAAGTGCTGAATTTCACGTACAATCAAGACTGAGAAGTTTTTTTTATTTAGAGAGTTATGGCTACCCGCATTACTAACCAGAAATTATCCAAAAGTAGTCGTGACTGGATGCGTGAGCATCTTGATGACCCCTTTGTGAAAAAAGCACAAAAGGAAGGATATCGTGCGCGTGCCGCTTATAAATTGCTTGAAATTCAAGAAAAATACAAATTGATCAAGCCAGGCATGACCGTTGTCGACTTAGGTGCTGCACCAGGTAGTTGGTCGCAAATTGCCGGTAAACTTGTTGGTGACAAAGGTTTGGTCATTGCTTCTGATATTTTACCAATGGATGCTTTACCCGATGTAACCTTCTTGCAAGGTGACTTTCGTGAACAAGAAGTGTTCGATGAATTGTTAAAAATTTTAGATGGACGTACTGTAGACGTTGTAATTTCAGATATGGCCCCCAATACATCAGGTAATAAGGCTGTAGATCAACCGCGTCAGATCTATCTTTGTGAATTAGCAATCGATTTTGCTCAAAAGGTTCTTGGACCAAATGGGCAGTTTGTTGTTAAAGTGTTCCAAGGTGTTGGATTTGATGAATACCGTAAGCAAGTTGTAGACACATTTGATGTGCTGAAAACAGCAAAACCGGCGGCTTCACGTGCTCGATCTAAAGAAGTGTTTTTAATCGGGCAGGGACGTAAGAAAGCTTTCAAGTAAAGTTTACTTGCCAACTCGTTAAAAATTGTGCATTTTGTACGTTTTTAAATTATTGCGAAGCTACTCTGCAGCGTAAGTATTAGAGTCACCCATGTAAATGGGATTGAACGAATTAGATAGAAATGGGAATAAAGCTTTGAGCGATCTTTTTAAGAATGCCGTGTTGTGGCTGGTTATCCTAGGCGTGCTGGTTTTAATCTTCAGCAACGTCAGTGACCGCAATCAACCGACCGCGATGAACTATTCTGAGTTCGTGGCAGCCGTAAATGCGGGTCAGATTAAACAAGTCACCATTGATGGCGAAAGAATTCGTGGCGAAAAATCAAACGGTTCTGAGTTTGAAAGTATCCGTCCTGCGGTTCAAGATCCTGAACTTATGCCGAACCTAATCAAGAACAATGTTGTTGTTGAAGGTACAGCGCCACAGCGTCAAAGTATTTTGATGCAACTTCTGATTGCAAGTTTCCCTGTTCTTTTAATCATTCTGTTATTCATGTTCTTTATGCGCAACATGGGTGGTGGAGCTGGTGGTAAGAATGGCCCAATGAGTTTTGGTAAGTCAAAAGCAAAAATGCTGTCTGAAGACCAAATCAAAGTGACATTTACTGATGTTGCGGGCTGTGATGAAGCTAAACAAGAAGTTGTTGAAATCGTTGACTTCCTAAAAGATCCATCTAAGTTCAAACGACTTGGTGCAAGCATTCCGAAAGGTGTGCTTATGGTTGGTCCTCCGGGTACAGGTAAAACTTTACTTGCTAAAGCGATTGCGGGTGAAGCGAAAGTACCGTTCTTTAGTATTTCGGGTTCTGACTTTGTTGAAATGTTCGTGGGTGTGGGTGCGTCTCGTGTCCGTGACATGTTTGAACAAGCAAAGCGTCATGCACCATGTATCATTTTCATCGATGAGATCGATGCCGTTGGTCGTCACCGTGGTTCAGGTACAGGTGGTGGTAATGATGAGCGTGAGCAAACATTAAACCAAATGTTGGTTGAAATGGATGGTTTTGAAGGCAACGAAGGTATTATCGTCATTGCTGCAACAAACCGTGCTGACGTATTGGATAAAGCTTTACTTCGTCCAGGTCGTTTTGACCGTCAAGTGATGGTATCTCTACCAGACATTAAAGGCCGTGAACAAATCCTGAATGTACATTTGAAAAAATTACCTTCTGTGACTGGTGTAGACGTGAAAGTTTTGGCACGTGGTACACCGGGCTTCTCGGGTGCTCAGTTGGCTAACCTTGTAAACGAAGCGGCACTGTTTGCTGCACGTCGTAACAAGAATACGGTCGATATGCATGACTTTGAAGATGCGAAAGACAAGCTTTACATGGGTCCTGAACGTAAATCGATGGTGATTCGTGAAGAAGAACGTCGTGCGACGGCTTATCATGAAGCAGGTCATGCGATTGTTGCTGAAATCTTGCCGGGTACAGACCCTGTGCATAAAGTGACAATTATGCCGCGTGGTTGGGCATTGGGTGTGACTTGGCAGTTGCCTGAACATGACCAAACCAGCCATTACAAAGACAAAATGTTGAATGAACTTTCAATTTTGTTTGGTGGTCGTATTGCAGAAGAAGTCTTCATTAACCAAATGTCGACTGGTGCTTCAAATGACTTTGAACGTGCAACGAAAATGGCACGAGCAATGGTTACTAAATACGGTATGTCCGATAAAATGGGTGTCATGGTTTACGAAGATGACTCACAGCAGTCATTCATGGGTGGTTTAGGAAGTCGTGTGATTTCTGAAGCAACTCAGCTTGAAGTTGACCGTGAAGTTCGCCGTATTTTAGATGAGCAATATAAAGTTGCTCGCGATATTCTTGAAAATAACAAAGATATCGCACATGCCATGGTGAAAGCATTGCTTGAATGGGAAACCATTGATCGTGATCAAATCCGTGACATTATGGAAGGTCGTGAACCTCAACCACCAAAAGTGTACATCGCTGAAAATCCAGTGATTGATGTTACACCAACGGATGGTCCAGATGTTCCACCACCATTACCGTCATTGCCAAAAGCATAAAATTTTAAAACCACCTTCGGGTGGTTTTTTTATATGAAAATAAATGCATGTGAGCGCAATGCTGAGCAAACTTAGCGTTAAAATAAGCGCAGCAAAATCTGGGGTGTGTAATATGAAGTTGGTGTCTTTGCCTAATAAAATTTTAAACTGTGGTAATTTGCAATTAGATTTGTCAGAGCCACATGTGATGGGGATTTTAAATGTCACACCGGACTCTTTTAGTGATGGTGGCAAACATAATGGTAAAGACCAAGCTATAGCACATGCCTTACAAATGATTGCGGATGGCGCGACAGTGATTGATGTCGGTGGTGAGTCAACACGTCCAGGCGCATCTGTTGTTGAGGTTGAAGAGGAAATTCGACGGGTCGTACCCGTCGTTGAAGCATTATCCAAACACAATGTGGTGATTTCTATCGATACCTCGCAACCTGAGGTGATTGAGGCAGCGGTTCAAGCAGGTGCGCATATCTGGAATGATGTACGTGCATTAACTCGGCCGAATGCCTTAGAAACCGCTGCAAAACTGGATATTCCAGTGATCATTATGCATATGCGTGGAGAACCCACCACGATGAATAATCTAGATCAGTATCAAGATGTCGTTGCTGACGTCATCGATGAATTAAAGCAACGTGTGCAAGATGCATTGGACGCAGGCGTCCGTGCAGAAAATATTATGATTGATCCGGGTTTTGGTTTTGCTAAAAATGCGCAGCAAAACTTAAAGCTTTTACAGCAATTCTATCAATTGAATAACATGGGCTATCCGATCCTGTCTGCATTATCACGTAAGCGTTTTATCGGTGAAGCACTTGGTGGTGCAGATGCACAAAATCGCGCTGTAGGCTCGGTTGCAGCGCATTTACTCAGCATTCAACAAGGTGCATGTATGGTTCGCGCACATGATGTCAAAGCGACGGTAAATGCGATTCGTGTTTGGCAAGCCATGCAGAATGCAGTGTGATTTGAAAATACTGAATCCCAATAAATTTGGTGAATTGTAGTATTTGTGTTATATAAGCGCCCTGAATGTTTTGTGATAGAGTTTCGTATGTTTGCAGATTTACTGCTACCCATGTTTGATGATGAATATTACCCAGATGTGTTGGTTGCAGAGGTGAAGTTATTGGTTGTTCAATTTGCGAAGAAAATCGCAAAAGCAGATTTAAGTTCAACTGATATCTACCATTTTGCCAATGAAACGGTTGCACAGCTCAATAAGATGAAACCTCAATTTGAAGATTTAGATTCGTCTTTGGATGATACGGCTGCAGATTATATTGCAGAAGCCATGATGATGGTGCTGCAAGACGAAGGCCATATGGATATTGAAATGGAAGAGTTAGTTGCTAACCGAGAATGGTAATTGAACTTTAAAAAAAGCCCTGTAGTGACAGGGCTTTTTTGTGTCTAGGGATTTAAAAAATTATTTAGCTTTGTCTATAAAATCTTTAAACGATGATTTGATCGATGCTGATAGTTTCTGTTCTTCTTGCATGGCTTGTAAGTGTAGGGCGTAGAAATACGTTTGATGCTCTTTTTGTTTTAAGGATTGTTGATAAGACCAAAATGCCAGTTGGCGAAGCTTTTGTAGTTTTACTCGTTCAATGGCACTGCTATCACGTTTATAAAACAATTCAGTAAATACACATAAAAAAAGACTGAAAAAAAGTCCACAGAGACTGATGAGGTTTAATACATCTGTTTGTAGATATTTAAAGTTAGTAGCGAGGATAAGTGTGAATCCCCCAAGGAGATACAGTTGTATTTGCAGACGTTGAACTGCAAACTTACTGCTAAAACGTGCTTGATAATGTGCATACCAAACATAGCAATAGATCAAAGGAAGAATAATCAATACACCAAGATTGAACGCCATTTTGGGGGCGTGAATTGAAAGTGCCGTTGAAAGTATATGCCCAAGTGCTGCGCTGCCAAGTGAGATAAAAAGTATCAGGCAAAAGCTAAAGATTAAAACGGGTGCAGTGGGTGTTAGATTGATAATTTTGAAATGCGCAAACAGCAACCGTTGATAACAGGCATCGGGATGCTTGAGTTGTAGTGTAGGGAGATCAAAATCTGAAGATATTGGCATTGAATAATAATAGATTTATAAATTTTAGGCATAAAAAAACCAGCAAATTGCTGGATCTTTTATTGCACCAATCTTAGAAGTATAAGAATGGTGCCCGAGGCCAGACTCGAACTGGCACGCTTTGTGGGCGGGGGATTTTAAATCCCCTGTGTCTACCGATTTCACCACTCGGGCATGTGCGCAATAATAGAGGACGAAATGGACCTTGGCAAGTGTATTTGATGGTGTTTGTTTTAAAATCAATCAATTCATGCATATAAGTTGAAAATATTCAAAAATAGTGATGTATTGAATGACATTTTGAGCAGTGAATTAAAGTTTTTTTCACTACACCAAAGTCAACTTATTTCATTAACTCATCAAGATAATGTTCAACATTTTGGTGCTTTAGCTTTTTACACAGCTGATTTTCCTGATGTAGCATTTGTATGTGCAAATTTTGGAACTGGGTAAAGCGCTCAGATAACCACTTGTAGTTTGCTTGATTCGGATTACTGAGCATTAAACGTAATTTTGCTTTAAGCATTTGTTTATACGACCAATAAGCAATACGACGTGTTTCATGCAGAAAATAGTATTCTTGGGTGTTACTTCCACCTTTGAATAGATTTTCTTTATAAAAACGCACAAAGCCGAAACTCATGGCGAAAAAGAACAATACAGATTGAACAAAGGTGCTTTGTAAAAAGGCGATATTGAGTAATTGTAATAAAATCACGATCGCAAGTCTGAACGGCGTATTTTTCAAACTTTGATACAGGGACATTGAACTGTGCTTGATTTGCTTGATGACTAAGGGCACAACCAGCATGAAAAACAACATAATACTTAGTACAGCAATACCATGAGCTCGAAACTCACTCATATTAGGTAAATACAGTTGCACTGCATGACCAATACTCATGCTCAAAGAAATAAAAATCATCGCCGCCAAAACCCAAGGAATAAGCTCTTTGAGTTCGTCTAAAATGCCTTGAGTTTTCAGTTGGCTATAAAATAAATAATTATGTTTAAAGGCTGCTGGATATTGCTGTTTCAGTTGTTGAAGGTAAAGTGCAGCCGGTTTTTTTTGAGCCATATTGTGACGTTAATATTAAAGCGTGAAAGTAATATAGTTGATTTCGATATTTTTGACAGAATTTTTTTTCTAAATCATGTTGTATATCTGAACATTATAAGAGAAAACGCAATTTCTATAGCGAAGGTCGCAGTTTTCACGCTGCTTTTATGCGAAAATACATACTTATTGAATATTAAGTTTTTATAGGCAGTTTATGACTGATCATTCTCCTGAAACATTAAGCGATATCGAAATTCTAGACATTCTTCAGTCGATGAAATCAGATGTTTTAAATACTGAAGCAAATGAAGTGATTCGTAGTGGGGGGAAAGCTGGTCGTCAAGAGGCTCATAAACAAGCTTTGGTGAAATTAAATCAAGCATTTGAAGATAAATTTGTTGAAGCTGTGACTTTGGCTTTAGGCTTAAATGAAGGCCAAAGTAAAAAAATTCGCTATAAGAAAGACCGTATCCGTATTTTGAAAGTTCGTGGTATCGATTATTTAGCGATTGATGGTGCTGAAACTGCACAAGTATTGTCACAAGTTGCACAAGCAATTGTACGTGAAGACGCAACGGTGACTCATGACCTGCATAATATTTTCCCATTTTGGAAAGAAGGCTGGCCAATGGTGCAATTCGACAATGTCTATAAAATTTTAGAAGATGACATTCGTATTCATTATGAAGCAGTTCTAGAAGCATTAATTTCAAAGCATTAATCACAATGATTGGGTTGTCTGCTAGTGAAAAAATAGTTAGCAAGCGTATTTTTTAGCATCAAAAAAGCGTATTAAGTTTATTGCTGCCTCCACAATTTTTACAAGAAGAACCCCCAATAGAGGTTCTTCTTGTTTTTACATTTTTATCAGGCATCAAGCGTGATTTTGAAAGCTTTCTTTTAAATAAATTCAGCTAAGTTATTTTGAATAACCTTTAGTAAACGCTAAGTAGGCTTTATCGTAAAGTTGAGACTTAAATTTGGATGATTTGGTAAATATCAGTTTTTAAATGTTTGTGTAACAAAGCCGTATTGAGTTGTAAATGTATACGAATACAGTTTGATCACAACAAGTGCGCTTAAGCAAAAATAGACAGTAGGGTCCGAATCGGCCAGCTAAAAAATCGGAACCAAAAAATTAAGGGATTATAAAAAAACAGACCAAAACGCATGGTTTCGTCATAATGTTGTCGACCGCGTTCATAGGGATAAGGTGTTAAAAACCAAGCAGTGACGATCAATGCAACACCGATCAATAGAAATAAAGGTTGTGGATGAGCTTTAAAAAAATAATAGATCAGATAAGCCCCAGTATAAAAACTAAAGCAAGTCAAAATCGCTTTAAGTGAAAAAGACATCTTCGTATTCCATCGTATTTATATTTTATTGTTTTAGAAAAAAAAGAATCGAATTAATCCGATTCTTCTGGTGTATCTAGTTCAGTTTCAGCCTGTTGTAAGCGGGTCACTAATAATTGGTCAATTTTAAAGTGGTCTACATCCACAACTTCAAATTTGTAGCCATGATAGGTGACAAAGTCCGCTGGACGTGGAATTTTACGCAGTTTAAACATCATAAAGCCCGCAAGGGTTTCATAGTTTTCTTCATCGGGCATTTCATCTAAAGCGAGGGCATGCTTTAAATCTTCGATTGGTGTACTGCCATCGATAAGCCAAGAATCCGCATCACGTTTAATAATTTGTTGTTCTGCTTCAATCGGTGTTACCCAGTCGCCCATCACGGTAATCATAATGTCGGAGAGGGTAATAACGCCGACAACCAACGCGTATTCGTTAATTACTACGGCAAATTTTTCTTTGGTTGAACGAAAGCGATCGAGTAATTCAGACAGTGTTAAGGTATCTGGAATCGTGAGGACATTACGAATAGTATTTTCATTGAGCTGTAGAAGTGACTGATTGTTCAAGATACGAACCAAAATATCTTTGGCATCTACATAACCAATCACGTCATCAATATTTTCACTACAGACCAAAAACTTCGAATACGGAAATTCTGCGAGTTTTTGACGAATACTGGCTTCTGATTCTTTTAGGGTAAAGTACACCACATTTTCACGTGTAGTCATACTTGAAGGGACATTACGTTCTTCCAGTTCAAATACGTTTTCAATAAAGTGGTGTTCTTGCTTTTGTAGTACACCAGCTTGAGCACCGGCATCCATCACGGCTGAAATATCGTCAAAGGTAATATTGTCATCACGTGTTGTATTCACTTTAAATAAACGAAACAACAAATTGGCAATGGCATTAATCACCCACGCCATTGGCTTACACACCTTAATAAAGATTTGAATCGGGTCTACAACAGCAACGGCGATTTTTTCAGGTGCGATCATCGCCAAACGTTTTGGCATTAAATCAGCAAATAGAATGAATAAGGAGGTGACTAAAGTAAACGACAGGGTGAAACCAATGGTTTCAGTCCACGGGCCCTGATAAAAACGGGTCACTAAGGTAATGAAATAGGGGCGAAATGCACCTTCACCCAAAATACCACCAAGAATTGCCACAGCATTTAAGCCAATTTGTGATGCGGCGAAAAAGTCTGCTGAGTTGGCTTGTAAGTCAAGCACACGTTGTGCACGTGAATCTCCAGATTCAGCCAAAATTTTAAGTTTTACTTTTCGTGCACCCGCGAGGGCAATTTCTGTTAAGGAAAGAAAACCTGCACCGACGATCAGGAGAATAATAATGACAATATTTTGGAAAAGGCTCACGAATACACCTGTTTGTGATTCATTCTATTTTTCTGTATTTCTAACACAAAAATGGGCAAGGTAGTAGTCTTAACTACTACCTATATGGTGACAGTATACGTTTGAATTAATAAGGAATTAAAGAATTAATTACTGATACTGTGAAAACTGAGAGTTATTCATTAAGTATTCGCGGTTTTCTTCTTCAATCATTTGACGTGCAACATACAAAATAAGTTGACGTAACCAGCGATGAGCAGGGTGATGATGAAGTAACGGACACCACGCCATTTTTAATTCAAATTCAGGAATATAGAATGGTGGATCGCGAAGTAACAGGTTTTGACTTTTGGCTTGAAGGCGAGCGATACGGCTTGGCAGAGTCGCAACCAAATCAACATTCGAGGCCAATAAGCCAGGCATTTGATAATGACGAGTAAAAACTGAAATTTTACGTTTTTGGCCAATACGTTCTAGAGCCTGATCAATCCAACCTAGACCCGCTTGTTTTTCAGGATTGACACCAAAACCGACACCCATACCTGTTTTAGATACCCAAATGTGTTGTGCATCTAGATAGCTCTTCAGGTTTAAATTATTTGCAGCAGGATGTTTGGCATTTAAAAGGCATGAAAAACTGTCACGCCAGACCAAAACTTGGTGGAAACTTTGCGGAATTTCATTAAAGCGGTTAATCGCCAAGTCGACTTTACCTTGTTCCATATCTCGATAAGACACATCACTAGGCGTTAAAAAATCGAGAACCACATTGGGTGCTTCTGAGCGCAAAGCTTTTACTAGGCGCGGCACCAGTGTTGCTTCAGCATAATCTGAAGTCATGATGCGGAAGACACGATTTGAGGTGTAAGGGCGGAACTCGGTACGGGGTTCCAAAATCATCGAAAGGTCAGAAAGTGCATCACGAATACGTGGCTGTAATTCAAGCGCACGTTCTGTAGGTGTCATACCTTCTGAAGAACGAATAAGAAGTGGATCATTAAATAAGTTGCGTAGACGACGTAAAATATTACTCATCGCGGGCTGAGTTACACCCAGTTGCTCGGCAGCACGAGTCACATTTTTTTCACGAAGAAGTACATCAAGATAAATTAATAGATTGAGATCGACCCGCTCCAGATTCATAAAATAAATACCGACAATAAAATCATGAAATTTATCTGATTATGCCATAACTACTAAGGCTTGTGTAAAAAATGGATGAAAAAATGACGTGTACTATTGTACTAAAATTCGGCAGTTTTAAGACAAATTTGCTGAAGTCGTAGCACATACTTCTTAAATACTTATTACCTGTTTAGACCGATATTTTTAAAGTGAATGAAATAAAAATACGGAGCAATTTTGTTTATGTGATGCGATGTTCATAAAACAAAAAAATTAGATGAAATATCTCATTTGTATGATCATTTGAAGACGGAATAACCGAGTATTTAGCTCGGTAAATTTGGGCAAAAAAGGCGTAAAAAATGCTGTTTTTTTTAAAAGTGAATGCTCAGTCGACTTAAGTCTAATGAAGAATAATTCATCAGAGTGTTTGTAAAATAGACAAAAAAATCAGCCAAATTTATTGATAAAATTATTTAAATACAAATACTTCTGAATATTGGTTAATTATTATAATACGACTTTAATCTACATATTTTTTAAATAAATACTGAAAATTAATGCAGAATATTGGATTAATTTTTTTAGTCAATCTACTCTGTGTCTATCGCAACGAAGTGTTCTAAATCTGAACAATCATTCGAGGGTATGATTTTAGCCTTACGTTGCAGAAAAATCCTAATATTATTACAGGAACATATCATGTCTACATACTTAACAGCGATTGATGCAATCCGTGAATTAAAAGCAAAATTCGGAAGCACTTGGCGCGATATTAGCCCAGAAGATGCTGCACGTATGCAAATGCAAAACCGTTTCAAAACTGGTTTAGACATTGCGAAATATACAGCTGCTATTATGCGTCGTGATATGGCTGCTTATGATGCTGATTCTAGCAAATACACTCAATCATTAGGTTGCTGGCACGGTTTTATCGCACAACAAAAAATGATTGCGAACAAAAAATATTTCGGTACAACTGAACGTCGTTATATCTACCTTTCTGGTTGGATGGTTGCAGCTCTTCGTTCAGAATTCGGTCCACTTCCTGACCAATCTATGCACGAAAAAACTTCAGTTCCTGCATTGATCGAAGAAATCTACACTTTCCTACGTCAAGCTGACGCGAAAGAATTAAACGACTTGTTCCGTGCGCTTAAAAAAGCAAACGAAGCTGGTGATACTGCTAAAGCTGCTGAAATCACTGCTCAAATCGACGGTTTCCAAACTCACGTTGTGCCAATTATTGCTGACATCGACGCTGGTTTCGGTAACGAAGAAGCGACTTACTTACTAGCTAAGAAAATGATCGAAGCGGGTGCTTGTGCACTTCAAATCGAAAACCAAGTATCTGACGCTAAACAATGTGGTCACCAAGCTGGTAAAGTTACAGTTCCACACGAAGACTTCATCGCGAAAATCCACGCTCTTCGCTATGCATTCTTAGAAATGGGTCTTGATGATGGTATCATCGTTGCTCGTACTGACTCTGAAGGCGCTGACTTGACTCAAAAAATCCCAGTGGTTAAAGAGCCAGGCGACATCGCTTCTCAATACATCAGCTACTTAGACACAACTGAAATTGACATTTCAGAAGCTCAAGAAGACGAAATCCTAATCAAGCGTAACGGTAAACTTCACCGTCCAAAACGTCTTGCTTCTGGCTTGTACCAGTTCCGTCCAGACACGCAAATTGACCGCGTTGTACTTGACTGTGTATCTAGCCTTCAAAATGGTGCTGACCTTCTTTGGATCGAAACTGCGACTCCAAACGTTGAAGAAATCGCTCACATGGTTAACCGTGTTAAAGAAACAGTTCCAAATGCGAAACTTGTTTATAACAACTCGCCTTCATTCAACTGGACTTTAAACTTCCGTCAACAAGCTTACGACCGTTGGGTTGCTGAAGGTAAAGACGTTTCTGCTTACGACCGTGCTAAACTAATGAGCGCTGAATACGATAACTCTGAATTAGCTGCTGAAGCTGACGAAAAAGTTCGTACGTTCCAAGCTGATGCTTCTCGTGAAGCGGGCGTGTTCCATCACTTGATCACACTTCCGACTTACCATACAGCTGCTCTTTCTACTCACGAGCTTGCTCAAGGTTACTTCGGCGACCAAGGTATGCTTGCTTATGTAGCTGGCGTTCAACGTAAAGAAATCCGCGGTACGATTTCTTGTGTTAAACACCAAGCAATGGCTGGTTCTGACATCGGTGACGACCACAAAGAAATCTTCGCTGGTGACAACGCGCTTAAAGCGGGTGACGATGCGAAAAACACAATGAACCAATTCGCTGCTCACTAAGCATTGAACTGATTCGAAAAAAAGCCCAGCGAAAGCTGGGTTTTTTTATGGCCTTAAAATCGTGTTGAATTTAGGTTCTGTTGATATTTCATAATGACAGCCAAATAAATATGTAAGCTAAGGCAACTGATTTTTCATAGTTCTGCTTGAGTCTTACAAATGTATTCTGGATTGTTTTTTTGGATAGATAGCAAGCCAAACTGGGACAACTCTTAAATAAGCTTTTGAAATTGAAAAGATTTGAATGAAATATTTGAAGCAAAGAAAAGTGGTGGAATGGAGCAGAGATAGAATATTACATTATTGAAGAAGCCTTTAGTGGCAGGTTTGTGCGCCTTTAATCAACAACTCATCGGAATTAAAACAAATACGCTATATCTACACTTGTATATTTAATAAGCTTTCTTTGCGCTAAAAAAGCGACACTTATCTGATGGCTTTGGTCAAAAGGTATGCATAAAAACAAATGAATGGACAATAAAAATGGAAAAAAATCTCTGGATCAGGACACTTCTTTGTATGACAGTTACGGTGTCGCCACTTACTTTCGCAGCGACAACCACTGCACCCGTTCCACCCAATAGCCAGCAAGTCTTTTTTGTCGGCAATAATTGGGATGGTACGGTTACAGTGATCAATCCTGCAAAAAACTATCAGAAAGTTGGTGTCATCAATATGGTGCCCGACAAAAAACAACGCCTCACTGAAATTTACCTCAACCCAGTAAAATTAATCGCTTATAGCTATATTCGTAATACGGCAGGAGAGGGAAATGATCAATTGGTCGATGACATGTATTCCACACCAGATGGCAAATCGGTGGTTGCATCACGCCCAAGTTATGCAGATGTAGTCTCGATTAACATTGCAACGGGGAAAATCAATTGGCGCACACCCGTTGAAGGATTTCGAGCAGACCATATGGCGGTTTCACCCGATGGGCAACAAGTTGCTGTTTCAGCATCTTCAGGGAATGTTGTACATGTACTCGATATCAACACGGGCAAAGAATTAGGACGTTTTGCGACGGGCGATAAACCACATGAAAATATCTATTTTGCCAACGGTACTAAAATTCTAAATTCAGCCATTGGAAATGTCGAAACAGCCATGGATGCATCTTGGCAAGATTTTACTAAAGGCAAACGCTATATCACGATCGCAGATGCTCAAAATTATAAAGTCCTTAAAAAAATCGATTTTAGACCTGCTTTAGATGCCGTGGGACGAAAAGATCTGTCTAACTCAGTTCGACCGATTGTATTTAGTAAAGACGAATCCAAAATCTATGCACAAGTCTCATTTTTTAATGGTCTGGTCGAATATGATCTCAATCAAGACAAAGTCACACGCATTGCACAGCTTCCGGGAAGTGCAACTATTCCCTCTGATCGCACCAAATGGGTGAATGACTCACGCCATCATGGGCTTTCAATCAGTGGTGATGGTGAAAAACTGTGTGTCGCAGGAACCATGGATGATTATGCCACTATAGTAGATCGTAAAACTTTGACCGCGGCGAAATTGATTGCTGCAGGTAAACCGTATTGGGCAACGCAAAGCCCAGATGGAAAACGCTGTGTAATTTCTGAAAGTGCGACAGATGCAGTAACAGTGATTGATTTCGCGACAGGTGAAAAAGTCATCACAGTTCCAGTTGGCAATCACCCACAGCGTGTTCGTTTGGGTTATGCGCCAGCAGGATGGGGCAACTAATAATTTAGATAAAATTAAATAAAAAGGTAAATTCAGAGTCAAATCGGCTCTGAATTTTTTAAATATCAGAAGGTGTCTAGAGACTGCATCATGAATAAAAAATGGATTGTTTTAGGTTTGACGTTTAGTTTAATTTTATGGTTGATGATTCAGTTTTTAAAACCACGGCAGCAGGAGGTTCATGAACAGCTACCTTTAGATCAACAAAAAGTGTCCGAAACACATTCAGATCAAACCACGGAAAATGTTTTACAGCATTCAAGTTCCAAACCCAAACAAGAAAGACAAGATAATGAAACGCACACCCAGTTATTACAGCAACGTGAACAGGTATTTCAACAATTTCAGCAAATAAACACGCTGATGAGTCAGGGACAGCAGCCGAATCAAAATCAAGTACTCGCTCTACTCGAGCAACAATATAACTTGGTTAAAAAAGGCGTCGTGAAATTGGATGAAGCCATTTCATCAATTCAATATTTACGACAAATACTTCCTGAAATGGACAGAGCTTTGGATAGACAGTTAGCTAAACTGGAACAACTCAAAAAATGAATTAACTTGAATAAATAAACTTTTAAACTAACCAAACTTAAATGAAATAATTATGGTGAAGAACAAAAGTAGAGGGGCACGGAAATAGAATAGTAAATTAAAAAAATTTTTTTAAATCAAATGCTTGTAATTTAAATAAGGATTTGGGAAATAAACACTCCGAAGATGCCGCTGCAAATGTCGTGACCCTGAACCCGATGAGTTCAAGGTGGACGCGACGTACACTCGCTGGGTTTCCCACTCGAGGAGGGCATACGCTCAGAATATACAGAACACATCCATAAGTTTAAGTATCGGCAGGGGATTAGACCTAGCTGGCGAACACCTCAGAGATGTGCTCAGTATAACGAATTCAGCGTTATTGGCAAATCACCAAACACTGACAAAGTGTTTAAAATGAAGCAATCGGGCAAAGTATAATCACTAAACCACCGATTAATCAGTCAATTCTTCAACTTGTTCCAAAATATTTTGCAACAAAAGTTCGCAGTTTGCATATTCTTGCAAACTCTTATTCATTGACAGGACTTCTTGCATTAATTCAAGTGCGACCATAATGATCAGCTTACTCGGTTCCATACGGGGTGCTTTACGACGAAATTCATCGTATTTGTCATTCAGTAATTGTGCTGCGCGTTCTAAATCGGCTTGTTGGTCAGAAGTAGTTGCTAAACGGAAACTATGACCTAGAACTTTTAAATCAACTGCAATTTGTTCACTCATGATCAAACTTCCTCATTACTTTCAGTCGGATGTGCCAATTGTTGAATTTCTTGCGCATGTTGATCTTGAGCTGTACCTAAAATAGCTAAACGTTGAATAATCGCTTCAACTTTTGCTTTGGCATGTTCATTTTTTTGCAATAAACGTTCACGTTCTTGCTGCAAACCTTGAATTTCTTGTTGAGCATGACGCTGTTCATTTTGCATCTTTTCTTTAACGATACGTAGCTCATTACGTTCTGCCAAAATTTCTTGAAAACGATTTTTTAGATCAGTACAGCTTTTTTCAAGACGGCTATATCGGTCAGCCAAAGCAGTTGCATCAGTATTCAGCTGTTGAAGTTGAGCACGTGAATCAGTTAATTGCTCATTCAGCGTATCAATTTCTTCTTGTTTGGAGGTGATAATACCGTTCTTATGTACAATTTGAGCGTGATGGTGCTCATCAGACGAGTTTTTCTCATCTTGTAGGGCATTATTTTCGCTTTCAAATTGCGCCAGTCGCTTTTTTAAAACGCTAATATGCGCTTGGAGACGCTGTAATTCTTCTAACATAACGTAGTCGCACAGTCTTGCAAACAAAGGTAATATATACGAAGTATAGAGATTGGATAAGCGAATGCAAGACGATATTTCAGGTTGGTCAGATTGGTCCCACAATTTTTCTAAAATTGAAGAAATTTCAAGCCCAAGTGAGTTACATGGTTTACTCACTGGTATAGTTTGTGTGTCACAACCACCGAGTCGTGAAGAGTGGCAACAAATTTTAGCAACACTTGATGTAGCTGAATTAGATGAAGATGCATTGGCATTGTTAACTGAAGAAGCAGAAGATGTTGCTCATTCACTTTCAGATGATGAACTCGACTATCTTCCTTTATTACCAGATGATGATCACTTACTTGGTGAACGTGTGCAAGCCTTGGCAGACTGGTGTGCAGGTGTGGTTCTTGGTTTTGGTTTAGCGGCAGGACATCTGCGTACCAATGAACAAGAATTGATTGAGCATTTACAAGATGTCGCTTCAGTAGAATTTGAAGATTCAGATGATGATGAAGAAGGTGAAGAAAGCTATCAGGAATTATACGAATTTGTTCGTTTAATCCCAGTGAGTCTGTCGATGGGACGTACCAAAGTTGATGTTTCAGAAACACCGTTGCTACAACTGAGCGCTAAAAATTCATTGGCTCAAGCGGGCAATGTGGTTGAAATGTTCACCCCACACCGTCCAAGTTAAGGCATTCTTTTTGCATTAATAATTAATAGATGATGGGCTCTATCTAAGGAGTTCATCATCCTATTAAATCAATCATAGTCCAAGCGTATAAGAAGCATATCAATGAAGAAATTAACTCAAGCAGATTTTCAGGAACGTCGTGACATCCTTGCAGGTGAAATGGGCTTACGCAGTATCGCAATTATTGCCACGAGCAAAGAAGCCATGCGAAACCGTGATGCCGACTATAAATTCCGTGCTGATAGTAGTTTCTTTTATTTAACAGGTTTTGCTGAACCTGAAGCGGTTGCAGTGATTGAAACCTTTGATAGCGAAGAAGAAGGTTATAGCTATAGTTTGTTCTGCCGTGAACGTGACCGTGAAATGGAAATTTGGAATGGTTACCGTGCGGGTATTGATGGCGCGATTGATGACTATGACGCGGATGAAGCCTTTGCTATCGATTTATTAGACGAAGAAATTTTAGAAAAATTACAAAATAAAGATAAATTATTTTACCGTATCGGGCAGCAAGCAGATTTTGATGCCCGTGTGGCGCAGTGGATTGCAGCTGCAAGCGGTGAATCACGTAAGGGTGCAAGTGCGCCGGCACAAGTCATTCAATTGGATCGCATTATCGATGAAATGCGTTTGCATAAGTCTGATGATGAACTCGAATTGATGCAGATTGCTTCGGATATTTCAGCAGAAGCGCATACCCGCGCCATGCAAACAGTCAAACCGGGCATGATGGAATATGCACTAGAAGCAGAACTGAATTATGTCTTTGGTATAAATGGCTGTGTACCGTCCTATAACAGCATCGTTGGTGGTGGTGAAAATGGCTGTATTTTGCACTATGTGGAAAATGACAAAGAATTGAAAGATGGTGATTTGGTACTGATTGATGCAGCGTGTGAATATCAACTGTATGCCTCAGACATTACCCGTACTTTCCCTGTTAACGGTAAATTCAGCCCTGAACAAAAAGCACTTTATAATGTCGTGCTCGATTCGCAAATTGCGGCGATTGATGCTGTGCGTATCGGCAACTCGTATAAAGAACCGCATAACGTTGCAGTGCGTATTTTAGTTCAAGGTTTGCTTGATTTGGGCATCATGCAGGGAGATATTGACGAAATCATCGCAAAAGAAGGTTATCGTCAGTTCTATATGCATGGCACAGGCCACTGGCTCGGTATGGACGTGCATGACGTTGGTTCATACAAGCAAGACGGTGAATGGCGTGCCTATGAAGAAGGCATGGTTGTAACGGTTGAACCGGGGCTCTATATTGCGCCTGATGATGAAAGCGTTGATGCGAAATGGCGTGGTATCGGTATTCGTATTGAAGATGATGTGGCTGTAACTAAAGCAGGTCCACGTGTTTTAACAGCTGCAGTGGTCAAGTCGGTGGAAGACATTGAAGCCTTGATGGCGAAGTAATTTACTGTAAGAGAATAAGCCGGTCAGATGATCGGCTTTTTTTATCTACAAGCAGTCTTATAAATACTAGTCATATAGACAAGGGTAATTAACAATGGAGTTGATTTTATGACGTTAAGTTTTTACAAAAATTAGATATAAGTCTTTTTAAATTAATCGTATAAATTTTTTATTTTAATCATAATTATGGGTGTTAGAAAAGCTGGGGTGGTTATTCCCTTTAATGGCAATCAACAGGATATTGAAAGACTGATAAATGATTGGCTGGTTTATTTTGAAGAAAACTCAAAATCTGCATTAGATATAGAGTGGCTGACGGATCATATTGTTTGTATCAATAGTGCCGGATTAGCACATTTTGCTTTTACTGAACCTGAAAAATGGAGCAGTTTGCTAAGCAGTCAGTTGCCGATGAAATGGATGATCTTCTTTGATTTTGCAGACACAAATTCAAGCTATAGCTATGCGCTTTATAAAGAGGGTGCAGAAATTAGATGTGTCATTCAAGCGGAAGAAGATGAACTTTACATGGATGGGCAAATACAAGATTTTGAAAAAGAATGGTTAAACTTTTCAACAAGATATTTATACGAATATGTTGAAAATGGCAAAATTCAAAAAAAATGGATGACTGATTTAAACAGTTTAAAAGAAGAGATCAATGAAGATTTGGAAAGCTATTATCAATATTATTATTTTAGCGAAAAGGATCATTTAATTTATCATACTCAATTGGTTCGGCTGTTATTGATTGAACTCTTTAAAATCTATGTCGGTTTTGAAATCTTTGATAGTGATTATAATCCAGTAAAGAAAATAAAGTTTAAGTATAACAATCAGCGTACTTATGATGATTATTTAAGTTTAGCATCAAGAGGGGATATTGCAGCCCAAATTAAATTGGGTGAAATGTATGAAATGGGATGCGGCGTCGAAAAAAATGATTTAACAGCACAAGGATGGTATCAAAAAGCGGTTGATCAAGGGGATGATGCGGCGATGCTGAAGTTAGCAGCGCTGTTGTTCAAAAAACCATGTAAAACAGAGGTTCATATTGCTTTAGATCTACTGAATCAGTCAGTGGAAAAGGGAAATATAAACGCAAGAACGGCCCTTGCTGAAATATATGAAAAGGGCGAAATTCTTGATCAAGATTATAATCTAGCTATGAACTTGTACAAGCAATCGGCAAAACAAGGCTGTGCAATTGCCCCCTATAAAATTGGTTTAATGTATGAGCTGGGTAATGGTGTAAATCTAGACTTAAAGATAGCAAAGCGCTGGTATCACCAAGCGGCGAATGCTTTTAATCAAGATGCAGAAATTCGATTACAGAAATTAATCCAGTATTTTAATGCTTAACTTCCTAAGCACCTTATTTAAATTACTGATGTTACTGCGTAACATCAGTTAGGCAGAATAACAAGGCACTTTTTATGAAGGGCGATGTGAATCATTTGAATGAGGAAGCTGATGCTTGAAATTAAAATGATCTGTGGTTGAGCCGGAAATTTAATCGGCTCAGTCATTTTTATTGTGATTTTAAGTGATTCGCTATTTTTTGAGATGAATATTTACGGCGAGAGATGATTTATTTTGTATTTATTCAGTGCAAATACCCGCAACAAATTTGTATTTCATTATAAAAAATCATGCCCTTGATGTAAGATAAAATCCATTACAGATTATATGTATTTCGAGTGAATTTCCTAAATTCGAATACTTGATAAAAAAGGAAGTAAGCATGCAGCAAGAAGTCATCATTGTCGGTGGTGGTATGGTCGGTTTAAGTCTGGCACTCATGTTGGCCAAAGCCAAAATTGGCGTAAAACTTTTAGAAGCCATTAAATACCCAAATTATGATGATGCAAACCTTGCGCCTTATCACTCTAGTTTTGATGCGCGAAACAGCGCCTTGTCACGCCGTACGGTGCAGATTTATCAAGAACTTGGTCTGTGGGATGCTTTGCAAGAACATGCCACGCCTATTTTAGAGGTGAATATTACAGAGCAAGGCAGTTTTGGTAAGGCACGACTAAAAGCAGAACAAGAAAAAGTCGAAAGCTTTGGACAAGTCATTGAAAATGCATGGCTCGGTCGTGTGTTGCTCACAGAAGTCAAAAAACAACCATTAATCGAATTAATTGATGGCGTACAAGTGACTTCACTGACGCAAGATGCAGACTTTGCATATATAGAAGCACAGCGTGCTGAAGAACAGCTCAAACTACAATCTAAAATCGTGATTGCCGCAGATGGCCGTGATTCATTCTGCCGCAAAGCCCTAGGCGTTGGCGCATCAGAACATGACTATGACCAAGTGGCGATTGTCACTACGGTGCAAACCTCTAAACCGCATGCTCATGTCGGTTTCGAGCGCTTTAGTCCACTTGGCCCGTTAGCGCTATTGCCACTTCCGGGTGAATACCGCCGCTCAGTGGTTTGGCCTGTTCCTAAAGGAACTGAAGGCGAGTGGATGGGTGATGAAAATGATCAGCACTTCTTAGATGCCTTACAAGAAACCTATGGCGACCGTGCAGGTAAATTCCAAAAAACGGGTAAACGTTTCAGCTTCCCATTATCCCAAGTGCTTGCAGAAAAACAAGCTGTCGGCCGTGTAGTGCTGATGGGCAATGCTGCACATACCATTCATCCAGTGGCGGGTCAGGGTTTTAACTTATGTATGCGTGATGCCTATGTACTGCACCGTTATTTAACAGAGCAAAGTACCCAAGGTGCAGATTTGGGTGATGCAGCTATGTTGCTGGATTATGAAAAATCGCGCCTGACCGATCAGCAGCGGGTGATTAAATTCTGTGATTCAGTTGTACGTGGTTTTAGCAACCAGAATCCAATTTTAAAACTCATTCGCAATACAGGATTAGTTGCCTTTGACACCATTCCGGGGATCAAGCCTTTGGTCGCGAATTATGCAATGGGGCTAAAAGCATGAGTTTCAATCAAACAGATGTACTGGATGCTGTGATTGTCGGCGGTGGCTTGGTCGGTGGTTTAACGGCATTGTTATTGGCGCAGGGCGGTGTGCAGGCTACGGTATTGGATGCGGCACCTATATTGGATGCAGAAAAAACCAAAAGTATTGCGAATCCTCGAGTTTTGGCGCTCAGTCAAGCCACTATTCATTTACTCAAGACCGTGGGTGTTTGGGAAAAGCTTGCTCGTCAGCAGCCTTATACAGGCATGCAGGTGTGGAATAAAAATGGCTATGGCGAAATCAATTTTGGCCATGCTACAGAGCAAACGCCATCAGTTGAGCAAGCTTTAGGTTCAATGGTTGAACCAAGTGTTTTGAATTTAGCTATTCAAGAAAAAATGCTAGAACAACTCGAAGACTACCGAACCCAAGTCAAGGTAAGTCGAGTTGAGCGTGGCGTTGGTGTATGGATCATTCACCTCGCAGATGGTACCCAGCTCAAAACAAAACTGGTGGTTGGAGCAGATGGTGCAAACTCATTTGTCCGAGAACAAGCTTTCATCGATCTAGATGTCTTGGACTATAAACAGGCGGGTGTGAGCTGTGCAATTAAAACCGCCCAACCGCATCAGCATGTAGCGCGTCAAATTTTCTTAGAAACTGGGCCTTTGGCATTTTTGCCGATGGCGAGTCTGAAAAAAGAAGAAAGCGGTTATTGGCAATCCATTGTGTGGACCTTACCAGATGATTATGCCGATGAATATGTCGCTTTATCCGATGTGGAATTTACTGCGTTGCTCACTCGAGAAAGCCATCACATGCTCGGCGAGGTCTTAGAAGCAACGCCACGTGCTAAATTTCCATTGAAGGCACGAGCTGCACAGCAATACGTTCATGATGGTCTGGCGCTGATTGGAGATGCGGCCCATGTGATTCATCCGCTTGCAGGACAAGGCGTGAATATTGGCTGTTTAGATGCAGCAGTACTTTGCGATGTGCTTTTGACCGATAAAAAACGGGGTGTGTGGGCACATGAACAAAGTTTGAAGCGCTATGAGCACCGCCGTAAAGGGCAAAACGATGCCATGATGCATAGTATGTCCGCAATTGGTTGGTTAGAAACTACAACTTTTTCTCCTGTGGTGTGGGCGCGAAACTTTGGTTTAAAACAAGTGGAAAATCAGACTGTTCTTAAAGATGCATTTATGGCTCAAGCCAATGGTCTGAGTATTTTAAAAGATACAATCTACGCAGCTTAGGTCAAAGTCAGATATTTTTTAGACAGTCGTATAAACAAGGTTACGATTTTGATTAAAAAAGATACGATTTTTTGATTGTGGGTACTAGTCGAAATGCTCAGAGATTGCTAAATTTCTGTTAATTTAAAACCAGCCATTCGCTGGCAAACAGAAGTCATTCGCGGGGAGAACACAATGACTGATATGAACGATTATGATGATCCAGAAGATTCAGTAGTTGATGAAGATGAAGCACAAGCAGCTGAAAAAGGTGCAGGTGACGCAGCTGATTCTGCCTCTGATGGTGACACCTCTGAAGCTGAAACATTAACAGTGACTGCAAAACTAAAACAACGTCAGGCGCTTGAAGATGAAGTTGCTGCGTTCTTAGCGCGTGGTGGTCGTATTACCGAAGTCCCTCCAGACGAATCGGCAAAAGATTAAAAATGAAAAAACACCACGTCATGTGGTGTTTTTTTTTTGCTTCATTCGCTTGTGCGAGGATGCATGTCATTCAGTTCTTAACTCTGTAGCATGTTTGCTCAAGAAGTTAAGTCGTTAATAAGATGTGAAATCGCTTCAAGCCGTCTTTGGCTTCATATATTTACGACTGATCGCGTAAATAGGATAGAACACAAAATGCAGTAAAAGCAAAAACATACAATTAATAATAAATGCAGCAATATACGGCGGTGCATGCATGGCCGCCACAGCAGCGACAAAAGATTGAAAAAGTAATACCGCACTCAAAACGACATAAGCCCAATAGCGATGCCTATCCCAAAATTGGCTCAGTTTCAGTAAATTACCGACTACAAAATAGAGGGAACAATATCCACAGACCATCGCAATCGCGCTATGATCGGCCGTCATTTGCTCGCCACTAATATAGTGCGGATAGGGTTGAATGCCAGTAAAAATAATATGTACAAGGGCCGTGAGCCAAACCAGATTAAAGAGAATGAACACCAGCGGTTTTTTGACAGACAGATTTATGGACATGTTATAAGCAACTTTTTTCATTCTATTTAAATTATTGTATGGGATAGCTTATGGAACCCGTAGGTCCCATAAGCGGTTCAAATTAAAAATAAAAAAAATTAAGCTTAATCGTTCGCTTGGGTTAACTCTAAAGCACGTTGATAGGCCACTTTCTTTTTAATCCCAGTTAAATCTGCAGCCAACTGAGAGGCAGCTTTAACGGACAAATCTTGAAGTAAACGTGTCAGCAATTTGTCTAACTTTTCTTGCTCTAGGTCTTTTTCTTCGGTCGCACCACCAATCACCAAAACGATTTCGCCTTTTTGCTGATTATGATCAGATTCGACAAAATGAACCAATTCACCTAAAGACATTTTTTTAATGGTTTCAAATGTTTTAGTAATTTCACGTGCAAAGCCCACAGGACGATCTGCACCAAAGACATTCGACATATCTTTTAGGCAATCCACAATACGGTGCGGCGCTTCATAGATAATCATAGTTTGGGTTTCGTCTTTCAGTTTTTCCAGTGCTAGAAGACGTTGTGACTGTTTAGAAGGTAAAAAGCCTTCGAAACTAAAACGGTCACTGGGTAGGCCGACAGCACTGAGAGCAGCAATGGCAGCACAGGCACCTGGCACAGGAATGACACGAATATTTTTTTCTTGTGCAGCTCGAACCAATTTAAAGCCAGGATCACTGATTAATGGCGTGCCTGCATCACTGATCAGCGCCATATTTTCACCTTTTTCTAGGCGTTCAATGAGCTGGTCTATTTTGTTGCTTTCGTTATGGTCGTGACAAGCAGTTAAAGGCGTATTGATACTAAAATGTTTAAGTAATTGTGCGGAAGTTCGTGTATCCTCGGCGGCAATAATTTTAACCGACTTCAATACCTCAATTGCACGATAACTAATATCATCTAAGTGCCCGATTGGAGTTGCAACAACAAATAACTGAGCACTCATAGGTTTCTCCATGTTGGATAATAAGAACAAAATTTTGGGTCTTTGCCTTTTAAGCAGTCTGTTTACTGCTGCACAGGCAGACGTCTTGGTCATTCTACCTGAATCTGGCCCTATGGCGCGAGCCGCATCCAGTATTAAGCAAGGTTTCAATAGTGCATATCAATCGTCAGACTACAAAGTACCCATTAAGTTTGTAGATTCAAATCAAAAGCAAATTGCAGCGATATTGAAGCAACAGGTAAATAAAAAAACTCAATTGGTGATTGGCCCTTTAGCACGCCAAGATGTTGAAGCACTTGTAAAAGCAAAGCCTAAAGTCCGCGTGTTGGCTTTAAATGAAACGACTAGCCAAATTCCAAACGTCTGGCAGTACAGTCTATCGAAACGTGATGATGCTTTAGCACTCCAAAAAGTCTTCGAAAAAGACAAATTAGCGGAAGTGTTAGTGTTACGTCAGCCTGCAACAGAGGCAGAACATGAATTACTACTCATGTCCTTAATTAGTCAAAGTTCAGTGCCGATTCAAGTGGTTGAACAACTCCCAACGAAGCTGGACAAAAATCAAGGGGTGCTGTTGCTGGGCAATAATGAATGGTTAAACAGTCAAAAAAAACTACCTAAAGCAAAACTATATACCGTTGCCAATGCGATTGAAGCCACAAAGCCTATTCCTGTCGGGCTGAAATTTTGTGATGCACCTGCATTGCATGACGCGCGTTGGCCTGACCTGATCCGAGCTTATGAGGAAAACCCAGTAGATATGCCATATCAACGTCTTTTAGCTTTTGGCGGAGACACATGGCATATCGCAAAACAATATTTGCAAGAACCGAAATTAAAAAGCATTGAGTTTCAGGGGCGAACAGGGCTAATCAAAATTAGTCAAAATAATATTCAGCGTGTTCCCCACTGCTATGAGCGAAGTAAAAAAGGCATCGTGGCGATCTCACTTTAGGGATGAAACGATGCAGCTAAACTTAGAGCAGATGAATTTGGGACAGATGAATCTGGGGCAGTGGGCAGAACGGCAAGCGCTGCGTTTGGTTGAGCAGCAAGGCTATGTACAGGTGCAACAGAATTATCATAGTCGTTATGGTGAAATTGATTTGATCGTCACACGTGGTCAAGAATTGGTGTTTATCGAAGTTAAAGCCCGTTCAAATACCCGCTATGCCCAAGCCATCGAAAGTATTTCCATTCACAAACAACGTAAGATGATGACGACTGCGTTGCATTTTTTAAATGAACAGTCACATTTTCAAAATTATTATTGTCGCTTTGATGCAATTTGTTTTGATTTTTATCAGCACTTTGCAAAAACACTACAGCAAGACTTTTCTAAATACCCGTATCATCAGCAATGGATTGAAAATGCTTTTACTTTTGATCAAGAGTTGATTAATCTTTGATAAAACAAACTGTGTAAACGCATAGAAAAATACGTGTGGAAATTTGAGGAGTCGTGCTGAGTGGTTAAGCGTATTGGAATAACGATGCTTTGTGTCGCAAGTTTATCTGGCTGTGCGAGTTTTATTTCGAATGGAACAGGATCAGCACCTGTAGGAACTGAAAGCGGCGCACGCTCATTGGGACAAGTTTTTATTGACTCTTCCATTGTTCGAACAGCAAAAATTAACTTATATAAATTAGATACTCGTTTTAAACAGTCACGTGTCAATATTGAAAGTTTTCATGGCAATGTCTTATTGACTGGGCAAGTGCCGGATAATCATTTAAAAGAATTGGCAGAAGAAAATGTCCGTTCAATGAGTGATGTCAAAACTGTACATAACTATATTACAGTGGGTAATCAGATCAGCTATAGCACCATCATGCAAGATACTGCGGTTACTGCGAATACCCGTGGTTTGATTATGAAAGCGCCTGTGGTATCTGACAGCAAAGTACACATTCATACTGAAGATGCTGTTCTTTATGTGATGGGCCGTTTAAACAGTGCGGAAATCACAGACTTAAATCAAATCTTGCAACAAGTGGGTAATGTAACGCGAATTGTCACTTTAATCGATAATATTGATCAGAACCCAAATCCACAGGCACGTTCAATTAACTCCAGTTACACCACACCTGCTGTAGGCAATGTGCAACCTGAAGTACAAACGCCTGTAGCGATAGATCCGGATGCTGTCGATCCAAATGCTCAATAAAATGTCGGAAATGATGCTGTAAAATATGAATCAATGGTCTCTGCGGCTTCAGCAAAAAATGGATTTGGCTAAATCTTTATACCGAAATTTTCGGTTATATGATTTTGGCAGTTATGCATTAAATCGACTGACACCCAAACAAGGATATCATGTTCAAAACAATATCCCTTATGGTCTAAAAGCGCGCCATCGCCTAGATTTGTATCGCACGTCAGCACCTCGTCAGCAACGTCCACTCATCGTGTTTGTACATGGTGGAGCGTGGATGCATGGTGACAAAAAGGATTATGGATTCATTGGTGAAGCTTTTGCCAAAGAAGGCTTCGATGTTGCTGTCATTAATTACCATCTCGCACCTGAATATATTTTTCCGGCTTCAATTGATGATCTTAGCCTTGCATTAAACTATTTGACGCAGTCTCAGCATAAGTTGCAGATTGAAGTGGAAAATGTGGTGTTAATGGGACATTCGGCAGGGGCATTTAATGTCATGTCTGCACTGTATCATCCGACGCCTTATCAGCTACAAGTGAAAGAGAATATTCGTGCAATTGTGGGATTGGCAGGGCCATATCATTTTGATTATAAAGGTGATCCGATTTGTGCAGATGCCTTTGATCAAAATGTACCTTATCAACAAGTGATGCCATATTATTTTGTTGAGCATAATCAAGTGAAGCATTATCTATTCACTGCGGACAAAGACAATATCGTTGGCTATAGCAATAGTGAAGATTTAGATCGTCGATTAAAAGCCTCAGGCAACCACAGTCAGTTGATTCAAATCCCACGTGTTGGGCACATCACGATGATTGGTTCAGTTTCGAGTTTATTTAGTCGCTTCTTTAAAACCAAAGCTGAAATCATGCGTGTACTCGATGAAATTAGTCCACGCTAGTAGATAGCTTTCATAAGTCAAAAAAATGATCATTAATTCGTAGCAAGATTAATACTGAAAGCCCTTCTTCCTCTAAGATGAGGGAAATTTTTCATATAAATCCTCTCCTTCTTGCGCGTAATTATGCTCATCCTTGAAAAGGAGAGGGAATATTTTTTGTGAATTAAGTATTGATTTAAAATTGATTTATGAAAGAAGTTTAGTGTTTGACGTTAAATACTAATTTAAGTAATAAAAAAAACCACCATATTTTGGTGGTTTTTTTCTTCTTAGATTTGAATTCCAATTAGGCAGATTTTGCGTAAATATTGGCTTGTATCCACAGATTGCCACGAATATATTGCCCAACATTGAAATCTTTATGCGCCGGATTTCGTGTTGCAACACGAACAATCACCGCTTCTTGGTTTTCTTCGTGGATTAAGGTCACATCATACAGCGTATAGTCTTGCTCTTTAAATTGCATGGCGGTTTTGCCAACTATATGCCCTTGGAACCATGCTTCGTCTTCTTGGCCAAGATTTTCACCATATAGGTATGCAACCATTTTAGAAAAATCGACTGTGACTGGCGCTTTGTCATCTTCAGACTTTGGTTGCCACGCTTTAATTTGTTCGTGTAAATCTGCAGGGGCAACACCATTATTTGCTGCCAAGATATCGTTTAAAGCACGATGATGTTTAATCGATGCAGGATCATCAACGACAAGCTGTTCATGTTCTGCGACAGCTTCGAGTTCATAGGCCCAAGCATTGAGTTGCACACTGTAGCTTGCATCTTTTTCATATTGGTCGTGATTGACGCTATATAAACTATCAAAAGCATACACACTGGTATTTGCGCCTAAGTCGAGGCAAAGCACAGCTTGCGTATTGGATTTACAGGTAATAATACGTTCAATGGTGGCTTTGGTTTTATATGGGCTATCAAAACTTGGAAATGCAGTTTTAACGGCTTTAGGTTTATTATTTTCTACCGCAATCACTTGGCACAGTTGAATCGACGCTTTTGATGGACCTTGAATCAGCCAGGTACTTTGATCCATATCAGATTCTTGTGCGCATAAGCCCATCGGCATAATGGGTGCATCTAATGCCTGACCCAGCCAAACTGGTACATCCGTTGTCGGGTTGCCTGTAAGCAAATTCCAATGTTCAACATGACTACCAAAAGTTTGATCTTCAATAGTGATAATTTCAGGGCTATTTTGTTTTTTCATATGCACAATTGATATTGGGTTGGTTTCATAATTAATAAATCGAGGGTTATTTGAAATTTTCAAGTCACCGACGTCATATTTATCATGAAATCATGCATAAAAAATGTTTTCAGTAGGATTTAAATGTAAAAGCATTGGAAAATAAGCCCAAGTTGGAGTCAATTTGCAGCTTTTCGATTCTCATGATTAGAGAAATGTAGATCCATTCAGCGGATGCAGATCCCCAAATTGTCATGTAGATTTGTTACTATGAGTCATGTTTAAAAGTGAATGGAAAATCAGTGCTGCCATTTAAATTATGGGTGGATGCAGATGCGTTACCACGCATTTTACGTGATGTGATTATTCGGGCTTCTGATCGTTACCAGTTAGAAGTCACTTTTGTCGCCAATCAAAATGTTGGGATAACGCCTTCGGTGCGGATTAACTCAATTCAAGTCATGAGCGGGGCAGATGCAGCGGATAAAGAAATTATTCAGCGCATGAAAGAGCACGACATCGTGATGACACAGGATATTCCACTTGCTGCTGAAGTGATTGAGCGGGGCGGTATAGCGATACATCCACGCGGTGAGATTTATACCACAGCAAATGTCAAAGCTCGTCTACATTTACGCGACTTTATGGATACATTACGGGGCGCAGGTGTGCAAACTGGTGGTCCAGCACCGATTTCTGAACGTGATAAGCGCGAATTTTCCAGCAGCTTAGATCAAACCATTCAAAAGCAAAAACGAAAAACGGCGCAGAAGTAAAAACCATGCCATCTAAAACAAATCTAGCGACCACCTATGCGTTGTTGGTCTTTATTTGGTCGACCACGCCACTTGCCATCGTTTGGAGTGTCAGTGATATCAATGCGTTTTGGGCACTGATATTACGCTTTTTTATCGCATTACCTTTGGCTGTCGCATTATTGTTTATTTTTAAACATAAACTGCCGATGGATAAAACCTCGCTGCACAGTTATTTGGCCGGGGCGTTTAGTTTTATTGGTTCGCAAATTTTTACCTATATGGCAACGGCCTATCTCAGCTCAGGCATTATTGCCCTGATGTTTGGTTTAGCGCCAATTATGACGGGTCTGATCGGTCGTTTCTTCTTTCATACCTATCTGCATCGCTTGCAATGGATTGGGATGTTGATTGCCGTCTGTGGTTTAGCCATTATTTGCTTAGGTGGTAGTGATCAGCACGTACAGCCTGTTGGTATCGTCTTAATGTTAATGAGTGTGTTCGTTTACTGCATGTCGATTTTTTGGGTGAAAAAAGTCAATGCACCATTACAGCCCATGTCTCAAGCCACAGGTTCGATTCTAATCTCAGCCCTATTTTCTGCTGCAATGCTACCGTTTATTTGGCAGTATGCACCGACACAGATGCCTTCGACCAAAGCGCTCATTGGCTTATTTTATGCAGTGATTATGGCTTCATTGATTGCAATGTTTTGTTATTTCAAACTGGTACAAAATATTAAGGCGACAACTTTATCTTTAACAACAGTCCTCACACCGATGCTCGCGATGTTGTTCGGGGCACTGTTAAATGATGAAAAATTGACCTTGATGGTGTTCTTGGGGGCGATTGTACTGTTGACTGGTTTATTTGTGTATTTCTATAAGGACTTACAGGCAAGTCGTGAGCTTGCCCGAAAAACACAAGCTCCGAATTAAAGCTTCTGCTGAGTCAGGGCGATGCATTCAGCCAATTTAACCCGGTCTTGGGGGAGCAGCGTGATAAAATAGGCACCTGTGCGGTATAAGTTGCTTTCTTCTTCACGGCTATAAACCACTTGTGCTGTTGCCGCAATATGGAAGAAATTTTCAGGGTGGCTTAAGGTCACATGGATATAAGTACCTTCTTTAATCGCGCGTTCGCTAAAAAAGCTCAGACCGGTCTCGGAAAAATTCACATGCTCAGGCACTGGTAACATGCTTTGTACAATTGCGTCGTATAAAGAACCCGTAATAAGGTTTAACTTTTGGTTAAATAAGGATAAGATTCGAGCAATTTGTTGATCTTTCTCAGCTAATTGTTCTAATTCGTAGTTGAGTGCATGATCAAATTGATCTAATTCAGCAAGTAGTAGAAAATAGCGCGGCAATACAAAATTAGGATCGTAAGGATCATTCAGTGCAACATCATCAGAGATAATCTGATAGTTGATGCGCAAAGCAGCATCGATACGCGACATTACACGGCGTTCAGTTTGAACACTTTGATGCTGTAAATTTTCCATAATATATTACCTCGGACTAGATGGTTATGTTTAAACCAATCTCGCTGTATATAGGGTTGAGATACACTCGCGCTCGGCGCAGTAACCACTTTATTTCTTTTATTGCTCTGGTATCCATGATCGGCCTCACGCTTGGTGTGGCAGTCCTTATTACAGTTTTATCTGTGATGAATGGTTTCGATCGTGAGCTGAAAACTCGTGTCTTAGGAATGATACCTCAAGCCACTGTTTCTTCAACACAAATTTTAACAAATTGGCCTGAACTTGCAAAAAAAATTGAGCAGCATGAGCATGTTCAAGGGGTCGCACCATTCACCCAATTACAGGGAATGTTGACGGCACAAGGTCAAGTGTCTGGCATTATGGTCAGTGGGATTGAACCGCAGTATGAAAAAAAGGTATCAATTATCCAAGACCATATGGTGGAAGGCAGTATCGATAACCTGAAAAAAGGTGAGTTTGGTATTGTCCTTGGCAAGCAAATGACAGATGCCTTAGGTTTAGGCTTGAATGACAGTGTGACCTTGGTGCTTCCTGAAGCAACACCTTCTCCGGCTGGGGTCGTTCCGCGTTTTAAACGATTTAAAATTGTGGGTATTTTCAGTATTGGTGCGGAAGTTGATTCGATGATGGGCTATGTAGCTCTGAACGATGCGTCGACTTTATTAAGACTGCCAGATGGTGCACAAGGCATCCGTATGAAGTTGGATGATATTTTTGCAGCGCCACAAGTGTCTCAAGAAATTGTGCGTGATCTACCTGCAAACTTCTATGCTTCAGATTGGACTTATACGCACGGCAATCTGTTCAGTGCGATTCAAATGGAAAAGGCAATGGTGAGTTTGTTGCTGTTCCTGATTGTATTGGTTGCAGCATTTAATATCGTGTCTTCATTGGTGATGGTGGTTACTGATAAAAAATCCGATATTGCCATTTTGCGTACTCTAGGCGCTTCACCGGCTACAATCACGCGGATCTTCATGGTGCAAGGTACAGTGATTGGGGTGATTGGTACGGTGTCTGGGGCGATTTTAGGGATTATCGCTGCATCGAGTATTAGTAATTTAGTCGGTTGGTTGAATACAACATTGGGCTTAAATATGTTTGATGCTTACTTCATCAACTATTTACCGTCTTATTTAAGATGGCAAGATGTTGTGGTGATTGTATCTTTATCATTGGGTCTTAGCTTTATCGCGACTATTTATCCGGCATTACGTGCAGCTAAAGTTCAACCTGCAGAGGCTCTACGCTATGAGTAATTTAGTTTTAGATGCCCAAAACATTACCAAATCTTTTACCGATGGGAAGTCTACAGTCGATGTGATTCGTGGACTTTCATTACAAGTCAAAGCAGGTGAGTTTGTTTCGATTGTGGGGTCAAGTGGTTCTGGTAAAAGTACGTTGTTGCATGTATTGGGTGGCTTAGATCGTCCAACATCGGGTCAAGTGATGATTAATGGTCAACGCTTTGACACTTTAGGTGAAGCAGAGCGTGGTTATATCCGTAATGAGCATTTAGGTTTTGTATACCAATTCCATCACTTGCTGCCTGAATTTACCGCCTTTGAAAATGTGGCAATGCCATTGATGTTACGTAAGTCGAGTAACTTCAAAGAAGTGAAGCAGCAAGCTGAATATCTTTTGGAACGCGTTGGACTTTCCCACCGCATGACGCACAAACCGGGTGAGCTTTCAGGCGGTGAACGTCAACGTGTGGCTTTGGCTCGTGCATTGGTAGCAAGACCTAAGTTGATGATGGCTGATGAGCCAACAGGGAACTTAGACCGCAAAACCGCGGTGAGGATTTTTGAGTTGCTGTCTGAATTACGTAAAGAATTTAACATGGCAATGCTAATTGTGACCCATGATGAATATTTAGCTCAATCTGCTGATGCGATTTTGCATATGCAAGATGGTTTATGGGTAGATGACTAAGCGCTAAATTGATTTTGTAAAAAATTAGTGGATTAAGATTGTTTGATTGAAGCTCACCGCGGTGGGCTTTATTATTGCCAGCACATAATAAAAATAATGACGACTCATGTTACAAAGTTTTTGTATTGGCTGGATTTTAGGTATTTCTTTTATGGGGTTCATGTTTTGGAATCCACAACTCTCGACAGCTCAGTTGCTTTTTATTGTCCTGATTTGGCTAGTGCTACAGCTCTACATTTCACCAAAACTAAAAAGTATCTTTTCGAAAATCTTACAGCTCAGTGCAAATCTTTGCATAGGTGCAATTCTCGGCTTTAGTTTCGCTAATACTCAACTCGATCAGCGTTTGGCATTGGTTGAGCATCAGAGCAGACAAGGCGAGTTTATTGTGTATATCCCACAAATCAGCCAACTCAAAGACCAAGCAATTCAGCAAAAAATCGAAGTGCTCAATGTGAATCAGCAGATTCAATATTTTATGGCGTATTTACCCAATTCAATTTTGCAAAATAATGAACAGACGATTCAGTTGGTCCCTGGACAATACTATCGTATGTATGGAGAGTTACGACCTACCCAAAGCTATGTGACAGAAGGTGCATTTGACCAAGAGCGGTGGAGCGTACAGCAAAATATACATGCCAGTTTAAAGGTGAAGTCTGTCGAATTGATACCACCCCAACATATGACTGCGATGGGCTATGGCCATCAGTATCAACGACATCAAGGTGTGTTGCATCAGTTCAAAATAAAAGTCGAACAGCAGCGTTTATATTTAAGAGCGTTTATATACCAACAGCCGCTGCGGAATCATGGCTTGCTGTTAGCGCTGCTTACAGGTGATAAAAGTTTACTCACTGAAGGCACCAGTGAGTTATTTCAACGCTTTGGGATGAGTCATTTACTGGCGATCTCTGGTCCGCATGTACTGGTTTTTGCCAGCATGCTCTGTTGGGCGATGCAGTTAGGTATCCGTAAATATTGTCCCAAAATTTATCTCAAGTGGCCCAAACAATATGTATTGGTCGTGCCCTTTATCTTCTGTGTCCTTCTATATTGCGCATTTACTGGCTTTGAAATACCTGCACTGAGAACGCTGACGATCTGCCTAGTTGCAAGTAGCATGCTTTTGTTACGGCAAACCATTCAGCCTTTTCAACTGCTGGTTTTTAGTGCCGCAATTTTATTGCTTGTGGATCCCTTTAGTATTTTATCCGCAGCATTCTGGTTGTCTTATGGTGCATGCTTTATTTTACTGCGGATTTATCAAACCTTAAGGAAACATTTACAGGCTCAAACGGAAGCCAGTTTTTGGCAAAAGTTGAAACATTCAATGTGGTTGATGGTGGAATCACAATGGAAAATCTTTGTCGCCTTATTTCCATTGATGGTGATTTTTTTCAAGCAAGTCACGTGGATTAGCCCACTAAGTAATTTATTTGCCATCCCGTGGTTAGGGGCTGTGGTGGTTCCTTTAGATATCATCGGAGGGGCACTGTCTTATATTTCTACACCTTTGGCGCATTTGGTTTTTTTATTTAATGATCTGTGTTTGGAAATATTGCATGTGTTTCTCTATGGCTTAGATCGACTCTTTGCACCAAAAATGCAAGATGTCGCATTGATGTCAACTCAGATCCTACTGTTGATATTGGCTATTGTGATCTTATTTTTACCTGAAGGTATCTTGCCAAAATATTGGTCGGTCATTGCCTTTTTTGCTCTGTTTATCCCATGGAAAAATTCAGCAAATTTTCAACTTTCAATTTTAGATGTGGGGCAAGGGCAGGCGATCTATATCCGTTCTGTAGATCATCATATGATGGTAGACTTCGGTGGAAACTATGATGAAAGTCAATTTAGTGTCGGGCAAAATATCATCCGGCCATTTTTGAGTGTGAATGGTGTCCATCGACTAGATCGGGTGTTATTGACTCATTTAGATCAAGACCATAGTGGTGGCTTTTTCTCATTGGAGCAACAGCTTGATATTGGGCAGCTTTCAAGTAATGAGCGGGTACAAACCACGAACCAAGCTCCACAGCGCTTATGTCAGCGTGGTCAGCAGTGGAATTGGGATCAGCAAGTCTATTTTGAAATACTCTCGCCAAAGCCTGCAGATCTGACAGATGCCAAATGGAATGCCAATGAACGTTCTTGTGTTCTATATGTCACGGTCAAAGACGTCAATGGCCCACGACATTTTCTATTGATGGGGGATGCGGGTTGGGAGACTGAATATCAAATATTAAGTGATTATCCAGACCTAAAAGTCGATGTCTTGGTGCTCGGACACCATGGTAGTCGGCACAGTTCATCCTATGCGTTTTTAAACCATTTTAAGCCCAAGTTGGCGATTGCTTCTGCAGGGCGCTTTAATCGTTATGGACATCCTGCAAACATGACCCAAACACGCCTCAAACAATTAGACATTCCACTCTTGCAAACTGCACAAAGTGGAAGTATCCATTTCAAGCAAAATAAACAGCAAATTGAACTAATTGAAGAGCGGACAAAGTATAAATGGCTCGATCTATATCGCAGGCTATCTAAAGAATCCGAATAGAAAAACTACTTCAAGTATATTGCTTGAAAATGTCATTCTGTCACATTTTTAATTTTTTGCTGTCTTTGATATTCCTCACGAATATCACGAATGCGTTGAGCGGCTTCCTCATCACTAATATTGTATAGATTTCTCAATTTTGGATTGGCTTTAAAGCGTTTATAGCTCCAGTGATAATGCTCTGGATAACGATGAATTAGATTTTCCACTGCTTTAAAGATAACTATTGAGCCATCATCTGCATTGCCTTGATAGATATTCTCATCCATAGGTTCGATATGCATATCAAAACCATGATTATCGTTACGAATGGCATATAGTAAGAGCGCACGTGCTTTGGTTTTTTGAATCAGTTTTGCACTTAAGTTGCTGGTTTTTAGTGGAATACCAAAGTATGGAATCATTTCGCCGCCGGCATTGGGGGTATGGTCTGGCAAGATCACCGTCGTCCCACCTTGTTTTAATGCTTTGAAAATCTGACGTACACCTGATTCATCCGTAGGAACCAATATTGCTTGCTCACGGCTACGAGCAGCACGGACAAAATTGTTGGCAGATTCGCTTTTTACCGGCTTGTACATGATGGTCATTTGAGTGTACTGCGCAACCCATGCATTCATGATTTCCCAAGTACCAAAATGTGGTACTACGAGTACAACGCCTTTTTGTAGGGCGAGCGCTTCATGTAAATATTCAGCGCCATGTACGTGATGAATCCGTTGAATATTTTTTTCTGTACTTGCACCCCAAATGTTAAAAAATTCAAAATAAGAACAAAGTTCGTTTCGAATCGCTTGTTTAGTGAGTTGAATGCGAGCTGACTCTGATAATTCAGGCAATGCAATTTTAAGATTGCGTTGAATCGTAGAGTAGGTTTTAGAGATTTTTAAAACATTGACTAACCCAGCCAAACCTTTTGCAATTAATCTTGAAATTTGAATAGGTTGACGGCTGATAAATTTTAACAGGTGATATGTGGTGTCCTGTGAATTTTGGTCGGTCATCTTATTTAAGTCTGAAAGAAATGAAAGAAAATTTAAAATAATTATAGGGGAAAATGAATTGATTAGACAGTTATAGCGATTAGCGTGTATATAATGACTACAAATTAACGATCAAATGGGTTTTTTTATGTCCGAATGGCCACCAAAACCTGAAGAAAAACAGCAAAGTTCTTCAAACAATATTCAGCAGCCAACTAGAAATGAATGGAAAATATTAGAAAAAGCCGTGCTTTCTTCCGTTGAAGAACAACGTAGAGCACGTAGATGGGGTATATTTTTTAAATTTTTAACCTTTGCTTATTTGTTATTTATTATCATTGCGATGGCAAAAAGTTGCAGCATGTCGTCATCTGATCCAGCAGCGACAGCGGGTTCACATATTGCTGTGGTTGATATCATTGGGACCATTGCAGCGGACAAGCAAAGTGTAAACAGCGCAAATACCATCAAAGCTTTGAAAAAAGCCTATGAAAACAAACAAAGCAAAGCGATTGTTTTAAATATTAATTCACCAGGTGGTTCACCTGTTCAGTCTGATGAAATTTGGCAAGAAATTCAGTACTTGAAAAAAGCCCATACTGATAAAAAATTGTATGCCATTATTGGTGATACAGGCGCTTCAGGTGCGTACTATATTGCGTCTGCGGCAGATGAAATTATTGTCAATCCTTCAAGTTTAGTGGGTTCGATTGGCGTGATTATGCCGAATTATGGTGTTAGTGGTTTGATGCAAAAATTCGGTGTAGAAGATCGCACCATGACTTCGGGTGAGAACAAAGCCATTTTATCCATGACTCAACCTGTAGATGCAGCACAAAAAGCACATGTTCAAGGTGTACTTGATAATGTTCATGCGCATTTCATTAATGCAGTGAAGGAAGGTCGCGGTAAGAAATTAAAATCGAATGATCCGGCTATTTTCTCAGGTTTATTTTGGACAGGTGATCAGGCTGTGAAGCTGGGTATTGCTGACCGTACAGGTAGTTTAAATAGCCTGAAACGTGAGTTGAAAACTGAAAAAGCTGTGAACTACACCATTGAAAATAGTCCATTTGATTCTGTACTTGGTCGTATGGGAAGTTCATTTGGTCAAGGTTTGGCAAGCGCATTGTCACAACAGGTTCAATCTGAAAACAGCACGAAGTTACAATGAAACCGTTAATTCATTTTGCGCACGCCAATGGCGTGCCATCACGGGTTTATCAAAAATTGTTTGATTTATTGAGTGATGAATATGATGTGATCTATGTGCCGCTACTTGGGCCAGATAAGCGTTACCCAATCGATAACCATTGGAAAAGCTTAACACAGCAAGTCATTGACAGTATTGTACGTCAGGCCAATGGTCGTAAGGTGATTGGATTAGGTCATTCATTAGGTTCGGTTTTAACATTTCAGGCTGCTTTACAACGCCCAGAATTGTTTGAACAAGTGTTAATGATTGATCCGCCTATGATCATGGGGAAAGAGTCTTTTGCTTTGCACATCGCAAAACTCCTCAAACTTAAAGTCCTCGATAAAATGTCCCCAGCAGGATTGTCGAAGCGTCGTCGTGATCATTGGGACAGCCGTGAACAAGCAGCAGAGCTTTTAAGGCCGAAAGGTTTTTATAAAGATTTCGATCCAGACTGTTATCAAGCTTATATTGATTATGCATTGATGGACGATAAACTGCGTGGTGGGGTGGAGTTGACGATTTCACGTGATGATGAAGTTCATATTTTTCGAACTAATCCTTCACTGTGGTGGTTACCTCAGGCTCAACCACAAGTGCCTGTACAGCAGTTAATTGCAGAGCAAGGACCATTTTTGGCTCGGCACTTTCCACAAATGGTCGAGAAAAAATTTGCGATTCCATTTAAAGTGGTTAGCGGGAGTCATATGTTCCCATTGGAACATCCTGTGGAAACTGTTGAATTGATCAAAGATTTACTTAAATTGCCTAAGCGTCATCATTAAACCTTAAAAACCACAACACATAAAAAAAGCACTCTATAGAGTGCTTTTTTTATGAATGAAACATTCTACTTTTGAGATTTATTTCGCATTTTCAAATTGTAAAACAACTTTGTTATTGGCATCTAAAAATTTCAAATGATCTTTAGAGGCATCATAATGAGTAACTTGGCTCAATGCCTGCGAAAAATGTTGAGGAATATTTGTCGCAGTCAAACACGCTCTTTGTGTTGTAGCAAGGTTTGAAAATTGGATTTTTGTGTTTTGCACAGCGTAACCACCCATGAATCGATTACAACCATCAGAACCACTTACACGAGTATCGTCGAAAGTGATAGTGGGTACGTTCGAATTGTTAGGGTCAGCTTCAAGCTTAACGCCTTGAATTTCACTCGCAACCCAATTTTTGTTTTGTAATTTATCTAAATTACGATCAGTAGCTGGATTTGATGTCGTAGCACAACCAATCATACCCAGTGTTATACATGCACAAGTCGCCAGTGTGATGGATTTTAACATGTGATTTTCTCCACTTTTGTTTGAAGGATGTAATATTTCTAGATTTATAAGGTTTTCTAATTGCAATATAAGCTTATTATTTTAATGATGCTAAAAGTTTTAATTTAACTAAAAACTACATATTGATCATAAAGTTGAACATTCTGCAAAAAATGGATTTTAGATTTTAGATTTTAGATTTTAGATTTTAGATTTTAGATTTTAGATTTTAGATTTTAGATTTTAGATTTTAGATTTTAGTAATAAATAGAGTTTTATTTGGCCCTTAAAAAACAAAACGCACCCTAAGATGCGTTGATTGTTAAGTTATACAGTTGCTTAGAACTTACAGAATTGAACAGGTTGTTGCAAAGGCTCGCCACGATATAAAACACCGTTTTCAGTGTGTTGAATGGTGCCATTACAGATCCATTCTGCGACTTGAGGATAAATCACATGCTCAAGCACGTGAACCCGATCTGCCAGACTTTCAGCATGATCATGCACATTGACTTTAAGCACACCTTGAGCAAGCGCTTGGCCGGCATCTAGCTCTGCAGTCACGTAATGAACTGTACAGCCATGGAAAACATCACCAGTGTTTAACACACGTTGATGAGTATGCATGCCTTTATAATTTGGCAACAAAGAAGGGTGGATGTTAATCATTTTCCCTTCCCATGCTTTGACAAATTTTGCGCTTAAAATGCGCATAAAGCCTGCCAAAATCACCAAGTCAACATCCCAGTCGAGCAGTTGTTGATGCATTACATCATCAAAAGCTTCACGACTTGGATATTGTTTGTGTTCAATGACTGCCGTTGCAATCTTTGCTTTTTCTGCACGTTGCAGTGCAAAAGCGTCAGGTTTATTGGAAATTACCCCAACGATTTGACCTGATAGATTGGCATCGATCAGGGCTTGCAGGTTAGATCCGCTGCCTGAAACAAGTACAGCAATTTTAATCATGAACGTTGCTTATGCGAAAACTACACGGATTTTTTCGTCAGCACCTTCAACAGATTCAGCATTGTCTGCAATGTGACCCATTGTGAATGCTTTTTCGCCAAGGCTGTTGAGTAATTCAACAGTTTTGTCAGCATCTGCTGCATCAACCACGAGAACCATACCTACGCCACAGTTAAATGTGCGGTACATTTCAAATTGTTCAACACCACCTTCTTTTTGAAGTAGTTTGAACAATTCTGGCCATTCCCAAGATGCTTCATTGACTACCGCTTGAGCACCATTTGGCAGTACGCGAGGTAGGTTGCCTGGTAAGCCGCCACCCGTGATGTGTGCCATTGCGTGTACATCCACTTCTTTCAATAACTGAAGTATTGGTTTTACATAAATACGAGTTGGTTCCATTGCTGTATCTGCAAGTGGACGGCCATCAACGATTTGAGTAAGGTCAACGTTTTTCACATCTAAAATTTTACGAAGAAGTGAATAACCGTTTGAGTGTGCGCCAGAAGATGCAACACCAACTAAAACGTCACCCGCTTTAACTTTAGAGCCATCAATAATTTTGCTTTGCTCAACGACACCTACGCAGAAACCTGCAAGGTCGTAGTCTTCGCCTTCATACATACCAGGCATTTCAGCAGTTTCACCGCCAACCAATGCACAGCCTGCAAGTTCACAACCCGCACCGATACCAGTCACAACATTTGCTGCAACGTCAACGTTGAGGTGGCCAGTTGCATAGTAGTCAAGGAAGAACAGTGGTTCAGCACCACATACGAGAAGATCGTTTACGCACATTGCAACCAAGTCTTGACCAATTGTGTCATGACGGTTCAAATTCAATGCTAAACGTAATTTTGTACCAACACCATCTGTGCCAGATACGAGAACAGGTTCTTCATAACCTTTAGGAATTTTACAAAGAGCGCCGAAGCCGCCTAGACCGCCCATTACTTCAGGACGTGCAGTACGTTTCGCGACAGATTTGATACGATCGACTAACGCGTCGCCCGCTTCAATGTCGACACCTGCATCTTTGTAGCTTAAACCAGTGTTTGGGGTAGAAGTTGAGTTGCTCATAATGAAGTCTCCGCATTCGCGCGGGGATTATAACCTGAATATGCAAAACTCTTATGCTATTTCGCACTAAAATGTTATCTTTATTAAAATATTTTCCTTTCTATAACGATTACATTGAAAAAAGGTGACTTTATATGGGTGATCGCACCTTGCGCCGAATATTTATTCTTGCTGGGATAGCATTGATCATATGGGTTTTATACTTATTAAAGCCTGTAGTTGTTCCTTTTATCGGCGCATTTCTAATTGCATATTTATTTAGCCCTTTAGTCGATAAATTACATAATATTGGCTTGCCGCGCTGGTTATCTATCAGTTTGGTCTTTATTGGAATTGGTGTCGCTATATTCCTTTCAATGTGGTTCCTCGTACCACTGGTATGGGAACAGTTGATGTATGCGAAAAACAATATTCCAAGCAATATTCATTGGGTCAACTATACATTCCTGCCGTGGTTATCAGAGACATTTAATCTTGTGCCGATGGAAATTGATACAGAGCAAATGTCAGCAGCGATCATGGAGTATATTCAAACCAACTATAGTGCAGACAGTATCCAAGCCATGTTGTTAAAAGTGGCACAATCGGGTCTGAATTTCATACAGATTGGTGGCACGATTGTCTTAATTCCAATCATAGCTTTCTATTTCTTATTAGATTGGGAACGAATGTTAGAAAACATGCGTCGACTTATTCCACGTAAATATGAAAAAAGCACGCTCACAATCGTGGGCGAATGTCATGAAGTTTTAGGTGCATTTGTAAAAGGCCAATTCTTGGTAATGTTCTTATTGGGCGTTGTATATGCGGTTGGACTTCAATTGGTGGGTATTGAGGTCGGCATCATCATCGGGATGATTGCGGGTCTAGCCAGTATTATTCCGTATTTGGGTTTTGCGGTTGGTATTATTTCGGCAATTGTGGCTTGCCTGTTCCAATTCGGTTTGGATTGGGTGCATTTGGCCTTAGTACTGGTGGTATTCATGGTAGGGCAGGCAATAGAAGGTTATATTTTACAGCCTTTCTTATTAGGCGACAAAATTGGTTTGTCTCCTGTGGCAGTGGTATTTGCAGTCCTTGCAGGCGCGCAATTGGCAGGACTCCTCGGAATGCTCATTGCACTACCCGTTGCAGCGATTATTGTGGTCTTATTACGTCATGCACGCGAAAATTACGAGAAAAGTAATTTATACCGAAATGATGTACTTGTCGTAAATGATGCTGCAAGTGGCACTTTAAACGTAGAAACCAATCAAGTTGCTGTTGATATTGAGCTCAAAAATCAGTCTGCAAATTCGCTGCAAGATCCTGAAATTTCGAGTAACATTGAACGATCAGAACATAAAGATTGATAAGGCCAAAATATAGATATGCGTCAATTGCAGTTAGATATAGAACCTCAGCTCGATGCCCGAATTAGTGATTTTTCTGGGCCGAGTTGGGGACATGTAATCGATGGTGTACGTCAATTACATGCAGGATTAATGAATCGTTTCTATATCTATGGCGGAGCTGGCACAGGAAAAAGCCATTTACTGTCTGCAATATGTGATTCATATTTAGAAATTGGCAAATCAGCAATTCAAGTTTCATTGCTTGAACTGCTCGATGCGCCCACTGAAGCGATTACTTCACTAGATCGCTATGACTTGGTGGCTTTAGATGATATTGAAGCCATCAGTGGAGTTCCACATTGGCAAAAAGCCGTTTTTCACCTGATTAACTATAATAACGAAGAAGGTGGTCAATTGGTCTTTTCATCTCGACTGGCGCCAATTGAACTCAAACTTGAACTGCCAGACCTACAGTCTCGATTAACTCAGGCTGTTAGTGTGAAAGTGCCGAATGGTAGCTTATACGCAGACCGTCAAGCGCTCGTTAACTCTGTTTTAGCGCGACGTGGCATCCATATGGATCAACAAATTGTGGATTATTTGTTGGCACATGGGCCGCATCAGGCGTCTATTTTACTTCGCTCTTTAGAACAACTTATTCAGATGTTAAAAGGTGAAAAAGTCAAATTGAGTCATGCCAATTTAAGACAGATTTTTGCCCTAATTGATGAATATCGGTAAGCAATAAAAATTCTTGAGTAATTACTCAAGCTGTGACAAAGTACATAAAAATATTTTAATGTTGCAAGGATTGTGCAACTTAAGAATAAAAAGATAAAAAATATTTAAGGAGATGGATATGCTCAAACAGAGCATAGGCATTGGCATGCTTCTCATGGCAGGTCATGCATTTAGCGCAGAAATTATCGTTACAACCACTGAAGATGTTGTAAAGGATGACAAGGAATGTTCACTTCGTGAAGCCATAGAATATATCAATAATGGTATGCCAGAAGCCGGATATAATGGTTGCGGGGGTAAAGACGCCTATGCCTCAATTTCTCTGAAAAAAAATGAAGTTTATAAACTCACTAAAAAAATTGATATTAAAGCAGAACTGAATCTGAAAACGGCGTATGGCAGTAACGTCAATGAAGATGTCGTACTCGGTCTTAATAATGCCGTCATTGAAATGAAGGGTAAGGATCAAATTTTTAATATTAATGATGGCGAAAAAGAACTACTTGCGATCAATTTTAAAGAAATTTCATTTAAAGGATGTAAGCAAGATCAATGTGCTGATAAAGGCGGCATCATTTTTAATAATGAAAAACTTACACTTGAAAATGTAAAGTTTGAAGATGGCTATGCACGACTTGGTGGTGCAATCTACAATGTTGGATTTTCAGAAGATGGCGCAGCTGTAGCAAGCCGTCTATATATACGAACCACGATTTTTCAAAACAACAAAGCGGTAGATGGTGGTGCAATTTACTCAGAAGCACCGGCTTATGAAATCTATACATCTTTGTTCAAAAATAATGAAAGCACTTCTGGTCGAGCGATTGTTTACAATCAAAATGGGCTCGCAGACATCAGCAAGTTGGTGTTCAGTAACCCTCAAAATATCATTGCCAATAGTACTTTTTTCAAAAACAAAGGTTTTGCTGTCAACTTACGTGATGGTTTAGCACTCAATAATATTACAGTACTGAAGAACAGTGGTGGTATTGAACTAAATAGTACCTCTGAGCATGCTTATTTAGCCAATAGTGTGGTGATTGGTAATGCACTCAGCGGTACAGCTCAAGATTGTAAAGTCGTGAACTCAGGAACAGACCAATCTGTTTTTTATAACAACTTAGTGGCTGCGAGTTGTCCTGTTGGACCTGCTGCAAATTTAAATGATGTGTGGTCTGGGACAAGTTTAATCGCGGGTGAAGATGAAGGTAGCTGTAAAACCTTAACAGAAGATCGTAATGCACTTTTCTGTCCATTTACCAAAGCAAACAACGCATTTATTGGTTATTTACGTCCTCGTATTTTATTAGATTACGAAACGATTTTCTCAAGCCCGATATTAAATAAGGGGAAGACCACAGCAGATGGCAATGAGCATCATGTGTATTGTGAGTCTTCTGATCAGCGTGGAAAAAATCGTAATTTGGATGATGTTTGGTGTGATCGTGGGGCTATCGAAATTGTGGTTCCTGTGAGCATGCCTCGCTTAGGTAAAGACATACGTACAGGTGAAGTGGCGAAGTTTAATATCTTAGATGCTTTAGGTGACAGTGATTTAATTCCAAAAGAAGAATGTACAAAAGTGATGGGTATGGCAAATCCAACAGGTGAGCCATGGCAAGATGGTTGTCCAATAGTTGTACAAAGCACCGAATCAAAAGGTAAATTTACACTGAATTTGAATGGTGATTTTGAATACACGCCAAATGGAAATTGGCATGGCGCAGATATTTTTGAATTGCGTGTGGTGACGTCTTCAACCCGTTTTAATACTTCGGCAAAAAATTATTTAGCTGCAGAAGTGCGTATTTTCCAAGAACCAAACAATGAAATGGAAAGTAAAACCGTTAAAACTTCGGGTGGTGCTCTAGGCTGGGCGAGTATTTTTGCGCTGCTTGGCTTAGTTGGATTTCGTCGCTTTAAAAAATAGTCTGGATAGAATTAAGGACAGCACATGAAAAATTATAAAAAAGGATTGCTGGCAGTCATGGTCCTTGCGGCTATGTCATCTATGGCAGCGACAAGTAACATCATCAAAGTTACGACCTTTGAGGATGAAAATGGTGAAAATCTCAATCAATGTTCTTTACGTGAAGCGATTGAAACTGCACGTAAAAACAAATCTTTTGGTGGATGTAATGTCGGCAATCCAAATAATGGGCAGACCGATTATATTCAACTTGAAGCAGGTGAATATCTTCTGACCAAAGGTGAGTTAGTTCCGCTCAATCAGATCGTGATTGAGGGGAAAAGTCGCTTTAACTATGATTCAAAAAATTTACTGACGCAGAAATTTCCTGCCTATGAAGATATTAGAACGACGATTAATGCCCAAGGCAAATCGCGTATTTTTAATACTTCACGCTCAGAAGCCAACTTTATCGTCAATAATGTACGCCTTACTGGCGGGATGGCAGAAGACCGTGGTGGTGCCTTGTATTTAGGGGGAGCATTTACCTTAAATAATGGTGCAATAGAAAACTCTCAAGCCAAAGTTGCTGGCGGTGCAATCTACTCCGTTGCACATAATATGTCGAAAAAAACATTATTGGTGAGTAGTTTGGTTAAAGGCAACATCGCACCTAAAGGTAGTGTTGTCGCTATGGACTGTATCGGGAACTTGGGGGATACCCAGCCTGAAATTGTGTTACAGCAAAGTAGTATTATTCAAAATGGTTCATCGACGAGCAATAGTGTGATGGACTTCTGTGGAAATGCCAAGGTTGAACTGACAGCAAATACGATTGCAAAAAACCAAGCAAATCCAAGTACGGGTAGTATTATCCGTGCCATTTCTCAGGGAACGGATCGTTTAAGTGCTTTTTCTAGCTTCGTTTTAACCAGTAATACAATAGTCGAGAACAATGCGGCTAGTACCTATTATTATGATAACAATGGTACAAAGGCTTGGTATTTCAATGTATTGGCCTACAATACTGGTGGAAAATCTTGTCGTTATCTGAATAATGCAGTACCTGATAATGGTCAAAAATTTGTGGCAAGTAATAATGCATTTGAACTGGCAGCCGCACAGTGTGATTTACCAGAAAGTGTGCTGAATAGTACGGAAAGCTTTCTGCAAAACCATGATGTAAGTAGTTATGCTATGGGGACTTTATTAAGCGCCCTACAAACAAAATCTGCTTATAATTTGTATTTACCTTTGTATTACCCGAAAGCAATCGGCAGTGGTTTTGACTTGATCAATCTGGGCTTAGACGGCTGTAGTGATGCGGATCAACGGGGCATTTTGCGGATCACAGATGGTACTTTACAGTTATCACCTACGCAAAGAAACACATGTGATATTGGCTCGGTTGAGTTAATGAATTTAACCGCAGCAGATATGGCAGATATTACCAATGAGTCTTTAACAGCTCTGCAAGATAAGTATCAAAATACAATTGATGCTTTGAAAAAGGATATCGACGATCCAGATTATGCAGAATACAAAGTTGCCAATCAGGATGATTTAACAAAATACGAAGCGGTATTAAGTGCATTAAAAAATAACCTCAAATATCGTGCAGTTTATTTTGATCCATTCCCAGCATCATTACCTCAAGAAGAGTCTGTGAACGGAAGTGCTGAAACACGACAAATTGCCTTAAATGCTGACAACTATACCGTGACGACTTCACCAATCGGCATTGGTAGTGAAATTACGGTGTCTAGTACAGGCGAAGCAAGTATTGTGGGTAATCCACCACATGACCTGCACTGTGATTGGGATGCTGGAATAAAACAAATCGTTATATATCGCACCAGTGGGGCAACAACAGCGCCTACCGAATACGGTTTTTGTAAATATACGCTAAAACAAAAGACAGGGAGTCAGGCGGAATCCTCTGGTGTGGTCCGTGTGGCATTTAAAAATATGACCCCAGTGGCCAAAGCTGCTCAATATACAATTAGTCCGTCAAATAATTTGTCTGTTACCGTCAATAATTTATTAGAAAATGCTAATGATGATGGTGATGGTCCAGTTACATCTATGCCAGCGGGCAAATCGGTATGGCATAAAAATGAAGAAGGTCAAATTATCCCAATTCGTTTTACGAAAATCCCAGCAGGTTTAAACTTTGAAGCTGAGTATAGTGGCAGTTGCCCAGCAAGTTATTTAAAGGAAACTTGCTACGGTGGCAAGATTACCTTCTCTGTAAAAAATGGCTTTAGTCAGTTTGACTATCCTGTTGAATATAGCGTTGTCGATAGTGATGGCATTGCATCAAGCAATGCAATTCTGACTCTTAAGAATACCGCGAAAAACACCAACTCTTCTTCTAGCGGCGGTGGTTCGATGGGATTATTTGGGCTGTTGACACTGATTGGTTTAGGTATGTATCGTCAACGTCGGTTGAGCAAGTAATACAATAAAAAAGCCTCGATAAGAGGCTTTTCATGGCTTAACTAATTTAATTGATTTGATTTTCGCAACATGCTGCTGTTTTAGATTAGTGAGCGACAGCGATAGGCTGTAAATATTTGTTGATATACTCATCGCGAATAGCAGGTCGTTCATCAGGACTAGCTTTTTGCATACGTGTCGCGAGTTCTTTACGTTCTAAAGTACTCATTTTTTGCCAAGTTTCGCGCATACGTTGCTTTTCACTATCTGGAAGTTGAGTGAACCAATCCATGCGCTGTTGCAAGCTGACACGTTGATCTGCAGGAATCTCTTTGAGTGCCTGATACTTTTTAATTAAAGCCTGTTGTTCTGCTTCAGATAGCGAATCCCAAGTTTCATTGACTTGAGTATCTGCATCTTTTGAAAATATCCAAAAGCGATCAAAGCCAGCAAAACTGGTTTGCAAAAAACTAAAAGCACAGAATGCAATTGCTAATTTTTTAGCTGCCATGTGGAACTTTGTCCTCACCCAGAACCATCAACATTTCAAGATCTTCTACCATTTGAGGGGAGAGCTTAGGGGTTGAAATCACCTGATTTTGTGGTTTGTCATCCAGTACAGTCGCATTCGGTAAAATGACAAAACCTGCAATTGCTGCTGCAAGTGCAAAGCCAGACATTTTCCAGAAACCATAACGTGAAGTTTCGCGCTGATGAATATCTTCAAGCACGTTATTCATGACAGTTGCTTTGTCTTTATGGTGCTGTGCGAGTCCATCAAGTTTGGAAGTTACTTGCTTTAAGAAATCATCTTGTTTCATTCGGATGATCCTCCCATATGTGGATTCAAATGTGCCAAAGCGGTACGTAAACCTTGAATGGCACGGTGGTAATGTGTTTTCACACTGCCTTCGGAACAATTCATAATTTCTGCAGTTGTATGCGTATCAAAGCCTTCCCAAGCTCGCAACATAAATGCTTGTTGCTGGCGGACTGGAAGTTCTGCGATAGCATCTTGTATTTCCTCTGCAGTGACAGCCTGATCCAGAAAGTCGAAAGGGTTTGGTGTAGATTCATCTACAACATCCTGTATTTCGACATCGTCGTCATCTAGGCTGACTTTTCTAAATAGGGAAAACGGCTGCGAACGACGTGCTTCCTTTCGACGCCAATCTTGCAGCTTATTATTTAAAATGGTGTAAAACAGGGGATACCATTCCTCTGTGGACTTTTCAGCATAAGCTTTATGTAAGGAAATAAAGGCTTCTTGCACCAAGTCCATGGCAATGCCATGTTGACCGTGCGTTGCACTTTCCATCATTACTAAAGCACGCCCCGTCACTTCATTCATGAAGTTTTTCAGGCGAGACTCAGCCGTGCTTTTTAAAACACTGCTGTCTTGCGTCTCGGACTTTTTGGGTGCTAAATCCATAGAGATGGAAAATCCTGTCATCGGATACCCACCATTATTTCCATATTCATATACAAATAACGATGGAAATAACGGTTAGGTTGACAAAAAGAATTATTATTTTTTCTAGTGTAGTCTATTTTTTTCAGGCTTAAGCGCTAAATACAATAAAATAACGATTTTACTGACGCTGACGTACCATTTCAAAAAAACAGATCGAGCCAGCAATGGCTACGTTTAGTGATTCTTGACCACCCGGTTGAGGAATCGCTACGGCTTCTGCATGTTGTAATGCATACTCAGAAACACCTTGACCTTCATTGCCTAAAATCCACACACATTGTTTGCGCAAATTTTTGCTATATAGGTTTTCAGACTGATGTGAGCTTGTTGCATACACTGGAATTTTGAATTTCGTCAAAATATCTTCAAGGGCAATATTTTCAAAGGTATTTAATGAAAAATGTGCGCCCATACCTGCGCGTAATACACGCGGTGACCAGAGTGATGCAGAGCCTTTGGTACAAACGACTTGCTCAATACCCGCTGCGGCAGCAGAACGGAGTAGGGTACCTACATTACCAGGGTCTTGAATGTTGTCTAAAATTAAGGTGTCTTCACTGAAGTTAAGCGCTTCACTTGAACTTGGTAAATCCACAATCGCTAAGCAAGCAATAGATGTTCCAAGTGTACTGATATCTTTGTATAAAGATTCACTTAGAATGAACACCGCACCTTGATATTGTTCCGCAATGCGATCGAAATCAGCATGGTTAATTGCTTGTTCAGTGGTGAAAATCGATTTGATTGGACGTTTTGAGTCTAACCATGACAACACCAAGTGTGTGCCTTCCAAAACAGTTTGACCTTGTTTTTTACGGTAGGCATTTTGTTCGATTAAGCCACGGAGGTGCTTAATTTTCGGGTTGTCTTTTGATTCGAGATAAATCAGAGCCATGAGGGAGATATCCACGAAAGTCAGCAAAAATTCTGACTTTCGTTATAAGAAATTAATTATGGTATGACGTAACTAGGTCAACTTCGTTTTTAGAACCAATAATCACAGGTACACGTTGATGAAGTTCTGTTGGTTGGATGTCTAGAATGCGGACACGGCCTGTTGTAGAAGCACCGCCAGCTTGTTCCATCAACATACTCATTGGGTTTGCTTCGTACATTAAACGTAGACGGCCTGCTTTTTTCGGATCTTTGAAGTCGTATGGATACATGAAGATACCGCTACGGCAAAGAATACGATGAATATCACCCACCATACATGCGACCCAACGCATATTGAAGTCTTTTTCACGCGGGCCAGTTTTACCTGCAAGAAGTTCGTCGATATAACGTTTTACAGGTTCTTCCCAGTGACGTTGGTTTGATGCATTAATTGCATATTCTTTAGTGTCTGCTGCAACCGCAATCGCATCTTTAGTTAATAAGAATTCTTTGCTTTCTGGATCAAAAGTAAAGAAGACTACGCCAGCGCCGACAGTTAGAGCCATCATTGTTGATGGGCCATACAGTACATAACCTGCAGCCGCTTGGTTAACACCCGCTTGCATGAAATCTTCAGCTTGCGTTACCGCATTTTTTGCAGGAAGAATTGAGAAAATTGTGCCGACACACATGTTGATATCGATGTTGCTTGAACCATCTAATGGGTCGAACAAGACAAGATAATCGCCATTTTCTTGAGCTGGTGTGAATTCATCTAATTCTTCAGATGCCAAACCGCCGACATGTGGATGAACTTTTAATGCATCGATGAGGTAATCATTTGAAATGACATCAAGTTTCTTTTGTTCTTCACCTTGAACGTTTTCGTGTTGCGCGCTACCCAATACACCAGCCAAAGCACCTTTTTGTAAAAGAAGGTCGATGTCTTTGCATGTATTACCAATTGTTTCAATAACTTGTGCTAATGCAGGAGTAAGATTACCACTTTGTTGTTGTAGAAATTGGGAAAGGGTGAGATTTGACATAACCGGAAAACTCCAAATATTAATTTATCAAAAATGATAAAAATGTGATTGTGCAACATTTTAGATGAGAACGAAGGAAAAGAAAAATTAAACTAGACTATTTGTCGTGATTTTACCCTTGCAAGTCCTGAATAACATGCTATGTTGAATCTAATGTATAAATCGAAAGACAGGGAGCACAACAATGACCACACAAAAATTTGATGCGACTCCGACTGCAACTGAGGGATTGAATTTAGACGATATTTCTGCGAATACCGTAAAAGCTGCATGGAGCAGTTACGAAGCTAAAGCAGAGTATAAAAAGTTCAATAAACATGATCTCATTGAGTCGATGCAAACAGAAAAAGAAAATGCTGAACATCCAGAAGCAGAAGCGTAATGATTTGGATTGTTAAGCTAATTTTCTAGTTGGTAAAGCTAAGGATCTCGTTTTGAAAGTCGTTCATTTGCATTTTTAATTGGATATTTTCTTAAAGTTCTAAAGCAACTAACTGAATTTATCCTGAGTTAAAGGGCTAAAATGAGTTAAAGCACAGAACGCTGTAAATGAAACGATATTAAAAAATGATACGGGTTAAATCAAAAAAGCACTCATCAATGAGTGCTTTTTTTAGCTCAGACTTTTTCAAGTCTTATTTAAGTAGCGGAGGAACCGCTTCGTAGTTAATTTCTACGCGGCGGTTTTCTTTCCATGCATTTTCATCATGACCCGCATTGATTGGCATTTCTTTACCATAGCTGACTGCTTCAAGCTGGTTAGGGCTTACACCTGTTGTAATCAGGAAGCTTTCAACAGCTTTGGCACGACGTTCACCAAGTGCCATGTTGTATTCACGAGTACCACGTTCATCGGTATGACCTGTTAATGCCACGCGTGAGTTTGCATTAGCAACAAGGAACTGAGCGTGAGCTTGAAGGGTTTGTAAATCTTCATTGCTAAGCTCGGTACTGTCGTAGTCAAAGTGTACTACGCGCTTCGCTAAAAATGCTTTATTCGCTTCAGTTACACCTTTCGATGATGCACCCGCAAGGTTTTGTGCATTGAGTGCTGCATCTTCACTTAAACCTGAAGTGTTTACAGTGGTTGAGCCATTTGGGTTTTGTCCTGCTTGTACGTCTGCTGCAGGTTTACGGCTGGCACAACCAGTCATTACTAATGCTGTAGCTAAAACAGGTAGTGCAATCAGTTTCATTGCTTTCATATTGATCTCCATGACGGTTATTTATGATGTTTCATTAAAAAGTTATTGTTGAATAAATCATGCAGTGTTTATTTCGGTGCCCAAGCTGGCTCACGAACTTCACCTTGTTCACTTGGTAAGTTCATGCGGAAACGGCCATCTAAAGACATGATCGAGAGCAAACCACGGTTTGCTTCACGGGTTGCATACACCACCATTTGACCATTTGGTGAGAAGCTTGGGGATTCATCTAAACTTGTTGGTGTTAAAATATTGGTTACACCAGAACCAATGTCTTGAACCGCAACTTTATAGTTACTACCGCTAGGACGATGTACCAAAGCTAATTTTTTACCGTCCGCACTTAACGTACCACGTGCATTGAAAGCGCCACGGAAAGTCAAGCGTTTGACACTTTCAGCACTTAAGTTGTAGGTGTAAATTTGTGGAGAGCCACCACGGTCAGAGGTAAAAATAAATGATTTACCGTCAGGTGCATAACGTGCTTCTGTATCAATCGCTGTGTCATTGGTCATGCGTTTTAATTGGCGAGTCTGTAAATCCATTTGATAGATTTCAGGATTGCCATGCATCGATGCGGTAAATAACATTGATTTACCATCAGGTGAGAAGCTTGGTGCACCATTCAGGCCACGGAAACTTGCTACTTTTTCACGGTTACCACTTGCTAAATCTTGGATGTAAATCGCAGGGCGTTTGGTTTCAAATGAAACATAGGCTAGCTTTTTCGCATCAGGCGTCCATGCAGGGGACAAGATTGGATCACGTGAAGTCAAAATGGTACGGGGTTGTTCACCATCCGTATCTGCAATTTGTAGGGTATAGCGCTGATCTGGTGTTGCTGCATTACGCAATACATAGGCAATACGGCCGCTGAAGTCACCTGGAATGCCAGTTAAAGCTTGATAGATTGCATCACTGATCATATGCGCTGCTTGACGATAACGTGAAGCAGGTACAGTGAGTAGTTCATTTAACAGGTATTGTTTTTTTTCAACATCATACAGTTGGTAGTGAATTTCATAAGAGCCATCAGCCGTTGTTTTTGATGTGCCTGTCACGACATAGGGTACGCCCGCAGCTTTCCATGCTTCTGCATTAGGTGAATTTATTGTTGCAGTTGCAGGCAAGTTTTTAGAGGCACTGGTAAATTTACCTGAGCGGTTCAAGTCATTTTCAACCACTGGATAAATATTTGAGTCATTACTAAAAGGCACGATCGCAATTTTAGGTGCTTCTTCAGGAGCTTTAGTGATTTCGAGGTGAAGCTGCGCATGCGTTTGAGTCACTAAAACTGGGCTCAAAGCAGTGAATACGGCTAAGCAAAGAAGATGTTTACGCGTCATTTCCATCATTCGCTAATTACTCTAAAAATGTGAGTTATTGTCTGTATTTGGTTGTGTCACATAATGGCATGATTTTGGGATATTGAAAGCACAACATTATGATTAATCTGTTATTCGTCTGTGAATTCGTGTCTAAACAATCACATTTTATGATGACACTCATTTAAATCTAATGCTTTGATTCGCTAATATTCTTATTTGGATAGAAAAGAAATGGAAATGAACTGAGATTCACGGCGAGCATCTGGATTTTCTGGTAATTCAAAAGGTGCAGAACGGCGTATGGATTTTTCAATACTTTTTTTAAAAGCTGAATTTGGTACATCATTAATGACAATAGATTGAATTGAGCCTGATGGTGTTAGCGTAATTCTCGCGTGGGCTTTTTGCCCAGTTGATTCTGCTGGCGCTTGCCAGTTGCTAAGGATAGTTTGCTGTATTGTTTTCTTTGTATTAGATGCAATTTTTTTTGCTTCAGCTTTTTTAGCCGCATCTGCTTCAGCTTGCCGTTTCGCTTCAGCAATTTTATGTTCTAGTTGAAGCTTATCTTGTTCAGAATATGACTTCGTCTTAGCCGCTGTTGCGTTCGAGGAACGCTCTGCTATTTTCTCAGGTTGAATCTTGTCAGCCGTTTGAATGCTGGTAGGGGTTGCAAAGGTTAATGATGAGCCTGCGATTACAGAAAATAGAAACGAAAATTTAAAGAAATGCATCATTTTAGCTTAATCCAATTGGAAGATTAGAGATTTTGATCAATAGAAAAATCCCCGCAATCAATGCAAGGATTTATCAAACTTAATTTGAAGATCTAAATGTAGAGGTAAAACTTTGTGCTTCACGTCTAGCATCTGGGTCGCTAGGCATCGGATATGGTGCAGCAGCACAAACTGCAGCCTCAATACTGGCTTTCATATCAGGATCACTGGAGTTTACGATGACTGCTTGGACAGCACCTGTTTCAGATAAAATCACGCGAGCAATGGCCGTTTTACCGCTAGAGCCAGGTGGTGTATCCCAAGCACGTTTGATTTTATGTTCAAAATCACGTTTAGCGGTTGAAGCGATTTTCTTGGCTTCCGCTTTTTTCTTTGCATCTTCTTCATTTAGAGCATGTGAAATGGTTTTAAGAGGCGTTTTTACGTCCTGTACTGATTTCTCAGGTTGAGTTGTTTTAGCATGATCCATCAGCAAAGCATTAAATTGTTCAGGTGGAATATGGTCAGGCATGGTCGAAGAATGGATGTAAATTGATCGATTTTCGGCAAATGTCTGGGTGCTTATAAATAAGAGTGTCGAAAATAAAAATAATGTTTTCATGTTATATAATTCAGTAAATAAAAAATCCCCACAATGTATGCAGGGATTTAAAAATTAACGTGATGACTTGAAGGTGGACGTAAAACTTTGAGCTTCACGTTTTGCATCTGGGTCACTCGGCATTGGGTATGGTGCAGCAGCTCGAACAGCAGCCTCAATACTGGCTTTCATATCAGGATCACTAGAGTTCACAATCACTGACCGAACTGAACCACTTTCCGTAAGGGTAACGCGAGCAGTTGCCGATTTACCCGCAGAGTCAGAAGGTGTGTCCCATGCACGACGAATTTTATTTTCAAAATCACGTTTAGCAGTTGAGGCAATTTTCTTCGCTTCAGCCTTTTTCTGCGCAGCTTCTTCAGCGGCTTTGCGCGCAGATGATGCTTTGGCTTCCTCAGCTGCACGTTCACGCGCTTCGGCATCGGCTTTAGCCTTTGCATCTGCCTTGGCTTTTGCATCGGCATCTGCTTTACGTTTTGCAGCTTCTGCATTGGCCTTGGCTTTCGCATCAGCATCTGCTTTACGTTTTGCAGCTTCCGCATTGGCCTTAGCTTTGGCATCAGCATCTGCTTTACGTTTTGCAGCTTCCGCATTGGCTTTAGCTTTTGCATCGGCGTCTGCTTTACGTTTTGCAGCTTCTGCATTGGCCTTAGCTTTTGCATCAGCATCTGCTTTACGTTTTGCAGCTTCCGCATTGGCTTTAGCTTTCGCGTCTGCATCTGCTTTACGTTTTGCAGCATCCGCATTGGCCTTGGCTTTTGCATCTGCATTGGCTTTTGCCGTTGCTGCAGCTTTGGCTTTGTCAGCTTCTGCTTTTCTTAAAGCATCGGCACGGATTTTTTCAGCCTTGGCTTTGGCATCAGCATCGGCTTTACGTTTAGCGGCTTCAGCATTGGCTTTGGCTATCGCATCGGATTTGGCTTTAGCTGCATCCGCTTTGGCTTCTTGTTGTGCTTTTAGTTTTGCAGCTTCAGCAGCTTTAGCTTGTTCTTGAGCACGTTTTGCATTGTCCGCAGCTTTTTGTTCAGCAAGCTGCTGTGCTTTTGCCGCAGCGAGTGCCTGTTGAGCAGCAACCTGTGGATCTGCCTTAGGTGGTTCTGCTGGCTTAGGTGGTGCAGCCGTTGGAATCTCGGGTGCCGGTTCAACGCTAGGTTCTGCTGTTTGCGTGATTTGTTCAGCTACATTTTCATGCGCGGTTTCATCAAACTCAGTGACTTCACGTGTTACAGGTTTTAAATCTTCCGGTTTTACCAAAACAGTGGTTATTTTTTTAGGGGGCTCAGGTGGTTTACTCATGCCAAGATAAAGTAAGCCAACCACAGCGACGATATGCACACCTAGTGTGAAACCAATCGCAACGGCTTTTTGTTTAAAAGGCGGCTTGTTGAAATCTTTCATAAATTATTTTAATGGCTCAGTCAGTAAACCTACTTGTGTTAAACCTGCATCTTGAAGGGCAGACATGAGTTTCATGACTTCACCATAAGGACGAGATTCACTGCCGTTAATCAGGACACTCATTTGCTTTTTCTGTTCGCTCGCTTCATTTTGCGAGGCCGTTAAAACAGATTTAAGTTCATCGAGTGTGAGTACATCATCTTGATGATTTTTATCTTCGAGAGTGATCGTGCCATCTGCTTTCAGTGTAACAATCGCTCTACTATCTTCCGCTTGCATAGGCGTGCCATTTGCCTGTGGTAAATCGACTTTGACACCTGTGGTGATCATAGGTGCCGTGACCATGAAAATCACCAAAAGAACTAACATGACATCAATATAAGGTACGACGTTCATGTCACTTTTTAATGGTTTTTTGATGCGCTCAAAGCGTCCAGAACGTTGAATAGCCATTAGTCATTGTCCTGAGTTGAACCTACAGACTGGCGTTGTAATAACGCAACCATTTCTTCGGCAAAAAGCGCACGATCGTTATAAACTGCTTCACCTTTGGCTGTGAAATGGTTAAATGCAAGTACAGCAGGAATTGCCGCAAAAAGACCAATGGCCGTTGCAATCAATGCTTCTGCAATACCCGGAGCAACCGTAGCAAGGGTGACTTGGTCAACATCTGCCAAACCAATAAAAGCGTTCATAATGCCCCAAACGGTACCGAATAAACCAACATAGGGTGCAACCGATCCAATACTCGCAAGCGCGCCTAAACCATTTTCTAAATGTCCTTGGTCACGGCTTAAACCTACGCGAAGAATACGTTCTGTACCTTCAATGGATTGTTCTGCGCTGGCATTACGCTTTTTAAGTTTGAAAAACTCGCCTAAACCTTGATAGAAGACATCTTCAAGGCCAACACGTTTCGAGTTGAGCTGAGCATTGTTGTATAAAGTGTTGAGTTCGGCGCCAGACCAAAAGATTTTTTGGAAATGTTCATCATCGGCCTGCGCTTTTTTATAACTCATGTGTAACTTGGCAATCAGATACCAACTGAATAACGAAGCTAAGAGCAGCAGGAGCATTACCAGTTGTACGACAGGACTTGCTTGTAAGATTAGGTCTGAAACTTTGAGTGTTGATTCTAGTTGAGTTGCCATAGTTACTACATGTGCCAAATAATTTTTTTAATCTTGTTCCAATTCTTTCAGAATCAGTTCACGTATTTCATCAGGAAGGCGACGGGGTTTCATCTCTGCACTGATACATGCCAATTCTACCTCACCTGATGCCAGCATAATATCACCACGATAAATATTTTGTTGCAACACAAATGACGTAGCCTTACACGAAACTACACTTGCTGTAACAGTAATCAGGTCATCCATTAATATAGGACGTGAATATTTCACATTAATTTTATGAACGACAAAGTTGTAATCTTTTTGATGCCAATAATGGTCTACACCTGAAGCGCGTAGCCATTCTGTGCGGGTACGTTCCATAAAGCGAATATGATTTGCGTGGTAAACAATGCCACCTGCATCTGTATCTTCAATATATACACGAATGTTGAATTCGAATTTATTCGCCATGAGAGTGTTCCGTCTTTATAAAATCTGAAAAATATTGGTCTGCACTTCAGCAAAGAATTAGAGCATTTAAAAATGGCGATAATTCAATGATTCGTCAAGTGCTTCAATGACGGGCAGTTTAGCACCGTGAGTCATCAGTCCAATGGCACAAGGTTTCAACTCACGTAAATCTTTAACTTTCGTAGTTGTAATTATTGGTTAAAAAGTGGCTGCTTTTAATTTGTTTGTTCATCTAATTTAAATTTTGCATCGACAAAATCCTGTAGATGAGCTGCTAAATATCCCGCAATATGAAAGTGAGTTTCTTCCATTTTCTTTTTCTGTTGCTTTGGAAGTAATGCTTTTAAAGATTCATACATATACGTTAAGCAGCAAAAGCCAAGGCCAATAACTAACATAAGTAAAAGTTTATTAGGTAGATCTATCCAGAAAAACACATAAACGAGTATGGCTAAAGCAAAGAATGAGAAGCTGAAATACAACGTATTAATTTTTGCTGGCTTAAAGTTTTCCGTGACCAAAGCTTGTACGTCGTCGTGATAGTACGTCCCAATAAAAATGAGGGCAGAAGTATAGTTGAAGCTCAGGTTTTTTATACGATATGCAGAAGGCGATTGTTTAATAGTTAAGATATTATCTTCACTTACTTCTATGGTTTCTTTGCTAAGAATGTTTTCACATTCGACAGTGATAAAATAATTGTATTCGGTGTGGAATAAGCTTTCAAAATCACTCATTTGTTTTGGGCTAAATGAACTGATAGGTTGTTCTCTGGGAATGTGTTCAATGGCACTGTCTAATGGTAGGTTTTGAATGTAGTCGCTATTAATTTTGTTAATTATTCTATTCTCAAGATTTATCATTTTAGTCTATTGTTTGTAGTGGATTGAATTTATTTAAAAATTTAAATAAACATGCAGGGAGCATTTAACTCCCTGAAGTCGTTCAGTGAATGATCGTTTACTTATCTTTCGGCTCTGGTGGCGTCATCCCAAACTGTAAATACGCCATATTGGTGGCAATACGTCCACGTGCAGTACGCATGACATAGCCTTGCTGAATGAGGTAGGGCTCGATCACATCTTCAAGCGTCCCTGAGTCTTCTGCCATAGCAGCAGCTAGAGCTTCTACACCTGCAGGACCACCATCAAAACGCTCAAGCAGCATCGATAAATAACGGCGGTCTAGCGTGTCTAAACCATCTTTATCGACATTCAGCATGTCCAAAGCACGTTGAGCCATCTCTTGTGTCACTTCACCCGTGCCTTTGACTTGCGCATAATCACGGACTCGGCGTAATAAACGGTTTGCAATACGAGGTGTGCCACGAGCACGGCGTGCAACTTCTTGAGCACCTTCGGCAGTCATGGGTACATCCATCAAGTTTGCAGATCGAGTCACAATATGCGTTAAGTCTTTGACAGAATAAAACTCTAAACGTTGCACAATCCCGAAACGATCACGCAAAGGTGAGGTGAGTAGTCCCGCACGTGTGGTTGCTGCAACTAATGTAAATGCAGGTAAGTCGAGTTTGATAGAACGGGCAGCTGGTCCTTCACCAATCATGATATCCAACTGATAATCTTCCATGGCTGGATATAAAATTTCTTCAATCACCGGTGAAAGACGATGAATTTCGTCAATAAACAGTACGTCACCTTCTTCAAGGTTGGTCAGCATTGCAGCTAAGTCACCTGCACGTTCAAGAACAGGGCCAGAAGTGGATTTTAGGTTACCACCCATCTCACGGGCAATAATATTGGCCAGTGTGGTTTTACCTAAACCCGGTGGGCCAAAAATTAAGGTGTGATCGAGTGCTTCTTCACGGCCACGTGCAGCACCAATAAAGATTTCCATTTGTTCACGGACGACAGGCTGCCCGATGTAGTCATCGAGGGAAGTTGGGCGAATGGCGCGGTCGAAGTGGTCTTCGGGTTTTTCTGAACCACTGATAAGACGGTCTTGCATAATTATTTAACTAATCTCTATATCGTTGTGGAAGAATCACAGCCTCAAAAAGCGATTGAACTTTAAATGCCATTGTATAGGCGATTCTCACTTTTGACTGGGCAAAAGTGACAAAACCCATTTGTTAAACTGATGCTACGTCCTTGTAGCACAGTTTAACGGCGACATCCTTGTCGCCTGCGTGATTCACATACTGTCTATAACCCTAAAAGGCAAAGGATGCAGTGCTCATTAGAAACTAAAAATTATTTATTCATCGACTTTAATGCAGCACGGATAATGTCGCTGGCTTCAGTAAAGTCACCTTTGGCAGCATTCACTAATTTTTGTGCTTCAATTGGTTTGTAGCCCAGTGATTGCAATGCAGCTTCAGCTTCAGCAACGGCAGAATTACCAGTAAATTGGATTTGCTCCGAAGTTGAATTGCTTGGTACTGTGCCAGATGACATCGCTTTAAAACGGTCACGAAGTTCAATCATCAAGCGTTCTGCGGTTTTTTTACCTACACCCGGAACTTTGACTAAAGTGTTTACATCTTCATGTTCAACCGTGTGAATCAGCATTTCAACGCTTAAGGTCGACAAAATGCCCAGTGCCATTTTTGGGCCAACGCCGTTAACTTTTAATAATGTACGGAAGATCAGTTTTTCTTGCGCATTGCTAAATCCATACAGCAGTTGTGCATCTTCACGAACAGCCAAATGTGTCCACAGGGTGATTTTTTGACCTTTCTGTAGTTGGCAAAATGTTGAAAGTGGGGTGTCAATTTCATAGCCCACACCATTTACATTGAGTAATACTGTTGGTGCTTCCAATGCCAGCACTTCACCAATTAAACATCCGATCATGTCATTTATTCACTTTATTTAAGTTCAGACTATATTTAAGTTCACTGTGGGCATTCCCCACATGTTCAAGTTTGTTGTGAGATTAGCGTGAAGGATAGTGAATTGCTAGCCTTCACATTTTTTCAGCTTTAAAAGAAACCAACTTTATTACCTTGAAGTTCTTGTGCAAGGTTATAAGCCTGATGATCTGAAAACTTAGAGATGATATCGAGTACTTGCATAATATTGTCATAATGCGACATACCAAAATGTGCTCCTGAACGATGTAAAATAGACATCAATCGTTGCTCTTTAAAGCTCAAAGTTTTATTGGGCGTGGTTAGTGGAATAAAGGCATCCAAAATATTTTGCAAACTTTGGTGCGCAATAATTTCTAATCCTGCTTTATGTGGATGTTCAAAGATTTTATCACGAGCCAGTTCTTTTGCACGGTTAATCCCGATTTCAATATCTTCACTGCAATATTGCAATAAACTGCCTTTAAGTTGACCTGACAAAATTTCATGATGATGGCGGGCGAAGGCTGTCGTGACTTCTTCGACTAGACGTTTCATCACACGACCACGTAATGCAGCTATTTTTTGTTGCCAAGTGGTATCAGTCATCGCCAATTCGGCAGGTATGCCATAGTCACCGACCAGATCAAGGAAAATTGGCTCAACTTCGTTATAGTTCAACATGTTGAGGATAATGCCATCTTCAAGGTCAATTAAGGCATAACAAATGTCATCTGCGGCTTCAAGCAAATAGGTCAAAGGATGCCGACAGTAGTGATATTCACCCAGTTGAATTAAACCGAGTTGCTCTGCAATTTGCTGCAAGATGTCTTTTTCTGCTTGATAGCAGCCAAATTTAGCTCGTTGGCTCGCAGGTTTATTGCCTTGTGATGCAATGGTTTTTGAAAGCCAGGGGTATTTTAAATATGCACCCAACGTTGCATAGGTTAAACGCATACCACCATCATTTGGATGATAATCAATTTTAGTCAGTAGGCGTAAACCTTGGGCATTGCCTTCAAACTGTCTCACATCGGCTTCTTCTTCAGGGCTTAAGTCCTGTAAAAAGTTGGTGTGTGATGCATCATCAAACCATTCTCGAATAGCATATTCACCTGCATGGCCAAAAGGTGGATTACCAATATCGTGTGCCAAGCACGCAGCTTGAATAATTGCACCGACATCGGCAGGTGAAATCCACATCGGGAGTTCATCTTTAATTTTTTCCGCTGCCAACATCCCCAATGAACGTCCAATACAAGACACTTCTAAAGAGTGCGTCAGGCGAGTATGAATGCCATCATGTTGGGTGAGGGGATGGACTTGGGTCTTGCGGTTTAATTGTCGAAAGCTTTGCGAAAAAATAATGCGGTCGTAGTCTTTGTGGAAAGGGCTACGTGCCTGTTCAGAGCTATGTTTATTACTACCAATACGAACTGTAGAAAGCAGTTCAAGCCAACGCATTTGAGTCATTTATCATTATTCATTTATTACTTGAATTGAATAATGCCAAACTTAGTTGAAAATCACTAGAGTGGAGCGACATGATTTGGCGTTTCTGTTCCTAAATATTTAGACACATACATAAATTTTTTTCGAAATGATTCTATTCCAATGAATTTCAAAATTAAGCATCATAGAGTGCAATGCCTTAGAACAATGAGCAAATGAAATTACAAGAATGTTAAATTTACCATTTGCTAAATTATTCTTATAGAAATGTTTAATTTATAATCACTTGCTAGAAATATAACTATTTTCAGTGATAGAAAAATAAGTCAATAGTGATACTTTACGAAAATCTGTTTCTTTTTTATTAAAAATTGTAACTAAAAAAGCAGGCAGATTCTTCTTCTAGGATCACTTATGAAATTATCAATCAAAAAATTAAGCTTGTGTATCGCTATTGCAGGATGCATGAATTATGCACATGCAAACAATCCTGTGGATTTGGCAAATAAAGAAAATGAACGTTTACAACAAAATATACAAGAACGGCTGAAATATGAACAACAGCAATTATTACAATCGTCAAAGCCACCAACACGAATAGAAGCAGCTGCGCCAAGTATTGGTACAAGTGATTCAGGTCCTTGTAATGATATTCAAAAAATTGAAGTTTCTGGGAATCATTTACTTAAAAATAAAGCACTAGACTCAATTATATCTCCTTACACCAATAGTTGTATGAATACACATGCGATTGAAGGATTGATGAGTCAAATTACTGCTTCATATTTAAATCAAGGTTATGTCGCGACAAGAGTCTATTTGCCAGAACAAGATTTAAAATCTGGAATTTTAATATTACAAATAGAAGAGGGAAAATTAACAGAGCTAAAAACAACCGAGAGAGCGCAAGGTACACTATCTTTGGCGACTGCTTTTGGCTTTGTAAAAGGCAAACCATTGAATCTGCGTGATCTTGAGCAAGCGATTGATCAAATTAATCGCCTCCAATCAAATAATGCCAAAATGGATATTTTAGCTGGCGAACAGCCCGGTGAAAGTATTATTGTTTTTGATAATGAGCCTTCAAAGCGACTGAATGGATATTTTAGTTATGACAATAAAGGGCAGGATTCAACAGGCGAAAATCAAGCAGCATTGGGGCTTAGCCTAGATAATCCATTTGGTTTAAATGACTTAATTAATGTTTCATATAATAGATCATTACCTTTCAATATAAATCGAACTGACTCGTTTTCTGCGAGTGCAATGTATGTTTTGCCATTTGGTTATAACACATTGAATTTAAATGCATCTCGCTCTGAATATGACAGCACAATTGATACTGGCTTAAATCAACTGGTATCTCATGGTGAAACTGTCACCTACTCGGCAAAGTTAGATCGACTCATACACCGTGGATTAAACAATCAATTTCGTATAAATGCAGCACTTACCTCAAAAGATACAGAAGCCTTTTTAGAAAATATCAAACTTGGGGTGAGTAGCCGAAAACTAAGTGTATTAGATTTAGGTCTTAACTATAGTGATCGATTATTTACAGGTTTAGTCAATATGAATCTTGGCTATGCCAAAGGCTTAAAAGTATTTAACGCTTTGGAAGATGCCTCAGATTTACCAGCAGATATGCCTAAAGCGCAATTCGAAAAATTGAGCTATGGCATCAGTTATTTAAAAGGCTTTAACTGGTTAGGACAAAGCTTTAGCCTTTCTAGTAGTTTCTCAGGGCAGCAAGCTTTTGATCCACTTTATGGTTCAGAACAATATTCAATCGGCAGTTTATATAGTGTACGTGGCTTTAATCAAAACTCTTTGAGTGGTGATCATGGCTATGCATTTAAAAATGATTTAACCCTTAATAAAGCTTATGACATCAATGGTACGGCTGTTTATGCACGCCATGTACTTGGTCTAGATTACGGCAAAGTTGATAGCAAAGTAAATTCAAACTCCGTTGGTGAACTCAGTAGTGTCAGTTTGAGCACGACCTTCAACGTAAGTAACGTTTCTCTCGAGTTAATCGCAACTCAACCTATTCATCAAGAAAACTTTATGAAGAAGCAATCTGCTGACTTTTTCTTCTCTACGACTGTTTCATTTTAAGGAATAAACCATGAATCATATTTATAAAACAATTTGGAATAAGTCAAAGAATGCATTTGATGTTGTATCAGAAACAGTTTCTTCTAAAGGAAAAGATACATCAGGTAGTAAAGATGGTGCACAGTCGGTAGTAGGGAAAGTAACAGGCTTTTTTGCGGTACTTACACCTTTGGCGGCCATGCTATTTGTGCAACAAAGCTTTGCAAATGTAGAGGTCCAATCTGGCAATACACGTGTTTATAATGCCAATAATGGTGTACAAGTTATTGATATTGCAACTGCAAATGCAGCAGGAATTTCACATAACCGCTATTTAAATTATAACGTAGATAAATCAGGCCAAGTCTTAAATAATGCCGCGATGAAGCCAGATGCGTTATCTGTGATGACTCAGTTAGCTGGAAAAATTCAAACTAACAAAAACTTGGATAAAAGTGCGCGCGTTATTTTAAATGAAGTTACAGGTACAAATCGAAGTCAGCTAAGTGGTCATATTGAAATTGCAGGAGCTAAAGCTGACCTTGTTATTGCAAATCCGTATGGCATTACATGTTCAGGTTGTGGATTTATTAACACAGATAGAGCAACACTAACAACGAGCACACCACAGTTTGCAACTGATGGCTCAATTAATGGTTACAGTATTCGTCAAGGAAACATCACTGTAAATGGAAATGGCTTAAATGGTTCAGAACAGAACCTTTTACAATTGCTTTCCCGTAATTTGAATGTAGACGGTCAAATTAATGCCAAACAACTTGAAGTTGTTACAGGTGCACATGATTATGACGCTAAAACAGGTCAGGTCACCGCTGTTAGTGACTTACAAAATAATCATACCTATGCAATAGACTCTACATTGCTTGGAGGGATTTATGCAGATCGCATTAGTTTAATTTCGTCTGACCAAGGTGTCGGGGTGAAAATGCTAGGAAATGTAGCGGCTAGTGCTCAGGACTTTATTTTAACTGCAGCAGGGAAAATTGAGCTAAAAAACAAAATATCAGCAAAGGAAACAATCAGTCTTCAAAATACCAATGCTTCAGTGCAACAAATAAACCTTGCTGGTAGTTTAAGTGCAAAAAATATTGAAATTGGTTCGCAAGATAATGATCAAATCGACTTAGGTATTACAGATGGAACTATTGATGCAGAAAACAATGCCAACTTTACAACTAAAAATATGGCATTGAATAAGGCTATATTAAATGTCAATGAAAAGCTGAATATCAAGAATAAAGAAAAACTAACGGTTCAAAATTCAACGCTGGCTTCAAAAGAACAACTATCGATTGAAAGTGGAACACTGACAACACATGGTGCAACTGAAATAGCATCATTAAGCAGGGATATATTACTTAAAGCACAAAATAATATTGAATTGAACCAAAATACAAAAGTCATTGGACAAAAAAATGTATTGGTTCAGAGTCAATTTGGAAATATTAATATTGACCAAGCGAAGCTTAAGTCGACAACAAGCAAGATTGATATACAAGCTGAAAATATAGATTTAAATGCTGAAGCTGATGCGGAATCAGTTCAAATTCAAGCCAATGATCAGCTTAATATTGGTCAAAATAGTGTTTTAAAAAGCCAAAAAACATTGGATATAGCAGCCAAAGATGCAAATGTTCAGGGGCAAATTTTTACAGTACAACAGAAAGCCAATATCGTTAACAATTTAACTATCGGACACGCTTCAGTTTGGTCAGCGACAGATGAGATGAATCTGAATGCTCAAAATATTGAATTGGCAGGTCAGTTGTATGCAAAAAATAATAAAATCTCGGCTGAAAACAATTTTATAACACAAGAAGATTCGCTTATTTCAGTAGCTCAACAATTGTCACTCTCTGGAGAAAACATACAATTAGCTGGCAAGAATTATGCAGAGAACATTGATGCTACAGCACAATCTATTTTGTTGAAGAATTCTGCAGATTTAATAGCTGAAAGTAAAACTCATCTGAAAGCATCTGATTTGGTTCAAATCGATGGTTATGTCGAATCAAATCAAGTGAAATTAAATTCTGATAAAAATCTAAAAGTGACTCAGACAGGTCTTTTAAATATTATCGGAAGTGTTGAACTACAAGCAAAAGATACTGAATTATCAGGGAAAATATACGCAAATCAAATTAATTCAACAAGCCAAGATTCCATAGTGGTGAATGATTCGGCATCGTTAATTGCCCAAGATCAAGCTACATTACAAGGAACCCATATTAGTTCTAGTGGTCTGATTTTTGCAAAATCACTAGATTTGAATGCAGTTGAAACATTGAAATTAAGCCAGCTAGGTCAACTTGCTGCAACTGATCTAGTGAAGTTGAGTGCAGAAAATATTGAGCTTCTAGGGCAGCTTAAAAGTATTAATTCACAAATTACTGCCATCAATACATTCAATGTCGGAAAGGATGCATCGCTTTTACATCAGAATTATGCAGATATTGTTGCGAAAACAATGTCAATTGAGGGCGGAATTTATGCGCGTAACGCAACTTTAAAAGCTGATGAAAAAATTGACATTAAACATACAGCTGAATTGGTTGCTAACGAAAAAATTTCTGTGAAAGCATCTGATCTTCAACAAGATGGATTGTTAAATGCATCTAACCTAAGCTTAGAGGCAACAGATGAACTAAAATCAGCTGATAGTGCGATTTATTCCATTATTCAAAATGCAGATTTAAAAGCTAAAAATATTCAATTGAAGGGTAAATTTGTTGCTGAAAATGCAGATATACAAGCTACAAATCATTTAATTCAAGACGCAAAAATTAGTGTTCAAAATGAAGCTAAACTAGGTGCACAGGATATAAATGTTAGTCGTACAATTTTGTCTAAAAATACAACTTTGACGGCTGGAAATAATCTTGATTTGAGTAAAAATAGTGTACTGATTAGTGATGAAAATATTGTATTAAATGCAGAAAAGCAATTAAAAATATCTGGTCAAACCAGTTCTAAAAATATTCAAGTACTGACTAAAGGTCAAGCAATTATCGATGATTCTGCAGTTGTTATTGCTGAACAAATAGCGTCAGTTCAAGCTGGAAATATTGACCATGCAGGATGGATTGAATCAAAAAATACATTGCTTACAGCACAAGAAGATTTAATTACGCAAAAAGATGCAGTACTAAATTCTTCACAAAATTTAAGCCTGAATACTAATAAATTAGTTAATGATGGCCTTGCTTATGCTGGCTTAATTGATGTTAATGCAAGTGATATTATTGTTAATCAAGATGGCTTATTCAGTGCATCCGATATGCTTGAGATGACAGCCAAAAAAAGCCTAAACAATTTTGGTAATTTGTTTGGTAAAAATCAATTAAGCATTGATGTTTTAAATCTAATAAATTTGGGTGCAATACAGTCAAATAAATTAAGCTTTAGTGACTTAAATGAATTTATAAACCAAGGATCTATTTTTACGAATTCTAATTTGGATATTCGTGTAAATAGTTTTGATAACAGCACATCAGGTTTGATCAGCAGCAACGCAAATTTAAATATTTTGTCGCGTAAATCAGACATCCAAAATGATGGTTCACTGTTAGCTGTAGATTCTATTAAGCTAGAAACAGCAGATTCCGCTGCTAAAGTATTAAATACTGGGTTGATACAGTCTGAAAATAATATCGATATAATTAGTACTAAACTAGATAATGAAAATAAGATAGTTGCTAAAAATGTTGAGATAGATGCAAATGATTTAACTAATAAAGGTAATATTTTAGCCTATGATCAATTAGATGTAATAAATAATCAAAGCTTAACTAACTTTGATAAAGCTGTTTTACATGCTGGAAAGCAACTTCATATTACCTCCTCAGGTCAAATTATTAACCAAGGTGATATTTTGTCAGGTGGCCAAGCAAGTTTAATCAGCTTGGATACTAAATCATCAGCTGGAATTCAAAATGATGGGTTAATTATGACCTATTCAAATGATGCAACTGATCAACTTACATTACAAGCAGCAAATATTCAGAATAAAGATATTTCAAGTTCAAACTTGAATTTGAAAACAAATTTATTTCGCAATATTGGGCGTGTAGATGCATTGAATTTACAACTGTCGAAATTGGATTTGACACAAGTGTTGAATATTTATAACAATAAAAATGCAGAATTCAATATTTACACGAGTTTTATCGCAGATAGGATTAATTTATTAGATAACTACGGTAGTCTATATTTAAGTGGTAAAAATGCTCCAAATACCGATTTGAATGAGTTGGTTGTTGATACTTTTAATAATAAAGCTGAAGCTTCAGCATATTTTTATAATGCACAACTTAATTTAAAAAATCAGCCTTTCTTTGATAATTTGGGGACATTGACTTTGCATAGTGCTAAATTATTGGCAGATACTATGCAAAATACTGCAACAACAAACTTAATTTCATCTGATTTGATTTTAACTCATAATTTTACAAATGAGATCAATGGTTTTGTACGTGCAGACTCTAAGAATAATTCGATCAAAGCAGCACAGATTAATAATAAAAACTTGATATTTGCAAATGAGAATTCACAGTTAAATATTGATGCAGATTTATTGGTCAATGAGATTGCTTTGAGTAGTGAAGGTGAATCCCTTGATTCTGCCATAGTGTCTAACGGTGAGTTGAATTTAAATACTCAAATTGAGCATGCAAATAAAATTGAAAACTCAGGCAGTATTTATGCCAATGTATTAAGTATTGGTTCAGAATCGAGAAATAATACAGATATTGAGAACAAAAAACATGGCACAGAATTTTCTAGTTATAAAGTACAACAAGATGGTTCTAAGTTATTTACTGATACGGGTTCAGGTGGCGTAATTTCAGCTTTAGGTGATATTAATATCTATGCCAATAACTTTACCAACAACTATTTATTGAACAGTAAAAACGGTAATATTTTAATTGACACTAAAGGTGATTTTATTAATTCAACAACTTATATGGGTCATGCACTATCAAATAAGTTAACTTGGAAAATACCAAAAAATGTCGGCATTGGTTGGAATAGTGAAAAGAAGGTAAATAAAACTGGGACGGATGAATTTGGTAATACCATAGTCTGGAATCAGATTGCCTTCCAGGGAGATAAAGGCCATGATAATGGTGTTAATGCGGGCTTTATCACCGAGATTTGGACTAAAAATACTGATTTGTCAGTTAGACCTGATAGTGAAGGAACTGAAGATCAGTATTTTAAAACTTTAACAAATTATCTAAAGCATACTGAGTCCGCTAGCATCATTGCAGACGATGGTAATGTCACGATTAAAGTCGATAAATCTGGGCAAAATTTAGGTGGTCAGATTTATGCGTCTGGCAGTGTAATTGACGGCAAAGGCCGAATTAATTTAGATTTAGCAAAGGATGCAGTCTTTAAAAATGAAAGTTTAGAACTTGTTCGTGATCAAAAAGTGACAGTTCAGTATTTGGCGATCTCTGATGAAGTTGATAAGCCTAGTCGATGGGACGTGGGTGTTTTTCTGGTCAAAGATGGAACAAGCGGCTTTAAAATACCGACAGAACTCAATGGCTTAAACATTGAAGATGATCAGGAAATTAATTATCTTGTTCATTATATTCAAAAAATATTTTATGAATCTTTGTCGGACACGGACAAAGCGTTATACGAAAAACAAATAGCTGCAGGTAATGTCAACATTAAACAAGATGAATTCTTTGCTGATTTAGAACAATATCTTTTTTATAAAGATAAGGTTAAAAATGAAGATATGACTAATGTTGTTGATGTATTTAAGAAAAAAATTATTGCGGGTAATTATTTTAGTTTAGGTAGTCCGCTTACAACTAATTCTGAAAATTATGAACCGACCAAGAAATCCGTTATAGCTGCATCAGCTATCGTTAAGGTAGATGGTAATGGGCATTTTATTAATTCAATTTATGCACAAGATGTTTCTGAAAAAGATAAACCGGAAAATAGTTCAATTTCTAATCCTAAAACTCCTGAACCCGCTAATCCCTTAAATGACTGTAACAAGGAATGCGGGAATATAACTCCAGAAAAACTTCAAAATTTTGAACAAGATACGTCAAAAAATGGTGTGGAGGAGGGATCTGTAGATCCAACCAAAATCGAAGGTGAAGGATCTCCATCAGATCAAAAAGATATTGAAACTGATCAAGATCTTAGTCAAGAAAATAAAGCAGAAATGACGCAAAATGCAGATGATGTTGATCCTGGTGATTCAGAAGAAAAGCCTGAAGAAACCTTGCCTGTTGAACGCCCAGTTTATCCAGTAGATAAAATTCCAACTGTAGATATTAATTTACCGGCGGGTCGTAATACGGAATATATTCAATCTAAAGATCCAACTTCCCAGTATTTGGTAGAGCGTAATCCAATTTATGGCGAATCTGCAGATGTTATTGGTTCAAGTTATTTAAATGAATTATTAGGAATTGATCCTGACGCATTATTAAAACGTTTAGGTGATGATAGCTATGAAATGAATTTGATCCAAAAGCAATTGGACCAGCTTGGTGGGCGAAACGTCTTGGCTTCTGGATTTGAATCACAAGTTGAAATGATTCAACGTCTATTTAGTAATGCTGCTGAAAGTCAAGAAATTTTAAACCTTGAATATGGTAAAGCATTATCTGCGGATCAATTGAAAAATTTAGATACCGATATTGTTTGGATGGTCGAACAAAAAGTTGCTGGTCAAACCGTACTTGTTCCACAAGTGTATTTGAGCTCTAAAACAATCAGTGATATTGAAACTACAGGTTCTGTGTTGCGTGGTAACCTCGAAGTTTCATTGGATGTAAAATCATTTACGAACAATGAATCCACTGTTAAAGGTGGTTATGTAAATATTACTTCTTTAAACGATATTAATAACCTAAGCGGTAAAATTTCAGGTGATGATATAAACCTTACTTCAACTCAAGGTTCGGTAAATAATATTACTAAGGTTTATAATTTTGGTGGTGATGCATATAACGAAACTGTTGTTGGGCCAAAAGCAAGTATAGTAAGCAAAAACTCTTTAGTGATTGATGCTGCAAAAGATATTAATAATATTGGTGCTGCATTAAAAGCTGAGGGAGCCGCTATGCTAAATGCTGATGGCGATATTAATATCTCTGCAATTGAATTTAAAAAAGCGGAAACCAAAAATATTAAGCGCGGTGATGTTATTTATGAGCAAAAAGATGAACAAGGTAATGTAATTGCAACCACAAAGAGTATCGGTAAAGGTACGATGAATTCCCAAACTGTTAATCATGAAGGTTCTGATGTCAGTTTTGGTTCAGATGCAGCAATGATTAGTGGCGGAAATACTGTTATTTCAGGTAGTAAGTTGGATGTTACCGGTCAGCTTTATGTACAAACGGGTGGTGATTTTAAAATTGAATCCGTTCAAGATACTGAACAAGTTACATCACAATCATCTCGTTCAGGCTTTGGTGTTGGCGGTGGTATTTGGGGTAAACAATCTCAAGAAACTAAAGATTTTAAAGGTACAAATAATGCAAGTGAGGTCACAGTAGGAAGTATTGTTGTTGACTCTGCAAATAAAATCGTGATTGAGGGGTCAAATTTAAATATTAATGATAAAGAAAGTTTAAGTATTTTAAGTGGCAAAAAAGGAGTTGATATTCTTGATGGTAAAGATGAACAACACCATGAGAAGAAAACTACAACCACAACATATTTGAAAGCAACCAATAGTGGGCAAAAAGACAATAATAAACCGATCTACGGCACGAAGACAGAGCAAATTGATTCTGAAGCACCTCAAAGTTTAACGACTCAGAGGTATTTAGATTCAACACAGGATCAAAGTGATACTTTTGTCGAAGCGAATGCAGGTACTGAGAGTTCTAAACTTAAGGTTGGGGCTGAAGCAAGTGTAGCAGTTGGTGCGAAAGGAGAAGCTAGTTTAAGGTTCTCAGAAAAGACCGTTGAAGTAGAAAAAAGTGGTGGTACTTCAAGCATAAGTTCAAATGTTAATTCTGCAGGTAGCTTATTAATAACTTCAGAAGAAGGAACTGTAAATGTCCGTGGTTCTAAAGTTGATGTTCAAGGTGGCCTAGGGATTAATGCGAAAGCTTTAAATGTGACCGCTGGACAAAATACTGAATATGCAAGCCGTGATAAAAAAGTGACATCAAGCGGTATTTATTCAGAAGCAGATGCGAGTGCCAACGCAGGAGTGGGTGTAGGTGCGTCTGTCGGTGCAATGGGTGTAAATACTGGGGTAAATGCAGATGTCGCAGCACAGGTTAATACGACAACTACCATTGGTGCTAAGGTCGAAAAAGAATCCGAATCTATGTCGAGCACAACCCATAATTTATCATCACTCAGTTCTGGTACGGGTGGTATGTACATCAATGTAGATGAGACAGCAACTTTCCACGGTGCAAATGTATCTTCAGCTGGAAATTTAAAAATAGAAGCTAAGGATATACATAATCTTGCAGTGCAAGATACGCACGAAGAGACGCGCTCAAGTTCTAGTCGATTAGCAGGTGTTTATATTAGTGGGCAAGCAGAAGCAGGAGCGAGTGCAAGTGCGGGTGCTGGAGCTGATGCTAGTAATATTAATCCAGTGCAGGGAAGTGCTCAAGCAAGTGCAGGGGCGAGTGCAGAAGCTGGAGCTGGCTTGCGTGTAGCGACTGAAGACAGCAAAGAATCTTTCAAAAGCGTTACAAATAAAGGCAATACATTTACTGCTGGTGGCGAATTCTCAAGAACAGCATTAAATGGAATTGTAGATGAAGCGACGCAAGTTGATGCAGGTAGCGTATTCCAAAAAGCGGCAACTATTACAGATGTAGCTGTGAGCGATTCTCAAACATATTCGAAAAATTCTTCATCACATGATGCAAGAATCGGGGTCTATGCTTCTGCTGAAGCTGGTGTAAGTGCTTCTGCAAGTGCAAGTGTTGGAGTTGTTGCAGCAGATAGTCAGAGCACATCGAGAAGTACTGGTCTGTCTGCAGGAGTTAGTGCCTCTTACACAGGGTCAGTGAGTTCGGAATCGAGTCATGATACGCAAGCAGTAACATCGAGTTTTGTTGCACGAGAGGGTGGAATAACTTCCATTTCAGAAAATGCAACAACCTTAAATGGTGCTCAGTTCCAGTCAGTTGGTGATATTACGATTCAAGCTGGAGAATTAAACTTCAATGCAGCACGAGATACGCATTCGTCTAGTAGTTCTTCAAAAGATATTGACGTAAGTGCCAAATTGGGACTTGGTCCAGGTAAAGGCGACTTTGAGGCGAGTGCAAGTTATGGACAAAATAACAGTCAGATGCAAAGTTCTCAGGCAGTGGTTGGTAGCTTAGATTCGACGGGTGGTAATATTCGTATTTCAACCACGGGTGATGCAAACTTTGAAGGTACTCGATTTGCCGCTAACAATACATCTATAGAGGGCGAACATGTTAATTTGCGTGCCGCCGAAAATACAGCTAGTCAAAGTTCTACTGGATTTAATGTTGGAGCAGGATTTTCAACAGGCGCAAAAGCCGATACTCCAGCAGAACAAGTAAAACGGTCAAGTACAAATAATGGATCTGCTACCACTGAAGACTGGCGCCATGAAGGTGGGGTAAGTGCTGAATTTGATATTAGTAACTCAAGTTCTAAAACCTATCAAGGTAGTCAAGTCACAGGTACTGGTTTTAGTGTTGTTGCTCGAGCAGGTGGTACAGCCGAAAATCTAAATACTTCAAATGTTAAACCAAATGCTAATTCTGCAAATTTAGATAACTCAAATACTGAACAAAATGGAGTTACACTAATGAATATGAATGAAGTACAAAAGAAAAATCAGCAATCTGGATTTGAATTAAGTGGAGCAGCATCTATTGATTCTCAAGATCTTCGGGATGTTCGCAATGCTAGAGACACCTATAATGCACCTAATAGTGCTCCAGGCAGCGTCAGAAAATCGACAGAAACAATTACGTCCAATGTGAACAATAGTCTAGATGATATAAATCTGCTTAATCAAAAAACCAATAGTCGAGCAATAACAGATATTTTGGGTAATGGTCTGAATAAAGTTAAAAATGCAGTTCAGTCAAATGGAACACCACGCCCATAATACTTAAAATAAATTGACTAAAAGGCTACCCATGGGTGGCCTTTTAGTTATAGGAGGTTTTATCTTAGTTAATCGAATTACTTGGTTTCCAAGTGCATTTTTTAATAGATATGTTGTAGGTCTATTCTTTGAAGTAAGGAAATATTATAAAATATTTCAATGTTATGAGTATTCTTAATATTGCTATCAACACATTCTGTCAAACTTAAACATTCAATTTTTTTAACTGAAAATAAAGGAATTCTTAGTATTTATTATAGGAATTATGCTGAGAAACGTGTTTTGCTATCTAGCTGATTTCACCAATACGCAGTAGAATATGCGCTCTCTTCAAGTCACATTGCGGCTTGGTTCAAAAGACCAGCCCGTGGAGCCAAAATCAGCATGTTTATCGTGGCCGGTGCACCAGCACACTCTTCTTTTAAGAAAACGCAACTATTAACACGTCTATCTTCGATTAGTTCTGTTCAAGCAATTGAAAGCCAATTGGTTTATTTATTTGACCAAGCGCTGAATGAGCAACAACAGCAATCTGCTTTACAGCTTTTAAACGATGGTCAATCTTTTGAACTGCGCCAAGCTGCAAGTGATGAAGTCCAAATATTAGTGACGCCACGCGTCGGGACAATTTCTCCGTGGTCGTCCAAGGCAACAGATATTTTTGCCAACTGTAATACACCGGTTCATCGCCTTGAACGCGGTGTTTTATTTACTTTGAAGGGCGTAAATGCTGTTTCTGATGAAGTAAAACTGGCATTGCATGACCGCATGACAGAAAGCGTGTTCAATCAAATTGAAGAAGCGACTGCGTTGTTCTCTGAAACTGAACCAAAGCCGCTAAATGCAATTGATATTTTAGGTCAAGGCAAAGAAGCTTTAGTGAAAGCAAACTCTGAGTTTGGTTTTGCACTATCTGACGAAGAAATTGATTATTTAGTTGCAGCGTTTAACAAGCTTGGCCGTAACCCGCATGACATCGAATTGATGATGTTTGCTCAAGCAAACTCTGAGCACTGCCGTCATAAAATCTTTGGTTCTGAATGGACAATTGATGGCGAAGTTCAGCCATTGTCATTGTTCCAAATGATTAAAAACACGTATAAAGAATCTCCAGATGATGTTTTGTCTGCATATAAAGACAACGCATCAGTGATCGTGGGCTTTGACACTCAACGTTTCTATCCGAAAAAAGACGAAGAAACAGGTCAGCACGTTTATAAATATAAGAGCCAAGCTGCTCACATCTTAATGAAGGTGGAAACGCATAACCATCCGACAGCAATTGCGCCATTTGCGGGTGCTGCGACAGGTTCAGGCGGTGAAATCCGTGATGAAGGTGCAACAGGCCGTGGCGGTAAGCCAAAAGCAGGTTTAACAGGTTTCACTGTTTCTAACTTGAACATTCCGGGCTTTGAACAGCCTTGGGAAGAAAACTACGGCAAGCCGTCTCGTATGGCATCTCCGCTTCAAATTATGATTGAAGGCCCATTGGGTGGTGCTGCGTTTAACAACGAATTCGGTCGTCCTGCTTTAAATGGTTACTTCCGTACCTTTGAACAAAATGTAAATGGCGACGTAAAAGGTTTCCATAAGCCAATTATGATTGCTGGCGGTTACGGTAACATCCGTCCTGACCATGTTGAAAAAGATGCAATCCAACCGGGCGATCTTTTAATCGTACTTGGCGGTCCTGCAATGTTGATCGGTCTAGGCGGCGGTGCTGCGTCTTCTGTAGACAGCGGTAAGTTAGGTGAAAACCTAGATTTCGCATCTGTACAGCGTGAAAACCCAGAAATGGAACGCCGTTGCCAAGAAGTGATTGATGCATGCTGGCGCATGGAAGATCATAACCCAATCGTGTCTGTACATGACGTGGGTGCGGGCGGTATTTCAAATGCAATGCCTGAACTTGTGAACGATCATGAGTTAGGTGCAATTCTTGATCTTCGTAAAATTCCATCATTGGAAAAAGGCATGTCTCCAATGGAGATCTGGTCGAACGAAGCGCAAGAGCGTTATGTATTGGCCATCCGTCCAAGCTCTTTAGAATTATTTGAATCACTATGTGCACGTGAGCGCTGCCCATTCGCCGTATTAGGTGAAGCAACTGAAGCGCGTCAATTGACTGTGAACGATCCACTGTTTGAAAACAAAGCTGTGGATATGCCAATGCAAGTGATGCTTGGCGGTACACCGCGTATGAGCCGTTCATACGAAACGATTGAACGTAAAGGGGATGACTTTGCTGCGGCACAAGTCACCGATCTGAAAGATGCGATTTACCGCGTCTTGAAAAATCCAACAGTTGCTTCTAAATCATTCCTAATCACCATTGGTGACCGTTCAATTACCGGTATGGTTGCACGTGATCAGTTCGTCGGTAAGTGGCAAGTGCCTGTAGCGGATGCTGCAGTAACAACGACGAGCCTTGTCGGTTATACAGGTGAAGCGATGGCAATGGGTGAACGTCCACCAGTTGCATTGCTCAATCCTGCTGCTTCTGCACGTTTATCTGTAGCAGAATCAATTTCAAATATCATGTCTGCAAAAATCGACCAGATCAGCGATATTAAATTGTCTGCAAACTGGATGGCTGCTGCAGGTCAACAAGGTGAAGACCAAGCGCTATTCGAAGGTGTTAAAGCCATCGGTATGGAAATGTGTCCTGCATTAGGTATCGCAATTCCAGTAGGTAAAGACTCATTGTCTATGCGTACTACTTGGAATGACGAAGGCGAAGACAAGTCGGTAACTTCTCCAATGTCAGGCGTGATCACAGCATTTGCACCTGTGACTGATGTTCGCAAAACACTTACACCTGAACTTAAAAACATCGAGTCTGTACTGGTACGTATCGATCTTTCTAAAGGTCAATTCCGTCTAGGCGGTTCGATCCTTGCTCAGGTTTATAAAGCAATCGGTTCTGTTACACCTGACGTAGACAGCTTCGATGACTTCAAAGCATTCTTTGCATTGGTTCAAGACTGGAACAACCGTGGTCTAATCAAGGCTTACCATGACATCGGTGATGGTGGTCTATTGGCAACTGTTGCAGAAATGATGTTTGCTTCACGTTTAGGTGTGGCACTTGAAGATCAATCGACTGCAAGCTTGTTTGCAGAAGAAATTGGTGCAGTGCTTCAAATCAGCAAAGCGGATTGGGCTGCATTAGAAGCTGAAGTTGCAGCGTCTTCATTGCGCGATGCAATTGCGGTTGTGGGTACTGTAAACGATACAGATACTTTAACTGTAAATGGTTTGAGCTTAGACCGTGCTGAATTACAGCAAGCTTGGACTGAAGTGTCGCATCAAATCCAACGTCTGCGTGACAACGTAGAAACTGCGGATCAAGAATATGCGTTAATCGCAGACAAATCACATGCAGGTTTAATTGCAAAACCAACATTTGATTTGAACGAGCCAATCGAAGCACCGTACATCAATGAACGCCGTCCAAACATGGTGATTCTGCGTGAACAAGGTGTAAATGGTCATGTAGAAATGGCTGCTGCATTCGATAAAGTCGGCTTCAACACTGTAGACGTACACATGAGCGACTTGCTTGCTGGCCGTATCAGTCTTGATGACTTTGAAGGTTTAGTGGCATGTGGCGGTTTCTCTTACGGTGACGTATTGGGCGCAGGCGGCGGTTGGGCTAAATCAGTATTATTCAATCCTAAACTTCGTGACCAATTTGAGAAATTCTTCAACCGTGATGAAACTTTCTCTCTAGGTATTTGTAACGGCTGTCAAATGCTGTCTCAGCTTGCACCACTCATTCCGGGTGCAGAAGCTTGGCCTCGTTTCCACCGCAATACTTCAGAGATGTTTGAAGCGCGTGCTGTAAACGTACGCGTTGAAAAATCAAATTCTGTATTGTTAGAAGGTATGGAAGGTTCGATTCTTCCTATCGCTGTTGCACATGGTGAAGGCCGTGTGGTTGCTAGCGCGGAAAACATTGCAGCATTGAATGCAGGTGATCAAGTGATCTTGCGTTATGTAGATAGCCAAGGCAACCCAACACAGCATTACCCAATGAACCCGAACGGTTCACCAGAAGCGATTTCAGGTGTAACGTCTAAAGACGGCCGTGCAACGATTATGATGCCGCACCCTGAACGTAACTTCCGTGCGATTCAGCACTCTTGGAAACCTGAAGATTGGGATCAAGACGGTGCTTGGTTACGTATGTTCCGTAATGCACGTAAATTTATTGGTTAATTGATTTAATCAAAAATTTAAAAAGCCCCGAAAGGGGCTTTTTTTATGGCGAAGAAATACTCAACGTTCAGTGTTTTAAAAGGTTCAGCTTTTCGTTTAAGATGAGTTGCTAAAATAAAAATATAGATAACTTATGAATCTACAAAAATTAGTAAAAATTCCCCTTATTGTTATTCCGAGTATTATTTTTCTGAATGGCTGTGAAGCGTATATGTGGCGACAGAATGTTGTACAGCTCAATGAAGTGGAAAAAAGAAGCGGACAACTTCAACTGAATACTGATCACAATTTAATGGGTTCGGATACAGATCTGAATGGTATCCGTGATGATATTGATCTTTATATCACTCAAAATTTTAAGCAGATAGAGCAGCAAAGGGCAGTCAGCCAATATGCGGTGCAATTACAAAAGAGCCTATTAGTAGATAAACAGAACCTAGTACAGGTTAAACAGATTTCATTTGAGAAATCACGTGCGATAGGGTGTATTTATGAGCGGTTTCCTGTAGATACTTTGCCGAAAGCAATGACGGTTGTTAAAGATATCAGTGCAATTACCATGAATACTAAAATACGTTTTAAAGCGCATTTAGCATTTAGTCAGGCTTTGGATGGAACTGTAATGACATTGGCTAACAGTAATCTATGTAATAAATAATATTGTAAAATAATGTCTTAATTTTACCTTATGGAAAAATATTAAAACATTGGTTAAGATGCCTCATTATTATGCCACCTATTTGGTGGTTTTTTGTGTCTGCAACTTTTGCAGTCTCCCATGCTGAACTTGGTTTAGATTTTGCTTTTATATTTGTGGAAACATGCTAGTGTGTAATTTATGCACAATAGCTATACAAAATAAAAGAAAGATGGATAACTAAACGAGTTCAGTATCGACACTCATGATGAGGTGATGACATGATTAAAACAGTAGATTATTCGGCAGTAGATAAGTCTGCACTGCGTAAAAAGGGCTGGAAGCTTTTTGGTGCAGTCGTGTGTTTGCAGTTAGTGTTTTTAGTTTTGGGTTATGCGTTGCAGATGTAATATTTGAAATATAGAAACCGCCGTGAGGCGGTTTTTTTATTTTGAGATTCTTTTTATTTTGACAGGCCAAAAGTAACAAAACCCTTTTGTTAGACTGATGGGACATCCTATCCCGCTGTCTAAGGCGACATTCATGTCGCTAGCCATGTGATTAAATATTAGTAATTATTTTTTTTCTTTTGTTATCATGTATTAAATATAAAATTTATGAGTTAAACATTGAAAACAAAAAACAACAGATTAAAAGGAAATACAGTATTTGGCTTTGTTGTCGGTTTGCTCGGAATAGCCTGTGGCTTATGGCTTTTAATTTTTCTAGAGAAAATATCGGGGGCTGAATTTGTTGCTTTTAGCTTTGGATTTGCTGTAATTGGACTGATTATCGCTTTCGCTGCAGAGGTGCAGGAGTTTTCGATTGCAGGAAATGGAGTCAAATTAAAAGAATTAAGATCGGAAGCTGAGAAAACTATAGAAGAGTTGAAAGAAGCGAGAACAGTATTATTTAGAATTTTAGTTGAAAAAAGTATTAACAATTCTGGTGGATTCGGAAGTAATAATGCAGTAGATGAGAGAGTTGATCATTTTTTGAATTTAGTTAATGATGTAGAGAAGTTTGATGTTATTGATGATTTAAAAAGTGATCTTTCAAGAGCTCTAAATATAATAATGGTTGGACAATATAATGAATTATGCATTATTCATAAAGAACCAAAAAAAGTAGGTGATGATTTTAGTAATAGTGATAAACCACATTTTTTGTATATTGCATTAAATGATGAAGTAATTAAATTATATAAAGGTAATCAAACACCAGTTGTAGACTTTGATACTAAAAAAAGTGAAATTATGGGTGGGTTAGAGGCATATTCAAAGCTATATGCTATAAAAGTCAAACTTGATAAATTAGAAACTGATAATGCTTAAACTGATCTACTACGTCCCAGAATCACATCTTGAATCTACCAAACTTGCCGTATTTGAAGCAGGTGCAGGTGGTATAGGCAACTATGAACACTGCGCTTGGCAGGTGTTAGGTACAGGGCAGTTTAAACCCGTAAAAGGTGCAAATCCGTTTATTGGTGAGTTGAACGCTTTGGAGCAAATTCCTGAATGGCGAGTGGAAACCATTGTGCCTGAAGAGAAGGCGAGTGCTGTTGTGAGGGCTTTAAAGGTGAGCCATCCCTATGAAGAGCCAGCCTTTGAGTTTATTCAAATGGTGAATATAAATTTTTAATTCACAATGAAAGTTCCCTCTCCTTCTAAAAGAGAGGGTTAGGGAGAGGATTTATATGATTATCTTTCCCCTCATCCTAACCTTCTCCCAAAGGGAGAAGGGACTTACCTATCACTTAAAACTAATCGCTGTTCGAATTACACAAGTTATGTATGCTAATGAATCGGTTCTGCTTTTAAACATTCTGAATAAATAAATTACGATCAAAACGATATTGTGGGAAGAACACGCCATCTTCTGCACGTTCACCAGCACCAATCACCATCACAGGATATTGTTGATTGTTTAAACCTAAAATTTTCTTGACCAAAGGTTCATCAAAACCTTCCATCATACAACTGTCAAAACCATAGGCACGTAAAGCCAAAACTAAGTTTTCACAAGCCAATGCTGTGGTTTTGCTCGCCCTGAACCGTACCGGGTTTGTCGGAGACCACTTTTCTTGAGAGAATGTCCCGATGAAAAAAGTAAAATACACCCCTGAAATCAGAGATAGAGCGGTTCAATTATTGATTGAATCTGAAAAAGATTATCC